>JAMNXV010000075.1 GCA_023623185.1 Bacillota bacterium
AGCTGGATCCTTCCCTCGCCGAGGCGGTGGACTGGGGGGCCTACACCGTGGCGGTGCAGATCGCCCGTCCTCTCGCAGATCTGGCCGGGGAGGGGCTGCCCGAGCGGCTCGCCGGGTGGACGGGCGCGCTGCTGGAAGCCCTGGCGCCGGTGCTCGCAGACGTGGTGCATTGACGAGCGGGCAGGGCCCGGCCTCTGTGGCCGGGCCCTGCCCGCGCATGCGCAGTACGCTACCCTCTTCCGTAAGGCCTGAGGGCCCTGGGCTTGCCCAGCACCTCGGCCAGCAGCACCGCCTGGGCCAGCCCCTCACGGCTGGCCAGCTGCGCCACCGCAGCCTGGCGCAGATCGCCGGCACGCCCGGGATCGGTTCCGGCGGCCGCGTCAGCGGCGGTCCCTTCGGCATCCGGCTCTTCCACCCGCAGCAGGGTGCTCAGGGGGGCAGAGCGTACGACCTCCGCCCGGACGCCCTCCCCGCGAACCCCCTCAGTGCTCAGGCCCTCAGAACCGAAGCCTTCGGACCTGATGCCTTCCGAGGCGATGCCCTCGGAGCCGATGGCTTCGGAGGCTGCGTCCGCCGTCGGCGCGGGGCCGCGGGCGGGACGGGGCCGGCTAGCCGGCTTGGGCCGGGAAGCCGCCGTCGGCCGCGAAGGCGGGGTCGGCCACTGGGGGATGCCCGTGCCGCGGGGCACAGGCCGGCCGCCGCGCGGGCGGCGCGTGGGCTTCCTTCCGCCCCCCATCTTCTCCTGCACCGTGGACCACGCGGTGCCTACGATCGCCAGCACAATCAGCCACAGCAGATCTTCCAGGGCACATCACCTACTTCTGGGTCTGACCGCCGCCGGGCTGGCCGCCGCGCTGACCGCCGCCCAGCGACTCCCGCATGGCGGTGTCGGCCTTGATGTTCTGCATCTGCAGGTACTCCATGACGCCGATCCTGCCCTCGCGCAGGGCCTGCGCCAGGGCCCGCGGCACCTCGGCCTCCGCCTCGACGACCTTCGCCCGCATGCGCTGGGTCTCCGCCCGCATCTCCTGCTCCTGGGCCACGGCCATCGCCCGCCGCTCCTCGGCCTTGGCCTGCGCCATCACCTTCTCCGCCTCGGCCTGGTCGGCCCGCAGGCGGGCGCCGATGTTGGCGCCGACGTCCACGTCAGCGATGTCGATGGAGACGATCTCGAACGCGGTGCCGGCGTCGAGCCCCTTGGCCAGGACGGTCTGGGAGATCATGTCCGGGTTCTCCAGAACCGCTTCATGGTTCTCCGCCGAGCCGATGGTGGTGACGATGCCCTCACCGACGCGGGCGATGATCGTTTCCTCGCCGGCGCCGCCGACCAGCCGGTTGATGTCGGCCCGCACGGTCACCCGCGCCTTTGCCTTCAGCTCAATACCGTTCTTCGCGACGGCCGACACGACAGGCGTCTCGATGACCTTCGGGTTGACCGACATCTGCACCGCCTGGAGCACGTCGCGCCCGGCCAGGTCGATCGCCGCAGCCCGCTCGAAGACCAGGTCGATGCCGGCCCGCTGGGCGGCAATCAGGGCGTCGATCACCCGGTCCACGTTGCCGCCGGCCAGATAATGGGCCTCCAGCTTGTCGATGTCGATCTCCAGCCCCGCCTTCTCCGCCTTGATCAGGGCGTTCACGATGCGGTGGGGCGGCACCCGCCGCAGCTTCATGCCGATCATGTAGAAGATGCCCACACGCACGTCGGCCGCGGCGGCCGAAATCCAGAGACCTACGGGAATGAAGCTAAAGAAGAGGACGAGAAGCAGAATCACCAGAAAGGTGGGGATCAAGAAAGCAAACTCAGCCATGGGCAGACCTCCTCACACCTGTTCGAAATTATTTACCAATCGCCCGGACCACGATGCGGGTTCCTTCCACCCGGATGATCCGCACAGGCACGCCTGCGGAGATGAACTCCCCTTCAGAAACCACATCCAGCCGCTTGTCGTCGAAGACGGCCGTGCCGGCCGGACGGAGGACGGTCAGGCTCACGCCCTCCCGCCCCACCAGGCGGCTGCGGTCCTCCGCCTGGGCAGACCAGTCCCTGGCGGTGTCGGACAGCGTGAGCACCTTGCCCAGGCCCCGCTTGCTGACGGCCCGGATCAGGGCGAAGAGCACGAACGCCGAGGCGATGGTCGTCCACATGAGGTACCGCCAGGCCAGACCGGCCGACGGGGCCGCCAGGAAGATGGCCGCGCCGAAGGCCGCGATGCCCGCCAGCCCGAAGATGCCGAAGCCCGGCGTGAACAGCTCCACCGCCATTAGCACGAGGCCGCTGATGGCCAGGGCAATCTCCACCCAGCCGGCCGTGCCCACCAGCGTGTTGCCGAGGAAGAACAGGACGAGGCAGATGACACCCACGGCGGCCGGCCCGGTGAGGCCCGGCTGCATGAACTCGATGCCGAAGGCGATCACGCCCGCCACCAGCAGCAGGATGGCGACCCAGGGCGTCGTCAGAAACCGTCCGACCTGCTCCGAGAAGGTCCACCCCGGCTCCACGAGCTGGAACTCCGCGATGCCGGCCTGCTGGATGGCGTCGTTCAGGCTCTCGGCAATGCCGTTGGCATAGCCGATCTCCACCGCCTGCTGGTAGGGCAGCGTGAGAAGCACGTCTGTCTGCCCCGGGATGGGGTGGTCCTTGTCGACGAACGCCCGGGCGACGTCCGGATCCCGGTTCCGGGCGATTGCCGCCGAGGTGAAGTAGTTGACCACCACGGAGAGCGACTTGTAATCGGCCGTCTCGCCGGTGGCAAGGGTGCGCGGCTCCGCGGCGCCGATGACGGAGCCGGGGTGCATGTAGAGGTACTCGGCTGCCGTGGCGATCAGGGCGCCGGCCGAGATGGCGGCGTTTTCCACATAGGCGATGGTCTTCAGCTGGTTGGGGGGCGCCAGCAGGCGGTCCTTGATGCGTGCCGCGCTGTCCACGTAGCCGCCCGGCGTGTCCAGCACCACGGCGATGGCGACGGCGTCGGGATCCGCGCCCGCTTGTTCAAACACGCGGTCGACGAACTGGGCCAGCCCGGCATCGATAACCTGCCCGTTGTCGATGCGCACTACGTAGACTTTCCCGGGGCCGTCTGCGGCCAGGGCGCCGGGCGCCCCGACGAGCGTCAGAAACAGGCCCAGCAGCAGTACGAGGGCGGGCCAGAGGGCGTTTCGCTGGCGCATGGACTCTCACCTCCGCTTATCGTGGTGCGTCATCCGGCGGATCGGCCCGCTCCACCTCCACCAGGTTGGTGTGGAAGGAGGCGCCGCCTCCCATGTCGGCCGGCTGGTCCAGGGTCAGCACGTTGATGCCGGCGCCGTCCGGCATGTCCCTGGACCACCAGATGGAGGGCGAGATGGCGACGCCGGGCTGCGACCAGTCCCCGACCCGGGCCTGCAGCCGCACCGAGCCCCGGTCGTTGAAGACACGGACCCAGTCGCCGGTGCGGATGTTCCGGGCCTCGGCGTCCACCGGGTTCAGGAATATGGTGGGCGCACCTTCCCGCTCCCGCATGCGGGGCAGGTTGGCGAACGTGCTGTTCAGGAAGTGGTGCGCCGCCGGCGTGATCAGGGCGATGGGGTAGCGGGCCGCCAGCTCGGGCGAGCCGTCGATGGACTCGGCCGGGGGCGTGTACTCCACCACCGGGTCCAGCCCCGCATCCGCCAGGGCCTGTGAGTAGAATTCCACCTTTCCCGACGGCGTCCCGAATCCTCCGTCCGCAAAGGGCGCCGCGGGGCGGCTGACCTTGATGAAGCGCTCCCGCTTCAGCCGCTCCAGGGTGATCCCCTCCAGATAGGGGCTGCCGCCGGAGAGCGCCTGGCGGATCAGGTCCTCATCGCTGTCCCGGAAGCAGTCCTCCGTGAAGCCCATCGCCCGGGCCAGCCGGCGGAAGAGCTCGGTGTTGGGCACCGCCTCTCCCAGGGGCTCGATGACCGGCTCGTTGAGCTGCACGTAGAGGTGCCAGTAGGAGGTCATCAGGTCAGTATGCTCAAACTGCGTCGTGGCCGGCAGCACGATGTCGGCCCAGCGGCAGGTGTCGGTGAAGAGCTGCTCGTGGACCACCGTGAACAGGTCTTCACGGGATAGACCTGCGAGCACCTTCGATTGGTTCGGCACGACGCTCGCGGGATTCGAGTTGTAAACGAACAGCGCCTTGACCGGCGGGTCGTTCAGTTCAGTCAGGGCCTTGCCCAGTTCGATCATGTTGATGGCGCGCGGGGGCGGCGAGGGCAGCAGGTCCGGGCGCTCCAGGGCGTTCGAGTTGAGGCCGTAGGAGCTGGAGTTGGAGAGCAGGAAACCGCCGCCCCGATCCCGCCAGTGGCCGGTCAGGGCCGGAATCATGCAGATGGCCCGCACGCTGGAGCCGCCGTTGGTGTGGCGCTGCAGGCCGTAGCCCACCCGCAGCACCCCTGGGCGGCTCTCCCACCAGAGCCGGGCCAGCCGCTCGATCTCCCCGGCGCCGATGCCAGTCACGGCCGCGGCCCGCTCCGGGGGCCACTCGGCCACCTTCGCGCGCAGGTGCTCAAACCCCAGGGTGTGCTGCTCGATGTAGTCCCGGTCGAGCCAGCCCTCCCGCACCAGCACGTGCATGAGCCCCAGGGCCAGCGCCGCGTCGGTGCCCGGCCGGGGGGAGAGGTGCCAGTCGGCCTCCCGCGCCGCCTTGTAGCGGTAGGGATCGATAACCACCAGTCTGGCCCCCCGCCGGCGCGCCTCCTGGATGATCGGCCACTGGTGGGGGTTGGAAGACGTCACGTTGACGCCCCAGACCACGATCAGCCGGGCGTTTACCATATCCTCGGGATCGGGCCCCATGCGGTGGCCCGTCACCGACCGCACCGCCGCCGACCCGGCCGCGGAGCAGATGGTGCGCAGGAGCCGGCTGGCCCCCAACCGGTGGAAGAAGCGCCGGTCCATCGAGCCGTACTGCAGCACGCCGATCGTGCCCGCGTAGGAGTAGGGCAGAATCGCCTCTGCCCCGTGTTCCGCGATAATGGCGCGGAAGCGGTCGGCGATGGTCTCCAGGGCCTCCTCCCAGGAGATGCGCGCGAACTGCCCGGAGCCCTTCGGTCCGACGCGCTTCATGGGGTAGAGCACCCGATCGGGGCTGTACACCCGCTCTTCATAGTGGTTGGTCTTCACACAGAGAAAGCCCCGCGTCACAGGGTGGTCGGGGTCGCCCATCACCCGGACGGCCCGGCCGTCCTTCACGTGCACCAGCATGGAACAGGTATCCCAGCAGTCGTGGGGGCAGACCGCCCGCTTCACCACGACCCCATCTCCACCGTTCCGGCTTTCGGGTCTGGTCTCTCTCGGTGTGTGCACCGCAGGCCCTCCTCCTCAGAATGGCAGTTCCGCTAGATCCGCAGGGTCGCCGCCAGCCGGCCGGGGCGAAGCAGCAGGTCCAGGGCATCCTCCGGCGACCTCACCGCGACGTCCGCCTCCCGCAGCGTCGCCACGGCCGCGCCCTCCGCCTCCAGCACGCAGATCGAAAGCGCCGCCCGGGCCAGCATCAGCCGGTCGTTGGCCCCGTTGCCGACGGCCGCGACGGCGGCGGGGCCGAGCGATTCGACCAGCCGCTCCTTCGCCTCAGTCTGGCCGCCCTGGCCAATGACCTGGAGCGTCACGGGCAGCTCCGCCGTCTGAGCCCGGGCGCTGCCGAACGTGTCGGCCGTGATGACGTGCACCTGCAGGTGCGCCGCCAACGCCCGGATGCGCTCCGCCACGCCCGGCCGCAGGACCCCGTCCCTCGCCAGGGTGCCGTTGTAGTCCAGCACGAGGTGCTCCAGCCGCAGCGTCTCGCGGCCGGGGATCTGCAGTTCAAGCACCGGACTCGCCTCCTCCGTTGGCCTGCCCTACCTGGGCAGGAGCCCGCCGTGGCCCATGCGGACGAAGTCGGCCCTGCTCAGCCGCTCGCCCGCCAGGACCCGCGGCAGCACGTGGTCGAACACCGTCTCCTTCTCCCACATGACAGCCCCGGGAAGGCCCATCACGGGCACGTCGCCGAGGTACGCGAACATGAACATCGAACCCGGCAGGAAGGGCACGCCGTAGGTCACCACGTCGGCGCCCGCCTGGCGGATGGCCCCGGGCGTCGCGTCGTCGGGGTCCACCGACATCCCCCCGGTGCACAGCACCATCTGCGCGCCGGCAGCCACGGCCTCCCGGATCTTGGCGGCGGTCAGCTCCGCCTGGTCGTTGCTGTACGCCTTGTAGACCACCGGGCAGCCGAAGCGCCCGACCTTCTCCTCCACGACGGGCCCGAACTTGTCGGGGATCCGGCCCTTGTACACCTCGCTCCCGGTGATCACCAGGCCCACCGAAAGCGGCTTCAGGGGCTTCACCTCGATCCAGCGGCCCACGGCTTCCGCGCGCTGAATCTGCTCCTCGGCCACGAGCAGCGGCGTCACCTTGCAGCCGGCCACAATCGTGTCCGGCTCCACCAGCGTGGCGTCGCGCAGCGTGGCGATGGTGATGTCGCCGATGGCGTTGATGTCCTCCAGCCGGGCCGCGTCCACCCGCAGGAGCCCCCGGAAGGCGGCCTTCAGGCTGACCTTCCCCTCCGCAGGCGGGTCCCACCGCAATCCCCCGCCGGCGCCGGCCTCGGCCAGCCGCCGGGCCGCGTCCTCCTCGTGGAGCATGCCGGGCTGCGGCTCCCACACGTAGAGGTGCTCTTTGCCCATGGAAAGGAGCACCGGAATATCCTCAGGCTTGACAACCTGGCCCCGGCGGAACCGGGGCCCCTTTCCCTCCCCGGGAACGATGCGGGTCAGATCATGTGCGAACATCAGGCCCACGGCCTCTTCGGTGGGCACAATGCGAAGCTTGTACATCGAACTCCTCCCGGTCAGTTGCAGGGTTCAATGGCAATGGCAGGCGGGGTGCTCACGCAGACGTAGGCGCACAGGCCGCATCCGGTGCACAGGTCCCGCTCCACAACAGGCTTCCCGTTCACGAGCCGAAGCGCCTCGTCGGGGTAGGGACACCGCTGGTAGCACAGGTCGCAGATCGACCCCTGGAAGGCCCAGCAGCGGGACGGGTCGATGACCGCCGCGCCCATCCGCACCTGCCGGGGGTCGGCCACCGTGACCAGGGCCCCTGGCCCGCAGGCGGGCATGCACTGCCCGCAGAGGTCGCAGGCCTTCTGGACAGGATCGATGAAGGGGGTGCCCACGGCCGCGCCGGCGGACTCGGGCAGGAGCTGGATCGCCCCGCTGGGGCAGGCGCGGGCGCAGTCGCCGCAGCGCGTGCAGGTGAGCAGGAAGGCAGCCTCCGGCAGGGCGCCGGGCGGCCGCAGGTAGCGGACCCCCCCGGAGCCGCGGGTCGCCGCCTCGTCGGCCACCGCCTGCGCGGTCTCGGCAAACGCGCGCACGAGGCTCCGGAACCCCTCGCGGAAGAACGCGCGGCGGTCGCTCGGCTTGTCGGCTGACACGGCACACCCCTCCTCATTCCAGCAGCATCTAATTCACTATACCACGCCTGCCGCGCATTTCGCGACAATGGTCGAGTAGGAGGGGGCGGCTAGCCCCCGTCCTCTCACACCACCGGACATGCGGGTCCGCATCCGGCGGTTCGCCAAGATTGACGAGTAGCTTCATAGCATTCGGTCAGGCTTAT
>JAMNXV010000164.1 GCA_023623185.1 Bacillota bacterium
TTGCGGCCGGCCGGCGCGCCTTCCCGCAGGGCCGCGACCTCGTCTCGCAGGGCGTCGGCCAGCCGGTCCCGAAGCGGCGTCGGCCCTTGCGAATCATAGAGGAGCTTCAGGTCGCGCTGCAGAATCGCCACGATCTCCTCTGGTGTCATCGGCGTTGGCAGTCCTCCCAGCTGTGGTCTGATGGGCACTCTTCCACAGCGCAGGCCGCCATTCCTCGCTGGGCGCTGCCAGACCTCGCCCAAGGGCGTGAACCGCCGTCCATGCGCAGAGGCGCCCCCGCTGTGGGGCGCCTCCTGCTGTGCAGAGACTAGACCGTGGCGGGCGTACGGGCCAGACGGCCGGCCACCTCGGCCACGCGCCGGCCGTACTGCCGCGCCAGTTCCATCTCCGCCTCGGTGGGGCGGTTCATCGGTGCATCCGGGGCAGCCTCCACCGGAATGGTGGCTGCGGCGCCGCTTGGGCAGCCGTACCGGACGCGGTCAGCATCCAGCGTGCCCGTGTTGGAGACGATGATCATGCCGTGGTGCTGCATGGGGGTCTGCAGGGCCCGGAGCAGGTTCTCGACACCGCCGTGCTGCGAGGAAGCGGTCCCGAACACGCCGCCCACCTTGCCCTGCAGCTCGCCGGCCGCCCACAGGCCGCCCAGCTTCGCCAGGAAGCTCGCCATCTGCGCGTTCGGCTCACCGAACACCGACGAGCAGCCCCAGATGATCCCGTCGGCCTCCTTCAGTTCCGCCGGATCCACGTCGTCCACCGACTTCAACACCACGTCTGCGCTGCTGACCCTCCGGGCCCCTTCCGCAATCGCCTCTGCCAGCACCTCAGTATGCCCGTACATGCTGGCGTAGAGGACGTGGACCTTCACGCTCATGCCTCCCTTGTGCGCTGTCCTCAACTAGCATGCGTCGGCACGCTGGGAAACATAACACGGCGGCGGGGACCGGAGGCGGGCCGCCCGCCGCGAGCACCGGCAGCGCAGCCCTGAAGGGGCGCATCCGCAGGGTACGCGTCGCCAGGGAGGCCGTCTGCGCGCCGCCCCCAGGAACGCGCCGGAAACCGCCGCAGTCGGCTGGCGGTCTAACAAGTAAAGCCGCAAAGGGGTGAACTGGCATGAGACAGAAGCGGGCGGTTCCGGCCCTGCTTGTGCTCCTGCTGATCCTCGCCGGCTGCATGCCCTCGGTGCAGCCGGGAACGCCTGAGCCTTCCGAAACCGCCGCCGACCGGCAGTCTCCCGCCGAGGCGGGCGGGGCAGCAGCGGCGGACGCAAGTGACTCCCAAGGTGGGTCCAGCGTTGGAGAGTCCCAAGGAGTAACGACCACCAGAGACCAGCAGGGCGGGACCCGGTCCGGCCCGGAGGGCGACTGTCTCATCTGGGCGCGCTCGCTCCCCCAGGCCAGCCTGGTGCAGCCGTGGCTGGTGTCCGGGCACCCCCGCTACGTGGCATCAGGCACCTGCCGGCTCCGCGTGCACAGCGACGAGGTGACCATCGATCTCGTCCTGCCGCCCTCCGCAGACCCGGCCGCGGCAGAGGCCGCCCTTCAGATTACCGGCACTGGAGAACCCTGGGTGGACGTGCAGACGAATCCCTACTCGGGCGAGCACGTCTTCCTGGTGCACATCCCTGCAGGGGAGCCGGGCGAACGGGTCTCCGTCAGGCTCTCGGGCCCCTTCGGCCCGGACGGCGAGCCGGTGGACCTGGGATTTGACCTGGAGCGGGTGACCACGCCGGGGATCGCGCTGGACTACCGGCTCGACGGCGGCGAATGGATGCCGGTCGAGCCGGGAAGCACGCTGCCGCGCCTTCCGATGGACCTCCGCTTCCGGTCTGTGGGCGGTGCCGACCTGGCCCTGGCCGTACACCGGCTGACGGCACGGGGCCTCGAGGTTGAGAGGCAGGCGGGCGAGCTCACCGCCCGGCTGGAGGCGCCGCCTCCGCACCTGGTGCTGGACCTGAACGGCGTCGAGGCCGATCACGGCCTGATGACGAGCCGGTCCCTGCTGGAGGTCTTCACCGGCGAAGAGCCGCAGCTGATCCTGCTGGACCCCGCGACCGGGCAGGAGCAGACCCTGGGCAGTGCGCCGGCCAACGTCTACCGCACACTGGCCGCGCCGTCGGGCGACCGCGTGGCCCTTATGGCCACCGACCCCACCAGCCTGATCGAAACCGAGATCTGGGTGCTGGACCTCCGGTCGGGGGAGCTGCAGCGGACGGGCATTTCCCTCACCTCGTGGCAGTACCAGGCCTTCTGGCGGCCGGACGAACTGGTGGTGGCGGACGGCCACCGGATTCACCGCTGGAGGGCGGGGACGGAGCAGGCGGCGGTGCAGCGGTCCGGCGGCAGCGGCTTCACCGCCCTGTCGCCCGACCGCCGGATGCTGGCCGGCATCAGCTACGACATGCGCGAGGAGGATGAGCACATGCTCGCGCCGGCCAGCATCGTCCTGCACGACCTGCAGACCGGCGCCGACCGGCTCCTGGCGGAAGGGCAGATCCGGGTGCGCATCCCGCACAGCGAGTCTGCGCCGCGGCTGGCGCTCTCCTTCACCCCCGACGGCGCAGGGCTGCTGATCCGGGAGCCGACCCCGGAGTTCGGCGGCTGGCGCTATCTGATGCTGGACATCGCCACCGGCACGCTGGAGGAGGTTCCCGAGCCGCAGACCGAGACGGAGCCCGAATGGGTGCCGGGCCCCGGTGGCTTTGCCTACCGCACCCAGGCGGACGTCTACGACGACGTGGTGGTGCGCGCCGCCGACGGCGCGGAGAACCACTTCGGCAGCGGGCATGCAGCAGGGTGGGCGCCCGACGGGCGGCTGCTCCTGATCCGCTGGGCCAACAGCGAGTGGCTGCGCTGCCCGGCCGGCCCCTGAGCGCCGGGCAGGCTCAGGCCCGGAGGAACTTCCGCAGGAAGCCGCCCCGTCGGTCGCCGTCCATGCGCAGAGGCGCCCCCGCTGCGGGGCGCCTCCTGCTGTGCGGAGCCTGGACCGCGGCGGGCGTCCGGGCCAGACACTGGGGCAGCGACGTGGAGCCCAGGTGGACGTCCAGACGAATCCCTGTTCAGGCGAGCACCGCCTTACCGTGCGCTTCGCCGCGGGGAAGCCAGGTGAGCTGCTTACCATCAGACTTTCGGGCCCCTTCGGCCCGGACGGCAAGCCGGTGGATCTGGGGTTTGAGCTGAAGCGGGTCATCGCCCTGAAAACGGCGCTCGACTACCGGCTCGAGGGGGGCGACTGGACACCGGTGCAGCCGGGCAGCAGCCAGACGCCCTCATCGTTCCACTGGCCGATCCGCCGCCAGGCCTCACCCTGGACCTCTTCACGCGCCTTACACGCGGCTCACTCAGTGCGGCAGCACCCGCTGCAGAAAGCCCCCCTTGTACGCGGCGGCGTCGAGCTGGACGACAAAGGCGTGCGGGTCCAGCTCCTCCAGGAGCTGCATCACGCGCGGGCCGTGTTTGCGCCGGGCCACCACCATGAGCACCTCCCGCTCCCCCGTGCGGCCCTCCGCGCGCCAGTCGGTCACTCCGAGCCCGCACTCGCGCAGCTGCGGTGCCACCTGGCCGATGCGGTTGGTAATCACCTGGAACACCACAAAACCCAGCGCCAGCCGCTCCTCGATCTTGCTGCCCACCAGCGAGCCCACGGCGTAGCCCAGCGCGTAGACGACGATCTTCATCGGATTGGAGAGCTGCGTGACGACGAGTCCAAGGGCGTAGACGTAGAGGATGATCTCGAAGAAGCTGATCACCGAAGCCAGAAGCCGCCGACCCTTGACGAGGATGATCCACCGAACCGTCGTGATGGACACGTAAGTCGCCTGTGCCAAGAAGATGACCAAGAGGTCCAGCAAGGCTCTCCTCTCCCTTCGCGAGACGATTTCGCCGGGCCGGGGCATCCATCCTGTTGCGACGGCGTTGACGCATGTTTCCTGAGCCGATAAAATGGCAGGAACCCCCACAGAGGGCTGTGGCGGCAGAGGAGTGAGAGTCATGGCGATCCACATCAGCAAGATCGAAGGCACCGACGCGGCGCGGGTTGAGAGCCCGGAGGTCATCATCCGGACGGCGCAGGACGCACTGGACCTCATGGCAGCGATCTCCTACAGCCACGACTGCAGCAAGGTCATCATCGACAAGGCCTGCATCAGCGAGGACTTTTTCGATCTGCGTACCGGCCTGGCCGGGGAGATCCTGCAGAAGTTTACCAACTACGGCTTTGCCCTGGCGATCGTCGGCGACTTCAGCGGTTACGGCAGCAGGGCCCTCCGGGATTTCATCTACGAGAGCAACCAGGGCCGACAGGTCTTCTTCGTACCTGACATACAGACCGCGCTGGAGCGGCTGAGCCAGGTGTAGACCGGCCTTGCGGAGGGCGCCCCCACGGTGGAGGCGCCCTTACCTGATCTCGCTTGGACGATGGCCGGACGATGCGTGCAGGCCGTTCCATAACCTGGGCATCATTACGGCAGGTGAAGGCCACCCTACCTTCAGAGCATCGGCCCGCAGACGCCAGACTCGCGTGGAGGAGGTGCGCACGCGTGGATAACCCGAACCGCACGCTCTCGCCCGAGCAGCGCGCAGAACTGCTCAGCACCCTGAAAACCCGCTTCGAGCAGAACATGCACCGCCACACAGGCCTGGACTGGAAAGACGTGGAGGCCAGGCTGGAGGCCAGCCCGGAGAAGCTCTGGTCACTCCACGAAATGGAGCGGACCGGCGGCGAACCGGATGTGGTGGGCTTTGACAGCCGCACCGGCGAGTATATCTTCTGCGACTGCTCGGCGGAGAGCCCCAAGGGCCGCCGGAGCGTCTGCTACGACCCCGCCGCGCTGGAGTCGCGCAAGCAACACAAGCCCGAGGGCAGCGCGGTGGGCATGGCAGAGGCGATGGGCATCGAACTGCTCACCGAGGAGGAGTACCGGGAGCTGCAGAAGCTGGGCGCCTTCGACACGAAGACGTCCAGCTGGGTGAAGACGCCCCCGGAGATCCGGAAGCTCGGGGGCGCCATCTTCTGCGACCGCCGTTACAACACGGTCTGGACCTACCACAACGGCGCCGAGTCATACTACGCTTCCCGGGGCTTCCGGGGTTCTCTCCGGGTTTAGGGCCTCTCGCCGGGGGCGCCGCGCGGGCCCGGGGCCAGGGCCGCGGACAGTGCCCGTTCCAGCATCCGGCTCCACCGGGGATGCAGCGTCCGCGCCTCCTCGGGTTGAACGAAGACCCGGCGGGCGGACTCGAACTCCGCGCCGAAGGGCAGCACTTCCGTGATGTCCACCCGGTAGAAGGCCTGGTAGCCGATCCTGGGGTACTTGCCCCCCGGCTGCCACTGGTCGTTCTCGCTGTGGTCCACCTTCACCAGCCCTACCAGGGTGGGCACCCCGCGCACGTAACCCTCCTCCATCGTCTCCCGCAAGACGCACGCCTCGGCAGACTCGCCGGGGTTCCGGTGCCCGCCGGGAATGTCCCATCCCCGATGGTTCAGGTCGACCAGCATCAACTTACCGTCCAGGAAGCAGAGGCTGTGGACGCTGGTGATGAGCTCAACCGGCGGCAGTTCCCGAGGGGCATCCAGCCACTCCAGCCGGATTCTCCCGCCGCCCCAGTTGACGTACTCGACTCCGTTCATGCAAGACGCCTCCCCATGGCAGAGACAAACCGCCGGACCCGGCCGCAGTCTGCATGCCCCGGTGAGCAGGCAGGTGCCCTGGCGAGTAGGCAGATGCCCCGCGAATGAGCAACTGCCCCGGCGAGGCCGGCGCCAAGACCGCCAGCACGGCCGCGACGATCGGCTCCGTCTGATTCATACGACGAATCACAGCGCGGCAGGTTCCGGCGGCTGAGCGCCCCACCCATAGCAGAGAGCAGACCGACCGACCCTCGCGGACAGAGGGTCGGTCGGTCTGCTACTTGCCGCCTAAATCTTCTCCACCTCCACCCAGGTATCGTACTGGGCGCTGGCGTTGGTCAGGGCATCCACCAGGCTGGAGCCCGGGCCCAGGTTCTCGTCCTGCCGGATCAGGTCGTTCACCCGGAAGCCCGTACCCCGGCCCGGGGCGAGCCCGGTCGGCTCCGTGCCCGTCTGCCGGAAGTCGTAGCCCGTGTGGCCGTAAGCCGTAACCGGCGGGATGACCACCCCGTCGATGGTCACCGCCTTCGCCCCGTACGTCTCGTGGCCGTACGAGAACTCGGCCCCCACGACCCCCGGCCGGATGCCCTCGGTGATGTAGGCCGTCGCCTCCACCGTGTGCGAGGCCGATCGCAGCCGGATCCGGTCCCCGCTGCGGATCCCCCGGGCGGCGGCATCCTTCGGGTGCATCCACACCGGGTTCTCCTCCCGGATCTCCCGCAGCCAGGCGTTCCCGATGGTCCGGTGGTTGGAGAGGTGGCTCGACTTCCAGTTGATGAACTGCAGCGGCAGGTTGTCCTCGATCTCCCGGCCGGTGTAGTCCACCGCCCCCCAGATCATCGGCGTCCCGTCGTAGTACTCGCCCGTGTACGACGACTTCTGCCGCGCCGCCACCTCGTCGTACAGGTTCACCTGCCCGCCGAAGCGCATCGCGAGCCACTCGCCCTCGTAGGCGGTGTCCGGCGGGGCGAACCGGCCCCCGCGGTTCAGCACGTAGACCACCTTCGGCCACTCCTCGGGCGTGACCGCCGCCTTCCATGCTGCCTCGTCGTACCGGTCGCCCAGGGCGATCCGCCGGGACCGGCTGAACAGCTCCAGCTCCTCCGGCGAGGCATCCGGCACCGGCTCCTCGTCGAAGGCGATGTTGGCCACGATCTTCAGGTAGTAGTCCTCTGCCCGGTCCAGGCTGTGGCCGCCCGGGAAGGCGTTGGGGCCGAACCCCTTCAGCCCCAGGGCCTTGCCCAGGTCGATCAGCACATCCTCCACCGCCCGGGGCCCGTCCATCACGTGGCAGGCCGGCTGCTCGATGTGGCTCTCCTTCAGGTTCTGGTTGGGGTAAATGGAGAGCAGGTTCCACCGCTCCAGGTAGGAGAGGTCGGGCAGGATGTAGTCGGCGTACTGCGACGTGCCGCCGATCACCAGGTCGAAGGCCACCACCAGCGGCAGCTTCTGCTCGTCTTTCAGCATCTCCGCCTGGTAGTTGCCGCCGGGGGCGGACTCCACCAGCGACATCCGGTTGATGAACAGGGCCTTCAGCCCGTAGGGGTACTCGTCGTACGCCGAGGGGATCACCTCGTGGCAGGCGTTGCCGCCGAGGAAGGTCCAGCGCCGCTTCGCCGGGTAGCCGTCCCGCTCGAAGAGGGTGGTCTGCTCGTAGACCTGCTTCTCCCGGGTGATGGGCACACCCCACGGCGTGTATCCCCCCTCCACCTTCGACACGTCGTAGCGGCTGCCGGAGGTCTCCTTGTACCGCACTGCCGAGGAGTTCTCGCCGCCCTTCCAGTCGTGGTTGCCGATCAGGTAGTTGAGGATGCCGATGGCGTAGACGGCGTAGAAGCCATTGGTGTGCATCGCCGGACCCCGGTAGGAGACGACGACCGCCCGCTTGCCGTGGGAGGTGAAGTCGCGCGCCATCTCGACGATGGTCGCCTCGGGCACCCCGGCCATCTCGGCGTACTCGGCGA
>JAMNXV010000121.1 GCA_023623185.1 Bacillota bacterium
CGGGGCTCCGGCCGGTGCGGACCGTGCTGGAGCGGGCCGGCTTCCCGGCGGAGGTGGTGGCGGAGCAGGCGGCGCCGGATCCCGACTTCTCCACCGTGGCGCAGCCCAACCCGGAGGAGCCGCAGGTTTACGAGATCGCGCTGCGCCACGCCGCGGCCGGCAAGCCCGATCTGATCCTGGCCACCGACCCCGATGCCGACCGGCTCGGCGTGCTGGTCCGGGACCGGGCGGGCCGCTACCGGGCCCTCACGGGGAACCAGATCGGGGCGATTCTGGTCGACCAGATCCTGCGGTCACGGGCGGAATCCGGCACCCTGCCGGAGAACGGCGCCGTGATCAAGAGCCTGGCCACCACCAACCTGGTCGCGCCGCTCTGCCGGGCGTACGGGGTGACCCTGCTGGAGACGCACATCGGGTTCAAGTTCATCGGCGACAAGATCAGGGAGTTTGAGGAGACCGGCAGCCACGAGTTCCTCTTCGGCTTCGAGGAGAGCTACGGCTACCTGGGCGCGACCTTCGTGCGGGACAAGGACGCGGTGATGGCCGCCCTGCTGGTGGCGGACGCCGCCGCCCGCCACAAGGCCGGGGGCCGCACCCTGTTCGAGGCGCTGGAGGAGATCTGGCGCCGGTACGGCTATTTCCAGGAAGGGCTCCACAACGTGACGCTGCCGGGCCGGGACGGCCAGGCCCGGATCGCGGCCCTGATGGCGGCCCTGCGGGCCGATCCGCCCACGGCGTTCGGCGGCGTGCCCGTGGCCTGTCGGGACGATTACGCCGCGGGCACGGGTGTCGAGGTGGCCACCGGCCGCACCTACCCGCTCCGCCTGGGGCGGGCGGACGTGCTGCACTACCGCTTCGCCGACGGCGGCTTCGTGATGGTCCGCCCGTCGGGCACCGAGCCGAAGCTGAAGGTCTACGTCTCGGTGGTGGGGTCGGGCGAGGCCGAGGCCGCCGCCCTGCGGGACCGGGTGATGGCCGATGCGCTGGCGCAAATGGGGCTCGGCGGCAGGAGTGGTGAATCTGCTGACTAAAGAATAATGATAGAAAAATGAGCTTGAGCGCGGGCCGGCGGGGTCGGATGATGGACTCTGGCGGGTGCGTTCTCGCTAACAGTCGGCAGGGGGGATCGGGATGAGTTCGGGTTCGGAGGACCGCACCTACGGCATGATCGCCCACGGCCTCGTGCTGTTTACCGGCCTCTCGGCGTTTCTGGGGCCGCTGAGCTACCTGGGGTGGGTGGCGGCCATTGCGTCGGTGGTGCTCTACTTCGTCTGGAAATCGAAGAGTCCGTTCGTGGTGCGCCACGCCAAGCAGGCGGCGGGGCTGCAGGTCTTCCTCTTTGCCTTTTCCTTCGTGCTGTTCCTCATTACGGCGATGTTCACCGTAGGCGCGGCGGCGACCGGCTCTCTCGGGGCCCTGGGGGGTGCGGTGGCCATCGCCGGACTGTTCGGCCTCATCGGCCTCGTGGTCGGCATCGGCGCGATCGTCTGCGCCGTGATGGGCCTGCTGCGGGCACAGAAGGGGGAGGAGTACACCTACCCGGTGATCGGCGCGTTCGTCGATCGGCTCAACGTCTAGCAGGTGCAAGAAACCGCCGAGGCGCCCGTCCGGCAGATGCCGGGCGGGCGTTTTCGGCGGTATGTTTTATGTTGCCGCTGGATACAATCCCGGTACGTCCCCCATTTGCCGGCCTCGATCGACAGGATGCGCCGTCGTTATGTCGAAAGAGGCTTAGATAATCAGGGCTTCAATGTGCAGGAGGGACTACCGTTGAAACTCGTCAATTTGCTGTCGGCCCTGGATTCGGCCCAGGTTCTGGCGGCCCCCGACGTCACCGTTACCGGCATCACCGCGGATTCGCGCGAGGTGAAGCCCGGCGACCTGTTCGTCTCCATTCCCGGCGCGCAGGTGGATGCGCACCAGTTCATCCCCGATGCCATCCGGCGCGGGGCGGTCGCCGTGGTCACCCAGCGCCCCTGTCCGGTGCCGGACGGCATCGGCGCGGCCGTGGTGCCCGACGCCCGGCGGGCCCTCAGCGCCCTGGCGGACCGCTTCTACGATTACCCCTCCTGCACCCTGAAGATGGTGGGCATCACCGGCACCAACGGCAAAACGACCACCGCCTTCCTGGTGGAGGCCATCGCACGGGCGGCCGGCCGGACCATGGGCGTGATGGGCACCGCAGGCACGATGCTGGGCGGGGAGCTGCTGGAGGACAAGGCGGGCTACACCACCCCCGAGCCGCACACGATTCACCGGCTGCTGGCCGCGATGCTGCGGCGCGGGGCCCACGGCGCGGTGCTGGAGGTCTCGAGCCACGCCCTGGAGCAGCGGCGGACCGACCACTGCCGGTTCGACGTGGCCGTCTTCACCAACCTCACCCACGAGCACCTGGACTACCACGGCGACATGGAGGGCTACTACGCGGCCAAGGCCCGGCTCTTCCGCCAGCTGCGGCCCGGCGCGACCGCCGTGGTCAACATCGATGACCCCTACGGCCGCCGGCTGATCGAGGATCTGCCCGCCGGCGTCCGCCTCTATACGTACGGATTCAGCGAGGGGGCAGACGTCCGGGCGGTGGATGTGCAGCTCACCCCCGGCGGCTCCCGCTACCGGCTGATCACGCCCTTCGGCCAGGCCGACGTGGAGGCGCCGCATCTCTTCGGTACTTACAACATCGCCAACGCCATGGCGGCCGTGGGCGCCGGGCTGGCCCTGGGCTTCGGCCTGAAGGCCGCCACGGAGGCCCTGCGCACCGCCAAGGGGGCCCCCGGCCGCTTCGAGCGGATTGACGAGGGGCAGGACTTCACGGTGGTGGTGGACTACGCCCACACACCGGACGGCTTCGAGAAGCTGCTCTCCGACGTGGTCAGGGTGAAGGAGCCGGGCTCCCGGATCATCATGGTGTTCGGCTCGGCAGGCCACCGGGATCCGACCAAGCGGCCCGACATGGGGCGGATCGCCGGCGAATACTGCGACGTCCTGGTGCTGACCGAGGAGGACCCCCGCACCGAGGACGCCCTGGAGATCGCCCGGCAGATCGCCTCGGGCGTGACGCGGGACGAGGTGGAGATCCTCCTGATCGAGGACAGGGTGGAGGCCATTCACGAGGCGATTCGCATGGCCCGCACCGGCGACATCGTGCTCATCGCCGGCAAGGGGCAGGAGACCGAGCTGGAGGTGCAGCACCCGACCACCTGGCGGGGCGACGTTGCCGAGGCCGTGGCCGCCCTGCAGAGCCGGGCCCGGGAGGAGGCCCGGGGCGTGCGGGCGTAGCGATGGGGCACATTCGGGCAGCGGCGTGCGGGCGTTTTGCTGCAGGAGCGTGCGTGCGGGACCATCCGCGCACGGGCGTCGTGCGTACGTGCGAGACCATCCGCACAGGGGCGTTGTGCGTGTGTGCGGGACCATCCGCGCAGGGGCGTTGTGCGTATGTGCGGGACCATGCGCGCAGGGGCATTGGGCCTGAGTGCAGATCGTACTCAGGTACGATGCCCTTTTTCGCACTCCCGTACCTGCCCGCCTTCTGCCGTCTGCGGTAGGATGGAGCCAGGGTAAGCGGAAGGAGTGGATGCACATGCGGCAGTACGGATGGGGACTGCTGCTTGTCGGGCTGGGGACGCTGTTTCTGCTGCAGTCGTTGGGCGTGGCCACCGGCTTCTCGTTCTGGTCGGTGGTGGCGGTGCTGGGCGGGCTGACCATTGCCGGCGACGGCCTGTCGCGCCGGAGGCCCGATCTCTTCAACCTGGCCCTGGGGCTCTGGCTGGCGGCGATCGGCGCCTTCTCCATCCTCTCGCGGTCGGGCGTCACCACCGTCACCGGCGGCGACATCGCCGGGAAGGGCTGGCCCCTCCTGCTGGTGGCGCTGGGCCTCTCCATGCTGGTGGGGCGCGGCGTGAAGGTGCACACGGGGTCGACCAGGCGGCGGATGGAGTCCCACATGGTCGGCGACCTTTCTTATGGCCGGGACCCCTGGAGCCTGGAGGGGGACATCACCCTGCACACCTTCGTGGGCGACCTGAAGATTGACCTCACCACCGCGGTCATCGCGCCGGGCACGCACCGCATCGAGGTGAGCCAGGGCATCGGGGATACGGTGGTGAAGGTGCCCGATACGGTGACGGTGCGCGCACGGGCGGGGGCGACCATCGGGACCGTGGAGGTGCTGGGCGAAGAGCGAGGCGGGGTGGGCTTCATCCACCTGGAGCGGGAGGCATACGTGCCCGGTTCGCACGCGGAGCTGATCATCGACGCGTCGGTGCGCATCGGCTCCGTGACCATCGAGCGGGTGCCGACATCGGGCTTCGAGGTTTTCTGACATGGAAGAACGGCGATCGATCGGGATGCAGTGGCGGTTGTCTGCCATCAACCTCGCCGCAGGGCTCCTCAGCAGCATACTTGCCGCCACGGGCGTCTGGGCCGCCACGGCCTACGGTCTGCCCCTGCAGCGGGCCTTGCTCGCGGGCGTGGGCACGGGGCTGGTGGGCGGGCTGATCGCGTCGGTCTGGGGGTTCCGGCTGGCCCGGGAGATCAAGCACCGGCTCTGGAACGCCGGCGACCTGGCCATGCGGATCAGCCGCGGGGACCTTTCGGCCCGGCTGCCCGTGGTCGAACTGGACGAGCTGGGCGAGCTGGAGGCGCAGCTCAACCAGATGGCCGCCTACCTGGAGCAGGCGGTGGGCCAGCTCTCCCGCCTGGCGGAGCAGAACCGGCTGCTGGCCGAGGAGGCGGGCCGGGGCGCCGCGCTGGAGGAGCGGGCCCGGATTGCGCGGGACCTGCACGATACGGTGAATCAGCAGCTCTTCGTGCTGTCGCTGCGTGCGGCGGCAGCGCGGAAGCGGGCGGTGGCTGCAACGGTGCGGGGTGACGCTGTGGGTGGCAGTGGCGCCGGTGCGGGCAGCGGTGGTGACGCTGCGGGTGGCGGTGGCGCCGGTGCAGGCAGCGGTGGCGGTGGTTCTGGCGGGGCCGCCGGGGTGGATCCGGCGCTGGCCAGCGAGCTCGCCGCACTGGAGGAGCTGGCCCGTACGGCCCACAGCCAGATCCGGGAGCTGATCCTGCAGCTGCGGCCTACGACCCTGGAGCAGCAGGGGCTGGGGCCGGCCCTGGCGGAGTACGTGAAGAGGGTGGCGGAGCGGGAGTCGTGGGCAGTGGAGGACGAGATCGACCAGGCCCTCCGGCTGCGTGGCCCGCAGGGCGAGGCGCTCTTCCGGGTGGCCCAGGAGGCCCTGAACAACATCGCCAAGCACGCCCGGGCGAAGCGGGTCCGGGTGGTGCTGGAGCGGGGGGACGACGGCGAGGTGCGGCTGCTGCTGGCCGACGACGGGGTCGGGTTCGACAAGCGCGCGGGCATCCGACCCACGGCGGTGGGGCTCCTGGGGATGAGAGAGCGAATGAGCGCCCTGGGCGGCCGGCTTCAGGTGCGCAGCGCGCCGGGGGAGGGAACGGAAGTGCTGGCAATCCTGCCGCCGGCGCGGCCTGAGGGTGAGGGCGGCACGGAAGAGCAGCGACAGGCGCAGGACGGTCAGGAGGTGGCACCGGGTGATTCGCCTGTTGATCGTGGATGATCATAAGATGGTGCGCGAGGGGCTGAAGATCTACCTCTCGACGGAGCCGGAGATCGTGATCGTCGGCGAGGCGGAGAACGGCGAGGAGGCGGCACGGCTCACGGCCGAGCTGAAGCCGGACGTGATCCTGATGGACCTGATCATGCCGGGGGTGGACGGCATCGAGGGAACGAAGCGCTGCCTGGCGGCGCATCCGGAGGCGAAGGTGATCGTCCTGACCTCGATGCCCGACGATGAGCTGGTGGTGCCGGCGATCCGGGCCGGGGCGCTCTCCTACGTGCTGAAGGACATCGCCGCGGAGGAGCTGGCGGAGACCATTAAGAAGGCGGTTTCGGGCCAGCCCACGCTGCACCCGGTCGCCGCCCAGCGGATGATGCAGGAACTGACGGCGCCGCCCAGGCCCAAGCCGGGGGTGGATGAGATCACGCCGCGGGAGATGGAGGTCCTCCGGCTGATCGCGCAGGGGCTGTCGAACAAGGAGATCGGGGAGCGGCTTTTCATCGGTGAGCGCACGGTGAAAACGCACGTGTCGCACCTGCTGGAAAAGCTGCACCTGCAGGACCGGACGCAGCTGGCGATATATGCGCTGCAGAATAAGTTGGTGTAGCGGGGATCCCTCGGGGTTTCAGGCCCCGGGGGAGTTCTTCTTGGGCATGGGCAAGGGAAGGAGGGCTCTTTGCCTGTAGGGCCTGCTCAGGGATTCTAAGTGGGCGATGACCAGTTCCTGGCCGTTGAGGTTGCGGAGGGGCAGGCAGTCGGGGATCAGCCGAAGGATGCCCTCCAGCGACAGATCTGCAGCGTGCACAATAACCAGGTGAATGCCCCGATTCATGCAGATGGCCTGCTTGATCAGGTCCCGGCCCATTTGCTTGCGTGCCTCTTCTTCATCGGGGTAGAGCGCCGTGGGGCCGTAATGCTGCGGGCCGTTGAACTCGAAGCCGACGTTGGGCGGGTAGAGGCGGTCGATCTGCAGCTCTTCGGCCGTGTAGGGGTTGACGAGAAAACCCGGAGAGGCGTCGTCTTCGAAGTTGTCGAGGTCGATAAGCAGGGTGAGCCACTCTCGCATGAGGGCCTCGCCGCGATGGCGGGCCTTCTGCAGCCGGCGGTTGATCGCGGCGATGGCATGCCGCTGGGCTTCGAGGTGGGGGTTGCGGACGACGATGCGAAACGGGCCCGTCCTCCTGGGGCGGTGGATCTCGATCCAGCCCCCTTCGACCAGACTTCGCAGGGCTCTTCGAATCGTCTTGTGGTCCCGGCCTGTCAGTTGAGCCAGTTGGTCAACCGTGGTCTCCACTCGATTGTCGAAGAAAACGGGGCAGAGTTGGATGGCGCCGTACGTTATCTTCGCCTGGGCGTTAACCCCACGACTGCTGAGAAGGTCGACCGGGAGGAAGGCATACCCGCCTTTGGTCCATACCAGGGGCTTGAGCAGGGAGAGTCGCTGAAGCTGATCTCGACCAGGCTTGATGCTGTTGCGGGAAAGACCGGACAGGTCCTGGAGTTCCTGCTGACTGTTCGGGTGCAACTGGAGCGCTGCCCATAACACCTTGGCCGACGCAGACAACTGGTCGTGAAGGAGGATGAGACCCGGCACCTTGATCTGGCTCGGGCGATACAGCATACCCATTCACATCACCCGAATACGAGTTCGACCCTTTTCCTGGGAACTCCTGCCATCCCTGACTAGAATCCCCTCATTCCGTTCGAGGGGCCGGTTGGCAGGTCTCCGGGAGCGGCGAGGAGGCAGAATGTGCAGCAGGCCGTGGGCGGTCGGTGCACATTTTGCCCGGAACTGGTCTGGGGGCAGGCTGAGACGGGCGGTTGAGCCGGCGCGGGGTTCGGCTGGGAGGTCGTGGGGGGCGGCGAGAGGCAGAATGTGCAGTAGACCGCGGGCGGTGGGTGCACATTTTGCCCGGAAGTGGTCTGGGGGCAGGCTGAGACGGGCGGTTGAGCCGGTGCGGGGTTTGGCTGGGAGGTCGTGGGGGGCGATGAGGAGGCGGAATGTGCAGTAGACTG
>JAMNXV010000079.1 GCA_023623185.1 Bacillota bacterium
AATGTGCACTTTCCCCAACCCCGCGTCTCACAAGCGTTTCCAGGGCCGCGACCCGTGCACCCCGTATGCCACAAGGACTTCACGAAAGTGCACATTGTTACCAAGGGTTCACATACAGACCACAACAATGCGGGGGCGTGCGCCCCCGCTGATTGCTGCTCAAACCATGCGAGCCCCCGCTGCTACCGCAGCCAGGCGGAAACCTCCTCCACCTCTCGCGCCAGCTGCGCGGCAACCCCGTCGCTGACCGGAGCGAACAGTTCAGGGCGGACCCGCTCGCCCACGGCCCGCCAGGTGCCGATGACGCGCCCGCCGCTGAGGATCACCGCGGCGACATCGGCTGCGGGACGGAAAACCGCCTTGTAATGCGCCTCATCCAGGTAGAACTTCTCCGCATGCGCAAGGAGGTAGGCGTCGAACTTGGGGAGCAGGCGCACAACCCCCGCATCGGCGGGAGGCTGATCCCCATCCTGAGACTGCCCCTGCTCCCGGGGCTCGGCCTCCTCATCCTCCCGCACCAGCCAGCCGTCGCGCACGATCACCCGCCCGCCCAGGCGGGCCAGGGCCTCCCGGGCGCGCCGGACGGTGACGCCGCTCCAGTGGGCGAAATCCTGAAGCCGCGCGGGGCTGTAGGCCCTGAGGTACCGCTCCAGCAGGACGGCCAGGGCGTCGTCGGGCTCCAGGCCGGAGGCGGGCCGGTCCGCCAAACCCGGCAGGTCCAGCCAGTCCGCCGTCCGCACAAACTGAACCTCCCCCTCCCGCTCGGGGCCGTACACGACCAGGCCGGCGTACGCCAGGTCTTTGAGGACGCCGCCCCACGAGGAGCAAAGGTACGCGACCCACTCATCCCGGCAGCGGAGGATCTCCTGCACGCCGGCCAGGAGTTCAGACCGGGTGGCCGGCCCCTGCGAGAGCACCTCCAGGCAGGCCTCTGCCGCGTCCGCCCGCTGCCGCTGGGTGACGTGCTTGTCCAGGTATTTGCTCCACCGGGATTCCCACTCGGGCCGGAGCGCCTGCCAGAGCAGGGGCAGGTCCTCCGCGGCCACGACGTGCAGCGTGCCCCGCAGGGTCCAGGTCCGCACCAGCCGGCGTGACTGCTCCAGCTCCTGCCGCACATCATCCGGGCCGACGCCCGCGAGCCGCGCCCGCGCGGCAAGCCCGGGCGTCGTGCGGAGCTGGCTCTGGATCCCGACCAGATGGCGGGCGAGCTCCACCACGCCGCCGGTCCGCCGCTCCCTCCCCAGCCACTGGTTGGCCGCGTAGACGGCGCATCGATCTGCTCGGGCGCCCTGCATCCCGAACCAACCTCCTTCTCGACCACTTCCGCCCCACAAGCTGCCTGTGTCCCGCCAACAAGAGAAGCCCCTCGCCGCACTGGCAAGGGGCTGCCGTCTATCCAGAATACGCATCGAGGACAATGGCATGTCGCGAACGTGTCCAGTAGCAAAGCTGGGCCCCTTAAGGTCCCGCCCGCATGATAATAGCTTACCACACAGGTAATTTGCAGTCTAGTCTTTCTCATGCAATTTCTGTACCCTCCCACTGAAAGGGAGGGTGCCGCATGGAGTCGTCTGTTTCCGTCGATCCGCAGCATCAACCGGGGCTGCTCCGCAATCGGGCGTTCCTCCTGGTGCTCGGCGGGATGGCCGTGTCGCAGCTGGGCACATCGCTCTATCAGATGGTGGCCCCGGTCTGGGTCATCCAGACCACGCGCTCGGCAGGCAGCATCGCCGCCATGACCGGCATCAGCACAGTCATCCGTCTCCTGGCGGCGCCGGTTGCGGGCACCGTTGCGGACCGGTCCGACCGCCGCCTGGTGATGGCCTCCGCCAGCCTGGCCCAAGCCCTCATCGTCTCGTCCCTGGCAGCGGCCTTCTGGTCGGGGTTCGACCCGTTCCGGCTGCTGCTGATCGGAAGCGCTTCGCTGGCCCTGGCCGGCGCCTTCTTCTCCCCCGCCTACGCGGCGGCGCAGACCGGCCTCGTCCACCCGCAGGACCTCACCCGGGCGCTGACGATCTGGCAGATGGTGCGCCAGACCATCGCACTCGTCGGGCCGGCCGCTGCCGGCGTGGTGGTGACCGCGGTCGGCCCCGCCTGGGCCCTGGCCGCCAACGGGGTCACCTACCTGGTGTCGGCCCTCTGCGTCCTGGTGATCCGGCTGCACTGGGCCCCTGCTCCTGTGAGGGACCGCCGCCCCTTCTGGCGGGACTTTGCCGACGGCCTCACGGTCATCACGGGCAGCCCGATCGTCCGCAGGACGGTGATCCTGGGGGCGGGCGTCAACCTTGCCGGTTCGGCCTTCGCCGTCCTGCTGCCGGTGATCGCCCTGAGGGAGATGGGGCTGAGCCCCGCCGAGTACGGCCTGTTCCAGGTGGTGAACCCGTCCGGCATCATGGCCGGCATGGTCGCGCTGACCGCCTTCGCCCACCGCATCACCCGCCGGGGCCGGTTCATGCTTCACGCTCTGCTGCTCATGGGGCTTTCCAACGTCGCGATGGGATGGACAACCCGGTCTGCGTTCTTCCTCATGCTGCTCTTCGCCGGCGGGGTGCTGTTCGGACTGCAGAACGTGCTGTTTGCGGACCTGTGGCGCCGGCTGGTTCCGCAGGAGCAGCAGGGGCGCTTCTTCGGCATGCAGGGCTCGCTGAACCAGGCGCTGGCCCCGGTTGGGATGGCGGCAGCGGGGTTCCTGGCGGACCGGTTCTCGCCGTACCACATCGCCGGTGGCGCTGGCCTGCTCGTGGTGGCCCTCGCCGTCTGGGGCCTCATGGGGCCGGGGCTGCGGAGCATTCGGTAGCGACTGCGACGACGGCCTCCGCGTGGCGGCTCGCCGCCGTCTGGTCCCCCACGGGCTGCCGCACGCAGACCTTGTCAAACAGTCTAACCTTTGACGTAATAAGCATTAAGGTGTACAGACGCAATAAGCATTTGGGTATACGATGATGTCGGGAGGCAATAACAAGCCGTAAGAGTCCTGATCCCACTGCAGCCCCCAGTCCTGCCCAACACCGTGCCTGAGATCGGCAGTGAGGAGGGCAAATCCGATGTTGGGGTTCTTGATGTCCTGGTCATGGTGGCTCTTGTCCGGGTTTCTCTCCTATTCGGCCTGCCTGGGCGCTCTTGGAACTATCTCGGACGGACCAAACCGCAACCGGCTTGTCCTCCGTGACGTGCTGCTGAGCACCGTCTTGTTGGGTCTTCAGTGGTATGCGCATGGCCACTGGGCGTTCATGGTGACCGCACTGTTGTGCCTCTCCGTCATCCGGCCTGCTGCGCACCAGTTGATGGTCCTTCAGCTGGGCGGACGGGCCCCTGTTGACCCGGATCCCGACATCACACCAGGCGCCGGATGGGCGGCAGCCATCAGGACACAGCGCCCGGAGGAGTGGATGCCGCATCAACCTCGTCGCCTGGCCGGCACACTCCGGAACGAGGCGCTCTTGCAGCGCACCGGTCTCTCACCGGAACAACTCATTCATCTGACAAAGGTTGTCGAGAAGGTTCTGGGCCCGGTCCGGCCCGAGACCATCATCGAGATTGCCCAGCGAGATGAGGTGTTGGAATCCTACAAGCGCTGGGTGCAGAAAAGCGGTTACGGGAATAGGAGCGGATACGAAATCCTGAACTGTGACGGCGGGCCCGAAGCCATACGCCTCGTTGCGGCGATTACGGGGTTCCATTCGTAGACCTACTTACTGATCATGAAGCGCCTCCGCCGGAGAGACGGCAGGGGCGCTTTGCTGAGCCCCGCCTACGGCACTCACCGGAGCCGCAACCAGGCCGCCCACTCACGTTCTACGTCCTTTTCGGTGCTCAGACCGGCAGGACAGAACTCCCGGATACCTTGAAAACGGGCTTGAGAATATGGTCCAGCCCAGAGCATAAGCGAAGAGCTGGAATCCGATCGCTGAGCCGCGTCAGCACACATCCGGCCTGGTGCCCGCCCCGGCTGCCCCGATCGCCTTCTTCACCGTCGTGCTGCGTGCGGAGGCGCATTAACCCGCCCCCCCTTTGGCGCTGAGGGTGATCATCGGCCTACCTGTCCGGCACGAGCGGGTCCGCACCAAGGCTGGCGGTTTGGGCCGCCAGCCCTACTGGTTCAACGAATGCCTGAGACCCTCACATCGCAACGGATGGAGGGTCTGCTCATGTTGGATTCAATGCTATGAGGACTCACTATTCAAGAAGCGGTTGCCCCAGCGCACCTGCGCGTCGGCGACAGGAGGCAGGGCCCGTGTTCGGTCTATGGCTCTACGAGGAGGCCGAGTTTCGCACCTTGCACGTACTGAACCCCAGAAGCGCATACAGCCCGCACCAGCCCAGGGCACCAGTCACCAGCATCAGCGCCGCCACCACGTAGAGCACGTAGCTAATCGTCCCGCCAAGCATGTACCCTGCCACAGCCGCCACAACACCTGCTCCAATCCGCAGAATCCGATCGAGACCACCAACGTTTGCTTTCAACTGATTCGGACCTCCTCTACCAGGTGCTCTACACGATTATACCCCTACCCGTACCGGAATGGCATCCGGCGGCCAGGGTATGGTGAGCGCCGTCGAATAGAGCTCGCGCCCTATTTACAACTTTGGGGCAATATAGACGTGGGCGTCCTCTCGTGGCGCTTCCCCGCGCCACCAGGGTAATGCGTGGGCAACGAAAAGCCCGAGCCGCACATAACTACACGACCGGATTCTTACTACTGATCAGCGACCCAGTACCATTCGGAGAGCAGCAGCCGCACATCGTTCACCAGGTCGTGTGCGGCGACGAAGTAGGCTCCTATACCCCGTGATACGGCTCCCAGGGCCAGCGACACGGCCAGGTGGGTCTTGCCGGCGCCTGGAGGGCCCAAGAAGATCACGTTCTCGCCGTTGCTGATGAACCGAAACGTAACGAGATCACGAACTTGTCGCTTGTCGAGAGTGGGCTGTGCGGTGAGCGCTACTCCGTCGCACTGCCCTGCGAGTCGTGGAGGACAAGAGTGAATACGTACCGGGGGAAACCCCGCGCCGCCTCATTATGGCACTCACCGTTTACCAAGATGTGTACTACCAGAAATGTATGGTTCGCGAAGTTCCAGTGCTGCCTGTCTCTCTACTCCCGTTCGGCGACCTCCTCCCTGCAGTGGGGCGCGCACAAGAAGGCTGCGGGCGCAACGGCGCCCGCAGCCTGCGTTCGGGGGCGCATCTCACGGAGGCATGCCCTGAATGCGCAGCGTGACCTCGGCGATCAGCGCGGCGCTGAAATAGACCGCGAACAGGGAGATCAGCGCGGCCACGACGATCTTCCAACCGATCTGCTTGAAGTCGTCCAAGTCCTTCCCCATGCCGATACTGGCGAAAGCGATGATGGGGGTGGCGAGGGCCAGGAAGTTCACCTTGCTCACGTAAGCCCCGATCTGCCCGGAAAAGGGTACGCCGGGCATGGTGGAGACCAGGGCGATCGTGGCGATGTACGCGATAGTCGGCACGTAGATGGGAATGATCTTCGTCAGGATGAGGCCGATCAGGACAAACCCCAACAGAATCAACATGCCGGGGAGGGCTTCCAGGGGCGAAACCTTGTACCCTACCCAGTTTCCGATCAGGGTGATCACAGCGATGATCGCCACCAGCGGTAGGGTCTTGACCAGGTTCACATCCTGCCTCTTCTGCATACGACGTCTCCTCCTTACCGAGCTATGTCCGGTCCCTGCTCAACTTCCGGTATACCCAGTTGGCGAAGGGAAGTCCCACCAGCCATGACATGTATAGCCCGGTGACTCCGGTGATGAGGTTGCTCGCCGCGGCGAAGGCGAGGATTTCGTCCTCGAACTGGGGCAGGGCTTGCCCGATCGTGGCCGCGACGGCCGTCATCATACTGGCGCTGCCCACACCGGCAGCCATCGCCAGGGAGTATGGATGGAAGATCGCCGGAGAGAGGGACGCCATCAGGCTGCCAAGGATGCTGTGGAACGCGGCGCCGAGGACCGTCCCCGTGATGTACGTCCCCATCGCCCCTCGTCCCTCGGGGGTGTCCAACCCGTAGACTTCGCTGATCAGGCTGAGGTTGGGCTCACGGCCGACCGAATAGCAGGCGCCGATCACCTCCCGGCGCAGGCCCAGCATCATGGCAATCGGCAGGGCGACGGCAATGGAACCCCAGTTGTTTCCAATCTCCTGCAGAAGCAGCGCTACGCCCGCTTCCAGGATCTTAGGAACGTTGGGCCCCACCAGCGTGCCATACCGGGCCATCAGGGCATACGTAGCCACGACGATCAGGCTCGAGGCGAACTCCATGTCCTTGGTGTTGACCACGCGGCGGAAAGGTGCTGTACGAGCTGATCACCCCGCCCGGGGAGAAGCGAATCGAGGGGATGCTGCTGGTGGTGCAGCCCGGCGCAGGGTCTGGTCCGATGCCCCACGCCCACCGCGGGGTTGAAGTGGGCTATATCCTGCGCGGCCGGCTGCGGTACTGGCTGGGCGATGAGGTCTACGACCTGGAGGAAGGCGACAGCATCACATACGAGGCCACGATCCCTCACCGCTATGCCAACGCGGGCGATGAAACGTGCGTGAGTCTCTGGGTGGTGGCTCATCAGCCGTTCTGAGTGCAGGAAGATCGCAGAAGGGGGCATGAACACTGTGGCTTCGGAGACAGCGGGAACGCAAAAGGAAAATGGCCCCACACGTGAGGGTGTGGAGCGCTCTTCACGTCGGATTCGGTGACGCCTCAAGTAAGGTTATGGTTTTGGCGGTGTGCTGGCCCTTCGGTTCAGTTCCTCAAATGCCCGCGCTCATGTTGGGCATGACCAGTCTGCGGCGGAGTGAGCGGCTGGCGCTCAGATGGCGAACGAGAAGTGGCGCGAGGAGGCCGGGCCAGCCTGAATTGATCGGGACTTGCTGGTCGATTTCTGGATGCCAAACACCTTCCGCAATGCACCGACGGAAGCCGCGAAGCACGCTGGCATTCCGAACCTCACGCCGCCTACACGCACGTGGTCGAAGTGAAGAAGCGCCCGGCCGCCAAACTCATCGAGGACATCTTCAACCCGCCGGACACGGAGAAAACCGGATCCGCCGCAGCTGCCGGCGCTGAGGTCCTGACGTGCTAACATTTCTGAGGGGCAAAAGCGGGGTATCCAGCCGTTTGGTTTGCGAATCTGTTAGCAAATCCCGGTCCTAGACAACAGAAAACCCGCACAGCCCTAGAGCCATGCGGGTTCCTGGTGAGAGTCCGGCTATACCCCTGGTTCTGTCCGCCTGCCTTGCGGCAGGCGTGATGATCATTTATCTCACGGCCCGACCAGACCGTGGTCCCGGCTTACGCCAAGGACTGCGTCCTACCCGCGCTCAAAGGCGCCTACTTGGACTTGCACCGTGGCGGAGATTGCCCGTGCCACTCCCCCGTCGCCGGGGGACCTGCGTCTCTCTAGCTCGTTACAGGCTTGCGCTCTGCGCCAACTTTCTTCCGGCTACAGGTCCTGATTGCGTCTGCCGGAGGCAGACTCGGACTTCACCGAAAGCGGTGCCAGGAAGTTCCTCACCGGGCCATCCGGGTAATGCGGCATCTGCCTCCCCATCTGCCCGGCGCGATCATCCACCGAACTCTCACGATATGAAGCTGTGGTCGGAAAGCTTAGATTTTCATTGTAACAGAAGACGGTTGTGCCGTCCACCGGAAAAGGTTGGACGGCACAGCATGGTGCGAGAGCCGAGATTCGAACTCGGGACCTCACGGTTATCAGCCGTGTGCTCTGGCCAACTGAGCTACCCTCGCATGATACGACCGCTTCCGGATGCGGAAGCGGCCAGAACATGGAGCTGATGACCGGGCTCGAACCGGTGACCTCGTCCTTACCAAGGACGTGCTCTACCTACTGAGCTACATCAGCATGGATCTGGTGGACCGCGTAGGACTCGAACCTACAACCTGCCGATTAAGAGTCGGATGCTCTACCAATTGAGCTAGCGGTCCATGCTGTGTCGTCGTGCTGTATTTCGTTCGCTGAGCGCAAAGTTATTCTATCCGGTCGACAGCTTCCTGTCAACACCCCGAATCGCGTCGATCGCAGCCCGCGATCGGAAGCAATACGGCGCAGCCTGCCGCAACATCGCATAGCAGGCGCGGATCGCTTCCTCCAAGTTCCAGTGCACCTGCGCCCGGTACAGATAAGGATCCATCTCGCTCTCGTGGCCCAGCCACACCCGGCTGCGGTAAGCCACCTTCCCCGCGAAGCCGCTCACCGGCTCAGCCATCACCATGACCTGCGCCTGATATCCATCCGGCAGATCCAGGAACTGCTCGAACACCTTTCCCGCCTCCACCGGCTGATCCCCCCGGGTCAAGTCTCGTATATCCCTACGTACCGCCTCAGGGTAAAGTTCACATTGGAGCGAAATAAGTACAGCGCCTTTCATCTCTGGAGCATTCAGGTGCTTGTCCCCTAACATTGGATATGCTTATAATGGTGTTATCGTAAACGATGAGGAGGACGAATCGTGGAAGAGATCCTGCGGGGCTATCGCGATCGCGCTTATACGCTGTTGGCCGAGAACCGGGCACAATCCCGCGAGGGAATCGAGGTTCTGGTCCGCGAGAGGCTGCCTCATGTGGCCGCAGCCATGCAGGCCGGCGGAAAGCCGCTGACGACGGCGCAGCTTGACGCCCTTTACCACGAACTGCTGGAGATCTCGTTCACGATGTTCTCCCTGGGCTACACCATGGCCCACACGGTGGATCGTCCCGCCAACACACGTGTATAGCTGACCCGGCCTAACCGGCCGGGTCTTTCTCTTCTTCCGGTCGTTCCCATCGTTCCGGTCCTTCCGGTCCTACCGGTTCCGGGCGGGCCGCCGGCGCGGGCAGGACGGGCAGCGGGTGCACCTCGGTCAGGCGGGCCACCACAAACGCCCAAAGCACCCGCAGCAGCCCGGCGGCGGGCACGGCCAGGATCATCCCCCACGGGCCCGCCAGGTAGCCGCCGGCCAACACGACGAACAGCACCCCGATGGGATGCAGCCCCACGGAGTGGCCCATGATCTTGGGCGAGAGCACCGCGCTCTCCACCTGCTGGATGAGCAGGAACACCAGGGCCACCTGCATGCCCCGCCAGGGCGACTGGGCGAGTCCAGAGAGCACCGCCGGCACTGCGCCCAGCACGGGCCCCACGTAGGGGATAAACTCCGTCAGCCCCGCCCAGATGCCCAGCAGGACGGCAAACCGCAGCCCCAGCAGCGACGAGGCGACCGCCGCCAGGGCGCCCACGGAGAGGCCCAGCAGCACCTGCCCCCGGACGAAGCCGGAGATCACCCGGTCGAGTTCCCGCAGCAGCTGGATGATATCCTGCCGCCACCGGCGGGGCAGCGCCCGCAGGAAGCGGTCCCGGAAGTAGTCCAGATCCTTCAGCAGGTAGAACGCCAGGAACGGGGACAGCAGCAGACTGACCAGGAAGCCGGCGGCCGCCTCCAGCGTCTGGATGTCCAGGAGCCTGCGCAGAGCCGCCACCGAGCGCACCTCGATGTTGGTGATCGACCGGTCCAGGCTCTCCCGGAGCTCCGGCGGCAGCCCCGCGTCCCTGGCCCACCGCTGCAGCCCGTCGGCCAGATCCCGGGCCCGGGCGGAGTAGAGCGGGATGGTCTCGGTCAGCCGGCGCACCTCCGTCAGGGCCGAGGGCACCAGCTTCACCACCACCAGGATCCCGGCGGCGGCCAGGGCGGCGTAGACCGCGAGGATCGCCCAGCCCCTTGGCAGGCCCAGCCCGACCAGCCCGTTGACCAGCGGCGCCAGCAGGTAGGCCAGGACCACCGCCAGGAGAAAGGGCGCCAGCACCGGGCGGATGGTCCAGAGCCCCCAGGCCAGGGCGAGGACCAGTCCGCTCAGCACCAGCGCCGTCAACAGCCGCCGTCCGAGACGCGTCACGGGTCAGTCATCGTCCCCCGGCATGGCGGCCGCCATCGCGTCGACCCCGTCGTTCCACATCCGCCGCATCCCCCTGCCCATCCGGCTCATCCCCTGCATCACCGGCTGGCGGGTCTGAGGCGTGAGGGCGACCACCAGGATGGCCCCCAGGGCCACGCCGGCCAGCACACCGGAAACGAAAGCGCCATTGTACCGCATCGTGTTCATCTCCTATCGACATCTCCTATCGACGACGTTCGTTGGTCGGCCCGCAGGACACGGACGCCTCCGCCTGGTGCTCGGCGGCCGCTATCAGCTCGCCGTCCGAATCCAGGTGGTAGATGCGCACCGCCCCCCGGGCCGTGTTGAACTCCACGCAGCAGTCCCAGCAGTAGTATTGCTCTGTCCCGACCCGGCCGATACTGCGGCTGTCGCAGTTCGGGCACCTCATGTCCACAGCCCCCCTTCGCTCTCGGCTGCGGCATCCAGCAGGATCGCCCCCTCGCCGGTCAGGGCCGGCCCGTCCAGGGGCAGGATCGCCTTCCCGCTCAACAGGTCGTCCACAAAGCCGCGGGAGAGCTGGAGGGCGCGAATCTCACCCGTGCTGGGCTCAAAGTACAGGTCGTCCAGCGTTCCCAGTTCCTCGCCGGAGCCATCCAGCACCGGCAGCCCGGTCAGGGCCGAGCCGCACCGAGTCTCGGCCTCGTCCTCCAGGTAGCGCTCGTCGGCCAGAACGTACGTCGAACCCACGGCCCTCACTGCCTGATAGTCCAGCACCCGGCGGCGGCTCAGCAGCCCGCCGGTCTCCAACACCAGGCCGCAGAGGCGCAGGCCGTCCTGGCTGATCAGCACCTCCTGCACCCGCCCCACCGGCCGCATGTCCGGGCCTGCCAGCACCGGCAGCCCCATGAGATCCCTGGCCCTGGACACTTCCGCATCGATCCCCCGCTCGCGTACTTCAGGATCATCCTGTTGCTACTGCCAGTCTTCCCCGATCGCGGCAACGACAAACGGGTATTTTCGCGGCGGCTTCAGGGCAGAGTCCGGGCTGGTCCCTTTCCGGCCCTGCTGGTCCCTTTCCGGCCCTTACGTTAGCCCGTACTGTTCCCTGGGGGGCCTTTACGGCGGGCCCTTACGGCCGGCCCTTACGTTCTGTTCGCCTGTACTGTTGGATACCGCCGGGCCCGACCACGCCAGTGGAGGGGCGGGCAAGGCGCGGAAGCGGATCGCCGCGGGCCCACGCCCCACTCACCAACAGCCAACCCGAACAGAACGGATACGTGGTTCACGCACCCCACTCACCAACAGCCAACCCGAACAGAACGCATGTGTGGCGCCCGCACCCCACCCGCCAACAACACAGACCCCCGGGCCCGCTTCATGCGGACCCGGGGGCAACTATGCGCATCTTCAATTCACCGCACGGTCGATCGTCCCGCCGCCCAGGACCCAGTTGCCGTCGTAGAAAACCACGGCCTGACCCGGGGTGATCGCCCGCTGGGGCCGGTCGAACTCCACCCGGACGGCATCCTCCCCGATGGGATAGATCGTGCAGTCCGCCTCCGGCGCCATGCGTCGGATCTTCGCGCGGCACCGCCGCGGGAAGGTGAGGCCGGTGATGGCGATCCAGTTCAGATCCGAGGCGATGAGCCCGCCCCGGTAGGTCTCCTCGTCCTCCCCCACGATCACGGCGTTGCGCTCCACGTCCAGCTCCGTCACGTAGACCGGGCGGGGGGTCGTGAGCCCCAGACCCTTGCGCTGCCCCACGGTGTAGAGCGGCAGCCCCTTGTGCTGCCCGATCACCTCGCCGCGGGTGTTCAGGATCGGCCCGGGCACGATCGCCTCGGGCACCCGCTCCTTCAGGAACCGGCCGTAGTCGTTGTCGTAGACGAAACAGATCTCCTGCGAGTCGGGCTTGTCGGCGGTGACGAAGCCGTACTTGGCCGCCAGGGCCCGCACCTCCGACTTCTCCATCCCCCCGATGGGGAAGAGCGTGTGGGCCAGGGCGTCCTGCGTCAGGTTGTGCAGCACGTACGTCTGGTCCTTGCGGGCGTCAACCGACTTGCCCAGGAGCCAGCGGCCCGGGAAGCGGTCATCCTTCCCGATCACGGCGTAGTGGCCGGTGGCGACATAGTCGCACTCCAGCTGACGCGCCTTCTCCAGGAAGGCCGAGAACTTCACGTACCGGTTGCAGGCGATGCACGGGTTCGGTGTGCGGCCGCGGACGTACTCCTGAATGAAGTAGTCGATCACGGTGCCGGCGAACTGCCCCTGGAAGTTCATCACGTAGTACGGGATGCCCAGCTTGTGGGCCACGGAGCGGGCGTCCTCCACCGCGGCCAGGGAGCAGCAGCCCGAGTGCTGGTTCATCTGAATCTCTTCCGGAATATCGTCGGTCCAGGTGTTCATGGTGACGCCGATCACCTCGTAGCCCTGCTCCACCAGGAGCGCAGCCGCCACAGAGGAATCGACGCCGCCCGACATGGCCATGAGCACGCGCCCCGCCATCAGTCGCCCACCCCCTTCCTCGTTTCTGCATAGTGTAGCCCGATCGACGCCGTGCCCGGTCACCGGGAGCCCGACCGGCGCCGCGCCCTGTCACCGGGGCGCCGTCAGCCGCCTCAGGAACTCCACCGACTTCGCAAACTGCTCGACTGCGTACTCAATATCCTCGGCCGTATTCTCGTCGCCGAACGAGAACCGCAGCGATGACTGCGCCGCGTCACGGCTGCAGCCCACGGCCAGCAGCACGTGGCTGGGCTCCAGGGCCCCCGACGTGCAGGCCGAGCCCGACGAGGCGTAGACGCCGGCCATGTCCAGCCGGAGCAGCATCGCCTCGCCCTCGACCCCCTCCACCGACACGTTGGCGTTGCCCGGGTGGCGCAGTTCCGGGTGCGCAAACGGGTCGACGCCGTTCAGCTTCACGCCCTCAATGGCCAGGACCCCGCGCAGGAACAGATCCCGCATCTCCCGGGCGTGGGCAGCCCGGCGCTCCAGTTCCCGCGCGGCGATCTCCGCCGCCAGGCCGAAGCCCACGATGCCGGGCACGTTCTCCGTGCCCGCCCGCATCTTCCGCTCCTGGCCGCCGCCGGTGGTCAGTCCCGGGGCGAACCGGAAGCCCTTCCGCACGTACAGGGCCCCCACGCCCTTGGGCCCGTAGATCTTGTGGCTGGAGATCGAGAGCAGGTCCACCCCCAGCGCCTTCACGTCCAGCGGGATGTAGCCGGCCGCCTGCACGGCGTCGGTGTGGAAGATGACCGAAGGATCCTTCTCCTTGGCAGCGGCGCAGAGCCCGGCGATGTCGAGCACGGTGCCGATCTCGTTGTTCACCGCCATGATCGAGATGAGCACGGTGGTGGGGCGCATCGCCGCCAGCAGGGCGTCCGGCGTGATGATGCCGGTATTCGGCTCCACGTCCAGCATCGTCACCTCGTATCCCTCGCGCTCCAGGGCCCGGGCGGTGTCCAGCACCGCGTGGTGCTCGTACGGCGAGATGATCAGGTGATTGCCCTTCGCCCGGTTGGCGGCCATGGCGCCGCGCAGCGCCCAGTTGCCGGCCTCTGTGCCGCCGCTGGTGAAGAAGATCTCGGCAGGCTGGGCTCCGAGCAGGGCGGCCACCTGGGCGCGGGCCTCCTCAACGCCCTTGCGGGCCCGGCGGCCAACTGCGTGGATGGACGAGGGGTTGCCGTAGGTCTCCGTCAGGAACTCATAGACGCGCCGGGCCACCTCCGGGTGACAGCGGGTGGTCGCGGCGTGATCACAGTACACCGTCCGCATGGCTCTCGCGCTCTCCTTCTATAGGGACCTCTTCCTCCTACAAGGACCTCTGCCTCTGCCGCAAGGCCGGCTGCGGGTCAGATGTGGTACATGGGGTTGCCACGGTCGGCCAGGGCCTGCTCCACCAGGTCCTGCAGCGTGATGGAGTCGATCACCTTGATGATCTCCTGCGTCACCCGCTCCCACACCCCGTGAACCGGGCAGGTGCTGGCGCATTCCGGGTCGGGCTCGCCCTCGGTCGAGCAGTCCGTGTAGCCCACCGGTCCCTCAAGCACGCGGATGACATCGCCTACCGTGATCTGGCTCGCCGGGCGGGCCAGCATGTAGCCGCCCTGCGCACCGCGCACCGCGGTGATGATCCCTGCCCTGCGCAGGGGCGCGGCCAGCTGCTCCAGGTAGTGTTCCGAAAGCCCCTGCCGCTCGGCGATGGTCCTGAGCGAGATCGGGCCCGCCCCCTCGTTCATCGCCAGTTCGAACAGGGCCTTGACGCCGTATTTGCCCTTGGTCGAGAGCTTCACGCAACCGCCCCCCAATTCCGAGTAACAATATCGGGATCGCCACCATAAAGTCTATTCGCCGGCAATCCCGACTGTCAAGAGCGGATTTTGGGGTTCAGGGCCGCACGGTGGAGAGCCGTACGGTGGAGAGCCGCACCGTGACCACGCTGCCGGGCGGCACCGCGGTCCCCGGGGCCGGGCTCTGTTCGACCACGAATCCGGCGCCGCCGCCCTGTTTCAGCAGGAGGCCCAGCTCCGCGGAGAGCCGGCCGGCGTCCGCCAGGGTGAGGCCGCTGAAGTCCGGCAAGGCCACCGTGTCCGCGCCCAGCGGGCCGAGCACCAGTTCAACCTCGCTGCCCGGCTCGGCCTCGGCCCCGGGCGCCGGCGACTGCGCCACCACCACCGCGCCCTCTCCGGAGGGCCGGGGCTGCAGCCCCGCGTCGCTCAGCCGCTGCACGGCCCAATCCACCGGCAGGAACCGCGCGTCGGGCAGCACCACCCGCACCGGCTCCTCATCCTCCTCCCCCGACGCCCCTTCCGCCGGGTCGGCCCCCGTCTCCGGGGCCGTGGCCGGGTTGTCGGGCGGCACGCCCAGGG
>JAMNXV010000151.1 GCA_023623185.1 Bacillota bacterium
GGGGCCGCCCGCCAGCTCCACCAGCGAGGCGACCGGGACGCCCACGGGAACCACGACGGAGACCGGGTTCTTCACCGCGCCGCCGACCGTCAGGTACTTGGTGGTGACCGGCTGACCGTGATCGACGGCCCGGGCCACGTTGATCAGGGTCTCCACGTTGGAGACCACGACCCCGACGTCCAGCGGAATCCCGCCGGAGGGAACGACGCGGCCGGTCACCTGCTGCACGATGACCTGCTCGTCGCCGGCCGGGTAGAAGTCATCGAGGAGGAACAGTTCAATTCCCGCCCGGGCGGCCGGCTCGGCGAGCGCCGCGCGGGCCTCGGTGTACTTGCCCTTCAGGGCGATGACCACCCGCTGGGCCCCGGTTGCCTCCCGGGCCAGCTCGAGCCCGCGGACCAGTTCGGCGGCGTATCCTTCCATCAGGGCCTGGTCGGAGTAGAGGAGGGGCTCGCATTCGGCCCCGTTGCAGATCAGCCACTCGGCCTGGCCCCTCAGCTTCACGTGCGTCGGGAAGCCGGCCCCGCCGGCGCCCACGACGCCCGCCGCCGCCACCCGTTCGAGGATGGTCGCTGCGTTCATTCAGCGGCCCCCCTTCCGGCGGCATCCTCGGGATGCGTCTGCCGCATGGCTTTCTCCCACTCCACGGTGTCGACGATGGCGACGATCACCGCGTCGATGGGGGTGTTGTCGGGCCGGTCAGTGGCCTTGCGGGCCGAGCTGCCGCCGACCACCAGGACGGTCTCCCCGATGCCGGCGCCGACCCGGTCGCCGGCCACGAGGGAGCTGCCGCTGGGCGTGCCGTCCACGTCGATGGGCTGCACGATCAGGAGCTTGAGGCCCGTCAGGCCTTCCTCCTTCCGGGTCGCCCACACGTTTCCGATCACCTTAGCCAGCCGCATGCGTCTCACCCCCATCCGGCCCCACGAGCGCCACGCCGTGGTTCCGACACAGGTCCCGCGCCAGCGGCGTGACGATGGCCCTGCGGGCGATCACGACCTGCCGGACGCCGTTTTGAACGGCCTTCTCCACGTCGCCGGCCGTGACCAGCTTCAGCGGCGCATCGGCGGTATCCGCAGGCCACGTGCACGACGTCGCCGGTGTTGCGGGCGCCGGGGCGGCCGCCTGCACGGACGCCTGCGCCGGAGCGGGGGCCTGCGCCTGAACCGGCGGCTGCTCCCGAACGGCGGGCTTCGCCTGTCCCAGGCAGGCCTGGGCGATGGCCGCTGCGGGCAAAGTCTCCACCCCGAAGGTGCGGAGCTTGTCGATATGCGCTTCAAGCATGGCGCGGTAGGGCGCGTTGGCCGTGCTGGGCACCGCCGAATCGGGGCAGACCACGACCCGGCGGTTCATCATCAGCGCCGCGGCCAGCAGGTTGGTGGCCGGCGTGTCGCGGATGCCCAGGGCGCACTTGGCCGCCGTGTTCTGTGTCAGGACAGGCACCGCCACCACGTCTGCCCAGTGCACGGCGCCGTAGATTTCGGCTTCAGTTGGCTCGTCCATCAGCTCGCCTGCCGAGGCCAGCCGCTCCAGACGGGTGGAGCCCAGCAGGGCCCGGGCAGAGGGGGTGCAGAGGATGCGCACCTGCGCCCCGGCTGCCGCCAGGTCTCCGGCCACGGCCACCGCCTCGTCCAGGCACTGGTCGCCGCCGGTGTAGAGCAGCAGGACCTTGGGTCCGGCCGGCGCGGGCGCACTGGGACCCTGGCCCGCACCCTGGCGCAGCTGCTTCAGGACTTCACGTGTAATCTGTTGAATCAGTTCTGCCTCTGTCACAGGTCTTCACCTGCCTTTGCTGCCGCCATCGCGATGCCCAGCGGAGTGACGAAGAGCGGCTCCGCGGGCTTGATCACGGGGCGGCCCACCTCCTTCGCAAGGACCTCTTCGAAACCGGTCAGCTTGCTCGTGCCGCCCACCAGGCAGACGGTCTCCACGTCGTACCGCGCGATGTGCCGCGCCACGATGGAGCCGACCTTCTGAATGACGGGCGTGACCAGCCGGAGGATCTCCCGATGGCGCGCAGCGTCTCTCTTCATCTGCTCCGCCTCTTCGAACGAGACCTGGTGGGCCCCGGCCACGACCAGGCTGAAGTGGGTGCCCCCCGTGGGCTCGTCCGCGGTGTGCACCACCTGGCCGTCCTGCAGGATGGAGATGCCCGTCGTGCCGCCGCCGACGTCGACGACGGCGCCGTTGGTGAAGCCGAGGACGCGGTTGGCCGCGTCGACCTCGTCGACCATGGAGATGATCTCGAAGCCTGCCGCCTCGGCCACATACTGGTGGGTCTTGACATCCCGGCCGCCGGTTCCGGGCGGGTAGGCGGCCGCCCCGTACAGAAGCTCCTGCCCGAGCCGCTCTTCCAGCTGGGCCTTCAGCTTCCGCACGATGTCCACGGCGGCCACGTAGTTCACGACCAGCCCGTCCCGCACCACCTGCGCGAAGGTGTAGGCGGCGTCCACCGGGTTGCCCTGGGCATCCACCACCGTGAGCACCACGTTGGCCGTACCCAGGTCGATGCCGGTGTAGAGCGGCCCCTTGGGGGCCGGCTGAGGATCGGCCATGCGCTCGGTCAGCGTTGCAACCAGCTGGTTCGCGCGATCCAGGGAGTCTCCGCGTCTGGTCGTCATGCCTTTATCAACACCACCGTATCTCCCGTACGCAGGCCGGCGGCGTTGGCCTCGTCGGTGTCAATGTGGAACTCTAGCTGGTAGTTCGGGCTCACCCGCACGATCACGTCTCCGAAGACCGTGCGGCGGGGTCCGTCCGTGCTGGCCACCCACACCGACTCGCCGTCCGCCACGCCGAAGCGGCGGGCGTCCTCGGGCAGCATGTGGATGTGCCGCTGGGCGATGATCACGCCGGACTCCAGCGTCACCGCACCGTGAGGGCCGACCAGCGTCACGGCAGCGCTGCCGTCGAGCTTGCCGGATTCCCGCACCGGGGGCCGGATGCCCAGGGCGATGGCGTCGGTGGCGGAAATCTCCACCTGCGTGGCCTTGCGCGCCGGGCCCAGCACCCGCACGCCGGACAGGGAGCCCTTGGGGCCCGCCAGCAGCACCCGCTCGCGGCACGCGAACTGGCCAGGCTGGCTCAGCGGCCGATCCGGGGTCAACTCGGCGCCCGGCCCGAAGAGGATCTCAACGTGCTCCTGCGTGAGGTGCACGTGCCGGGCGGACACCCCGACGGGGATGCGGCCAGGCTCGGGGCCCTTCTTAGCGCAGATCACCGGCGGTTCCCCCTTTCTCCGAAAGATGCTGCATCATCAGGATCCAGACGGCGCTGGAGAGGCGGTTCAGGGCCTGGATGATATCAAGCCGTTCGGGGAGCTCGCCCTCCTGCCAGAAGGCCTGAACGGCCGCCAGTTCGGTCTCCCGCACCTGCGTCCGGACCAGGTTGAGCCAGAGCATGATCTCCCCGTGCGCCACGGCGGGCGGCGTATGCGACACGCCGTAGTACTTCTTGGGATGGTGGGAACGCTCTCTCAGCTGTGCGTCGTCCAGCCCGAAGAGCTGGATGGGCGGCAGGGGCTCGTCCATCACCTCTGCCCGGACCATCTGCCGGACGTAGTCGAGCACCTCTCCCAGGTGCTGCGCGAGCGGGGCCAGCCCTTCCTTGTGCGCCGCCATCTGCGCGAGCAGGATGTGCGCCTCGAGGCTGTCCAGCTTGCCGCGCAGCCGGATGCGCGGATGGCTCTTCGGCACCAGCAGCCTGCCCCGCAGATGGGTCATCTGCTCAGGCTTCGCCTGCGGGCCGTCCGCCCGGGACGGGGCCGGCTGCTCGGCAGCCGGCGGACCGTCCGGCGCAGGGGCCCCCTCCGGCGGGGCCGACGGTGTCGGACGCCCGGCCGGAGAGGAGGGGGAGGAGCTGGTTGGCTCCCCGAAGTTCACCGTGATGCGGCGCTCCTGCAGGAACTGCCGCGCGGCGGGGGTGATCAGGGTGCCAGGTGGAACGGTGATGGAGTCGAACTCGCCCCGTTCACGAACCATCTGCCGCAGTTCGAGCTCAGTCAGTGCAGCCACAGGCTTCACCTCTCATCCCCGCACTGACATGCAGGGACTGCATTAGCCCTTCTGGGGCAGAATCAGCTCAACGTCGCCGTGCGGGCGCGGGATCACGTGGACCGAGATCAGCTCGCCGATCCGCTGGGCCGCCGCGGCGCCGGCGTCGGTGGCCGCCTTGACGGCGCCGACGTCGCCCCGCACCATGACGGTGACCAGGCCGCCGCCGACCAGGACCTTGCCAACCAGGGTAACGTTCGCAGCCTTGACCATCGCGTCAGCCGCCTCAACGGCGCCGACGAGTCCCTTGGTTTCGATCATGCCGAGGGCCATAACTCCGTGCATGTGGGTTCCTCCTCAGTAGTTAGCGTGAGTTGAGCTGAGCGAGCACCGCGCGCACGATGCTCTCGATGTCCGCGGACGCCTGTCCGCAGTCGGTGGGCAGCGCCGGCTCGCGGATACCGTAGGCCACCCGCTTGATGTTGATCAGGTTGAGCGGGCTGACGTTGTCCGAGGTGGCGCTGCCGCCCCAGGTGCCGCAGCCCAGCGTGAGCGCCGGGGCCAGCCCAGTGGTGACGCCCACCGCACCGTGGGTGGTGGGGGTGTTCACCAGGATGCGGAAGACCGGCTTCTCCATGGCGAAGGCCATGATGACCTTCTCATCGCGGCTGTGGATCCCCATGCTGTGGCCGACGCCGCCGAACTCGATGAGCTCGATGCAGCGCTCGCACGCGGCCCGCCAGTCGGGGGCGGTGTAGAAGGCCAGCACGGGCGAGAGCTTCTCCCGGGAGAGGGGGTACTGGGGGCCGACGCCGTCGAGCGGCGCCACCAGGACCTTGGTGTCTGCCGGGACCTGGATGCCGGCCATCTCCGCCACGCGGGTGGCGGGCTGGCCCACGACGGCGGGGTTGACCGCGCCGTTGGGCCGGATGACGACCGCCGACACCTTGTCGATCTCCTCGGGGGAGAGGAAGTAGCCGCCCTGGTACTGCAGCTCGGCCATCACCTGATCGGCGATGGGCTCGTCGGCGATGACCGCCTGCTCCGAGGCGCAGATCGTGCCGTTGTCGAAGGTCTTGCCGGCGATGATGCACGACACGGCCTTCGGAATATCGGCGGTCCGCTCCACGAACACGGGGACGTTGCCCGGGCCGACGCCCAGGGCCGGCGTGCCCGACTGGTAGGCCGCCTTGACCATGGCCGAACCGCCGGTGGCGAGGATCATGGAGACCTTCGGGTGCCGCATGAGCTCGTTGGTGGCGGCCATGTGCACCGTCTGCAGGACCTGCACGATCCCCTCGGGGGCGCCGGCCTCCACCGCGGCCTCCGCCACGATGCGGGCGGCGTCGGTGGTGCACTTCACGGCCCGCGGGTGCGGGCTGATCACGATGGTGTTGCGGGACTTGATGGCGATGATCGCCTTGTACATCGCGGTGGAGGTGGGGTTCGTGGTCGGAATGAGGGCGGCGATCACGCCCATCGGCTCCGCGATCTCCAGCACCTTCCGCTCCTCGTCGCGGCGGATGACGCCGGCCGTCTTCATGTTGGCGATGTACTGGTAGAGATCGCGGGTCGCGAGCAGGTTCTTGATCTCCTTGTCCGCGACCACGCCCATCCCCGTCTCCGCCACCGCGTCCTCGGCCAGGCGCCGCGCCGCGGCGGCGCCGGCCGAGGCCATGGCGGCGACGATCTTGTCGATCTGCTCCTGAGAGTAGTGCTTCAGCTTCTGCTGCGCTTCATAGGCGGCCTCCACAGCGTTGCGCATTTCCTGGAGGGCCCGTAGATCTTTGTCGAGGTTCACGTTTACTCACCGTCCTTGGGCCCGAGGGCCTCGCGTATGGCCTTCAGAATCTGGTCCTTGGTACCGTCGCGGATCTGCGCGCGGGTCAGGCTGATCGTCGGCAGGGCCCGCGCCACCCGGCGCAGGTTTGCCACCGAAAGGCCTGACAGGCTTGTGACCCGGGTCAGTTCAGCCATTTCCGGGAGCAGCCGGCGGAGCTCGGCCAGGCAGCGCTCGTCGTCTTCCTGCGCACCGCCCTCGGCCTGCTCCTGCGCCGGCGCCTGCGGCCCGGGTTCGGGCACAGGCTCCGGCTCGGGCTCCGGATCCGGCTGAGGCTCGGGCTCCGGCTCGGGCTCCGGCTCGGGCTCCGGATCCAGCTGAGGCCCGGGCTCCGGATCCGGCTCAGGCTCCGGCTCCGGCTCCGGCTCCGGCTTCCGGCCGAATCCCTGCATGTCGGCCACCTCTTCGTGGGGCCGGGGGATCACGTGGCACGAGATGACCTCGCCAACGCGGGATGCGGCTGCCACCCCGGCGTCCACCGCGGCCTTCACGGCCCCGACGTCGCCCAGAATCTCAATGGTCACCAGCCCGCCCTTCACCAGGGTGCAGGCGTGGAGCCGGACGTTGGCCGCCTTCACGCAGGCGTCCGCCGCCTCCACGGCGGCGACCATGCCGCGCGTCTCGATCAATCCAAGGGCATCTCCTGGCACTTGTCAGTCCTCCCTTCGGTAAGCCCTCAGGGAATCCCTTAGTAGCGCTTGGGGTAACGGGCGACCTCCATCACCGCCGCCGCGAAGGCGTCGCACGCCGCCTTGCAGGCCGACTGGGTGCCGGTCAGCATGGCGCCGCCGAAGTTGGTCTCGCTGGGCGGGCCGAAGAAGTTCACGAGCTCGACCTCGGCTGCCTTCAGGGCCGCGTCCACCGCGTACATCGACTCGATGGGCGGGGCGATGAGGTAGGCCAGCGGGGAGCCGACCGGAATGCCGCACTCCTTGGACAGGTAGCTGCCGGTGCGGCTGATGGTATAGGAGAAGAACGCGATGCCGCCCTCGTCATCGGCGGTATAGAAGCAGCAGTCCTCGCTGTTCACCAGGTCGACGGCGGCCTGAATGCCTGCCTTGACCTCGGCCGGGTCGGGACCGGCCAGCATGCCGATGAACTCACCCGACAGGGGGCCCGAGGCGTGGGCTGCGCCGGCGTAGAAGGAGCGGGCGTAGACCACGTCAACCGCGGCCTTCTTGGTCGCCTCGTCCATCGCCGTGTAGCCGACGTCGTCGATGTTCAGGGTGATCATGCCCAGCGACCGATGATGGGGCTGGAGCGAAAGCTTCTCGGCCAGGTCGCGCTGGACGTTGGGGATCAGCTTGATCGCCAGCACCTCCGCGCGAATGGGAGCAATGCCGTACATCTTCTGGCCTCCCTTCTCTAGATGACGGAAAGCTTGTTTCCGCTAGCCTGGTTATCGAAGATGCGCTTGGCGAACGCCGCCGCGCTGGCGCCGGCCTCGGCCGCCGGCGTGCCGCCGTCGTGGATGTTGGAGATGACCGAGCGCTCAGACTCCACGGTGCTGTGGCGCGGCCGCCAGCACATGTAGCAGGACATGGACTTGGCGGTGACCAGGCC
>JAMNXV010000122.1 GCA_023623185.1 Bacillota bacterium
TCCAGCTCACGGCGGTCGCCATGACCGTCGGGGTTGCGGTAGCCGGGTTGCTGGTCGGCGCAGTGGCCACGGGCGCCATCGCGGTCATCGACCTGTTCTGACAACGCACGAGAAAAACGCCGGGAGGGGGGCCGCCGTTGCCCCCCTCCCGGCATGTCCTTCAGCAGGTCATCCCTGCACCATCAGGAAGCCCACCGCGCCGCCCGCGAGGGTGGCGAGGAAATTGACCAGGTCGTTGCTCACCGCCTGCAGCCCCCGGTGCAGGCGGGTCGGACTGCCGCAGCCGTGAAGCCGCCGCTCCGTCTCCTTCTCGCAGCGGGGGCACCAGTAGACGCCCTGCACGGTCGCCCCCAGCAGTGAATCGAGAAACGAGCCGGCCAGGCCGGCCAGGGTCACCCACGGCAGAAAGCGCCACCAGATCGGGTCGCCCAGGGCGCCCACCAGCCCGACGAAGAGCCCTCCGGCCACGGCGGCAAGCGTACCATGGAGTGAGACGGCGCCGCTGGTGCCCGGCGGCACATGCCGGAGGGTGGTGATGAGGCGGGGCGGCGCCTTCGCGAGCACCCCCAGCTCGGTCGCCCAGGTATCGGCGGCCGCCGCGGCCAGGCTGCCCAGTACGGCGCCCATCCAGGCGGCCTCGCCGGTGGCCGAATACCCCACCGCCGCTGCGGCCGCCACACCGCCGTTGGCGAGGGCCTGGCCAAGGTCGCGCGTGCCGGTCTTGGCAAAGTCGGCCTCCACCGCGGCTTTCCGGTGGCGGAACAGCTTGGCCAGCACGCTGCCCGAAACGAAAAACGCCACCAGCGCCAGCCCGCCCGGCCATCCGCCCAGCCCGAAGAGCGCGGTGCCGGTAAGGATGGCCCCGAGCACCCCGCTGGGCGTGAGCGATCCCTTGTGCCACGCCACGAGCCCGATCAGGGCCGCGAGGACGGATCCCAGCCCCAGGGCGGGCAGCCAGGGCGTGAGGAGGTTCAGGCCGGCCCAGAGCGCCAGGCCCGTGCCCAGGGGCACCCACAGGTTGTCCAGCCCCTTGACCCCCAGGGCCTCGGCGCACGCGGCCGCCACGGCGGCCAGTGCGGCCAGGCCCGCAAGCGCCGGCAGCGCCAGCTCAGGAGCGCTGAGGCGGAGCACGACGAGGAGGGTGACCAGGGTCACGCCGAACATGGCCAGCGAGCCCTCCAGGCTCTTGATGCGGCCTCCCAGCGTGGCGTACTGCCGCCGGCCCAGGCGCAGGCCCACGGTGGAAGCCGTGGCGTCGCCCAGGGTCATGGCGAGCACACCGCCCAGCATGGCGGCCGGCTGCTCCCACGCCAGCAGGACCAGCAGGGCGAACGAGACCGCAAACCAGACGGTGCCCAGGTTGTCGGCGTCGGCCTCCACCGAGCCCAGCAGCCGCCGGCGGTGCACGAACCAGTTCACGGCGGCCGACACGGCCGGCGGAACCGCCGCCAGGTACCGGCTCTCGAACACCAGCAGGGTGCCGATGATCCAGAGCCCCGCGCCCACGTGCACCACCTTGCGGGCGATCGGCCGCGGCAGGCCGAGCCGGTAACCTGCCTCTCCCACCACCACCACAGCGCCCACGTAGGCAAAGGCCACAAGCACCGCCCAGAGGTCGCCCATGCTGCATTCCCCCTCGCATCGACAGGAGAACTTCGCTCCAGGCCTGAAACTTACCTGCAGGGAATGTAAATGGGTTGGTGTAATATGCTTCCTTCAGTCCCCAGAGTACCTGAAAGCTGTGAAAGGCAGGGTTGGTCGCGATGTTGTGGAAGACGTTGCTGGATCTGTTCGTTGGCTTCAGCCGCGCGACGCTGCTGGGCTTCGGCGGTGGGCCGTCCATCGTTCCGCTGTACGAGCACGAGGCCGTGGAGGTCTTCAACTGGGTGACCCGGGAGGAGTTCGGCACGGCGCTGGCCATTGGAAACGCACTGCCGGGTCCCATCGCGACCAAGCTGACCATGTACATCGGCTACCGCGTGGCCGGGTGGCCGGGGGCGATCGTGGCCCTCATCGCCGTCACCCTGCCCGTCGGCCTGATCATGATCGCGCTGGCGGGGCTGATGCTCCGCTTCAAGGACAGCCCGATCCTGAAGGGCATGGTCAACGGCATCCGGCCCGTGGTCTTCGTCATGCTGGCGATGTTGGCCATGGACTTTGCGGGCTTCGCCTTCCAGCCCAGGGGCACGGGGCTGCTCAGCTGGCTGCCCTTCGGCATCGCCGCGGCGTTTTTCATCTCGGTCCACTACCTGAAGCTCTCCCCCATCTTCGGCGTGGTCGCCTCGCTGGTCATCGGCGCGTTCTTCCTGCGCTAGGCCCGGGCCGGGCGTCTGCGAAAATATTTTCCAGGGCGGCAGGGTTCTGACCGGAGAGAGCGAAAAGGTAATGCCGGGTCCGTGACTCTTTCTTAGGAGGCTGTCTGATTTGGCCGTTGTCAGCATTTTTGTTGGGAATCTTCCCTGGGCTACCACTGATGAGGATCTGCATGCGCTCTTCGCGCCTTACGGCGAGGTGATGCGGTCGAAGATCATCCTCGACCGCGAGACCAACCGCAGCCGCGGGTTCGGGTTCGTCGACATGGAGGAGGAGGCGGCCGCCAAGGCCATCGAGGCCTGGAACGGCCAGCTGTACAACGGCCGTGTTCTGACCGTTAACCTGGCCCAGAGCCGTCCGGCTCGCGCGTAAAGCTCAAACCGACAATCACAGCGGCGCCCCCAATCTGTGCGGGGGCGCCGCTTCTCTGTCAGCCGCTGTCGGCGCCGCCGGTGAAGTACCGGATGGCATGTAGAAGCTCCAGGGCTTCCGGATTGCCCGGATCGGTCCGCAGCACCCGGCCCGCGGCGCGCTCGGCCTCGTCGAACCTGCCCTGCTCGAAGTAGATCCAGCCCAGGGCCAGCTCAAACCGCACGTCGGCGTAGCGAGCCGCGATGCCCTCCATCGTCGCAGCCGCCTCGTCCAGACGCCCGTCCTCCCAGGCCTCCAGGGCCTCGACGAGCCGCTGCGACGGGCCGGGCGGCGAGACCGCCCCGCTGACCGCGGCCGCGGCGAGCAGCGCCAGGAGCAGCGAGGCCGCCCCGTGCAGCAGCCGCCGTCCGCGGCCAGGGCCCGTACCGGGCACGCCGACCGCGGCCGCGGCGATGAACCCGCCCGCCAGCCCGCCCAGGTGGTTCCAGTTGTCGATGGCGTCGTGGTTCAGGAGACCGTAGCCCACGTTGAGCAGCACGACGGCCAGCAGGGGCACGTGTCTCAGGCGGTGCCGCTCCGGCGCCGCCAGCCGGTACCAGACCAGGGCCCCGAGCAGCCCGAAGATGGCGCCGCTGGCGCCGGCGCTCAGCACCACCGGCGGGCCGAGCGCCAGGCTGGCGGCGGAGCCGGCCACCAGCGCGAGCAGGTAGATCAGGAGCATGCGCCCGCGCCCGAACAGCGGCTCCGCCACCTGCCCCACCCACCAGAGGGAAAAGCTGTTCATCAGCAGGTGGGGCAGGCCGATGTGCAGGAAGCCCGCCGTGAGGAGCCGCCAGTGCTCCCCCTCCTCGATCAGGAGGGGCCGGGCGGCCGCCCCCCACCGGTAGAGCAGTTCGGCGTCCTCCGTGGCCCGGGGCCCGCCGCCCGTGACCGCCATGGCACCCCAGATCACGACGATGGCTGCCGTCAGTCCGGCGGTCAGCCACGGGAAGCCTGCCATCCAGCCGCCGCTGCGATCCACAATCAGCGCCCCCTAGCCCCGCAGGCGCGCCTCCAGCTCGGCCCGCCGGGCCTCGAACCCCGGCTTGCCCAACAGGGCGTACATGTTTTGCTTATAGGCCTCGACCCCGGGCTGGTCGAAGGGATTGACCCCCAGCAGGTACCCGCTGATGGCGCAGGCCTTCTGGAAGAAGTAGAGCATCTGGCCGTAGTGGTAAGGCGTCAGCTCCGGCAGGGTGAGGGTGAGGTTGGGCACCCCGCCTTCCGTGTGCGCCAGCCGCGTGCCGAGGAAGGCCATGTGGTTGACCCGGTGGAGCGTCTGCCCCTCCAGGAACCCCAGCCCGTCGGCCCCGTCGCCGCCGGTCAGCGGGATGTCGACCGCCGGCCGCTCCACCTGCACCACCGTCTCGAACAGGATCCGCCTGCCGTCCTGAACGTACTGGCCCATGGAGTGCAGGTCGGTGGTGAACGCGGCGGCGGCGGGGAAGATGCCCTTGCCGTCCTTCCCCTCCGACTCGCCGAAAAGCTGCTTCCACCACTCGGCCGTCGCCCGCAGGGCCGGCTCGTAGGTCACCAGCAGCTCCGTCGTCAGCCCCCTGCGGTACAGGGCGTGGCGGGCAGCGGCGTACTGGTAGCACGGGTTCCTCTCCATGTCGGGCTCGCTGTACTCGGCCGCGGCATCGGCCGCGCCGGCCATGAGCTGATCGATGTCGATGCCGGCGGCGGCGATGGGCAGGAGCCCCACCGCGGTCAGCACCGAATACCGGCCGCCGACGTCGTCGGGGATGACGAACTGGGCGTACCCCTCGGCGTCGGCGAGATGCTTCAGCGCGCCCCGGGCCCGGTCGGTGGTTGCGTAGATGCGCCGGCGGGCGCCCTCCTTCCCGTACCGGCGCTCCAGGTAGGCGCGGAACAGCCGGAAGGCGATGGCCGGCTCGGTGGTCGTCCCTGACTTGGAGACGACGTTCACCGAGACCTCCTTGCCCTCCAGCGCCTCGAACAGCTCCGTCAGGTAGCGCGGACTCAGGTCCGTGCCGGCGTAGAAGATCTGCGGGCCTCCGCGCCGCTCCGGTGGAAGCAGGTTGTGGAACGCGTGTCCCAGTGCATCCACCGCAGCGCGGGCCCCCAGGTAGGAACCGCCGATCCCGATGACCACCAGGGCGTCGGAGTCGCTGCGGATGCGCGCGGCCGCCTCCTTGATGCGGCGGAACTCCTCAGGGTCGTGGCGCCGGGGCAGGTCGAGCCAGCCGGTGAACTCCGCCCCCGGCCCCGTCCGCTCGTGGAGCATCCGGTGGGCGGTCAGGACGGACTCTGCCTGGTACGCCAGTTCATGGGGCTCAGGACCGGCCGCGGACGGCGAGATGGCAAACCGCAGCGAAGACGTCAAGGGGATCGCCTCCAGATTATAGTTTTCCTTATCCGCATTATAGGACCGAGCTCACCTGGGGCCAACCCGGGCCGGAGTCAGAAGGTGACGGCGAGGACCGCCCCCGGCCGCACGAATGTGGCGCGGCCCGCGCCGTCCACGAGGACCACGGGGTCGGCCAGGAGCAGCTTGCCGGTGAGCAGCCGCTCCCCCACCTGGAGAGTCACCTCCCGCCCCCTGAGCCCCGCCAGCAGGTCGGCGATGGCATCTCCGCCACCCCGGCGTGCCGCATCGACGCCGGCCCGGCGGATCGCATCTCCGCCGCCCCTGCGGATCGCACCGACGCCGGCCCGGCGGGTGGCATCCGCGAGTGACCCGCTGTCGTCATCGGCCCGGCCGCGCGCGGGCCCCCCGCGCCACGGCGCGACCTGCACCCTCCTCTGCACGAAGCGGCAGGCGTTCTCCACCCGGGTGCACCCCCGTTTCCCGTCCCGATCCCGGACACCCGCGGGCAGGGACGCATACTCTAAACATGGGAGAGCTATGCCGTAGCTCGCTCAACCCATGCCTGAGGAGGAGACGGGACATGTCTCAAAACAGGACCATCCGCCAGCTGCTGGAGGACCTGCGGGGCGGCGGGTTTAACACAAGCCTGATCGTGGATGGCGTCGTGATCGAAAATCAGAAGGTGGTGGCCTTCGAAAACGGCGTCGTTTATACGGTCAATACCAACGGGGTGGCCCGTGCCACCCGCATTGACCAGATCGACAGCGTAAACTTCTGACGTTCCGTTGACCGCTCACGCACAGGGGGAGCCCAATCAGGCTCCCCCTGTGCAAACCAGGGCAAAACCGGCGGTTCGAAGAGCACCGCCATTCGATGGGTTCGTGCCGTCGGTTCTGCGCTGGTTCTTAGTTCCGGTAGCGGTAGACGATGCGGCCCCGGGTAAGGTCATACGGGCTGAGCTCCACCGTCACCCGGTCGCCGGGCACCACGCGAATATAGTGCCGGCGCAGTTTGCCGCCCAGGTGGGCGATCACTTCCGGCTGGTTTTCCAGATCAAGCTTGACGGTGAAAAAGCCGTTGGACCGGGGTTCGACGATTACACCATCCACCTCAATCATGTCCGCACGCGCCAATACACATCACCTCCTTCCTCTCTATTATAGACGCATTTTCGCGATCCGTCATCCGCGCTTCCGCGCGGTGCCAGGAAAGGGGATAAATGGGCCACAATTTACAGATGCGCCTTGTCGGGTCATTGGGCAGCGTGCTACAATGTCCTATGTGAATTTTACCGGAGGGGGTTTCACCCTTGGGCCGAAAATGGGAGAACATCAAGCGTTCGAAGAGCAAGCTGGACCAGCAGCGAGGGGCGACCTTCTCCCGCATCACCAAGGACATCATGAAGGCCGCCCGGGAGGGCGGGCCCGATCCCAATACCAACTTCCTGCTGAAGACGGCGGTGGCCGCGGCCCGCAAGGCGAACATGCCGAATGAGAACATCCAGCGGGCCATCGCCCGGGGAGCCGGCCTCGACAGCGCGGAGCGCTTCGAGGAGATCGTGTACGAGGGCTACGGCCCCGGCGGTGTGGCCATCATGATGAACATCGTCACCGACAACCGGAACCGCACGGCCGGCGAAGTGCGCCACATCTTCTCCAAGCACGGCGGTTCGCTGGGAGAGACGGGCTGCGTCGGCTGGATGTTCAACAAGCGCGGTGTGATTGAGGTCGACCGCACCCAGAGTCAGATCGATGAGGACGACCTGATGCTGATCGCCCTGGATGCCGGGGCGGAGGATGTGGTCACCGCAGAGGATACGTACGAGATCTACACGGCGCCTGAAACGCTGAACCAGGTGCTGAAGGAGCTGGAGGCGGCGGGGGTTCCGGTGGAGAAGGGCGAGGTGGCCATGGTGCCCACCACGACGGTGGCCGTGTCCGGCGAGGAGGCCGATCAGCTTCTCCGGATGCTGGAGCTCCTGGAAGAGCACGACGACATTCAGAACGTGTATACGAACGCAGACATCGGCGAAGAGTAGTGCGGCGGCGTCCCCGGAACACGGGGCGCCGCCCTTTCGCTTCCGTGCGCGCCTCAGGCCACCCCTTCGGGTTCCCGGCCCCGCCGGAGCAGCAGCGGCTCCCGGCCCGTCCGCCAGACCACCTCGGCCACGGCCGCCACCACCTCGGGCGCGAGGTGCGGCTCTTGCAGCACGGCGACCGCCTCCGGCGCCAGGGGCGGGCTGAAGAAACCCAGTGCGATCACCCGGTCGGGCCGGCTGGTGGCCGCCGCCAGGTAGGCCGAGGAGATGGTGGGCCAGCAGGTGGCCAGGATGGC
>JAMNXV010000048.1 GCA_023623185.1 Bacillota bacterium
GATCCTGGAGCCCGACGTGGTGGTCGAGCTGATCGGCGAGCGCCCGGGCCTGGTCACCGCCAAGTCCATGTCCTGCTACATGTGCTGGCGGCCGCGCCACAGCACCGTGGAGTCCGACCGGTCGGTCATCTCCAACATCCACGACGGCGGCACGCCGGCGGCCGAGGCCGGCGCCAGCGCGGCGGCGTTCGCCAAGCGCATCTTCGACAACCAGGCCAGCGGAACCAAGCTGTCCGCCAAGTAGGAGAAGGGAGGTTGGATCATGTACGGCATTGCTCCTGTGCGCGCCAAGGTGCTGGCCATCAAGCTGATTCCCAACGTACACGGGGATATGCATGAAAAGCTCAACCTGAAGCCGCATCATCGTTCGCTGGGCATGATCACGATGGACATCGATGATGTGGGCTATACCGTGATCGACGAGGCGACCAAGAAGGCGGACGTCGAGGTCGTCTACGCCCGGTCCTTCTACGCCGGCGCGGCACACGCCTCGGGTCCCCTCTCGGGCGAGTTCATCGGCATGCTGGCCGGGCCCGATCCCGCGGAGGTGAAGGCCGGCATTCAAGCCGCCATCGACCTGGCGAACAGCGAGGACTGCTGCTTCTACACCGCCGACGAGGAGGGCGGCATTGCGTTCTACGCCTACACCATCAGCCGCACCGGCACCTACCTCTCCCAGGAGTGCAACATTCCGGTCGGCTCGCCGCTCGCCTACCTGATCGCGCCGCCCATCGAGTCGATGTACGCCGTGGATGCGGCCCTGAAGGCGGCCGAGGTCGAGATGGTCAACTTCTTCGGCCCGCCCAGCGAGACCAACTTCGGCGGCGCCATGCTGACCGGCACCCAGTCGGCGTGTAAGGCGGCGTGCGACGCCTTTGCGGCTGCCGTGATGGAGGTCGCCCGTTACCCCAGGCGCTACTAGGCAATCCCTGAGGGCTCACCAAAGGGAGGACTGACACATGTCTATCGACGCACTAGGATTGATCGAAACCCGCGGCATGGTCGCGGCCGTGGAGGCGGCGGACGCCATGGTGAAGGCGGCCAACGTCCGGCTCCACTCCTGCACCCTGGTGAAGGGCGGCCTCGTGACCGTTCAGGTCCTGGGCGACGTCGGGGCCGTGAAGGCCGCGGTGGACGCCGGGGTTGCGGCAGCCTCCCGCGTCGGCCAGGTCATCTCGTGCCACGTGATTCCGCGGCCGCACGAAGAGGTGGCCGACATGGAGGGCTTCGGGCGGAAGCCTGATCCGGGGCGTGAGCCTGACCCCGATCCCGACCCGCAGCCCGGACCGAAGCAGGAACCGGAACCCAGCACCGAGCCCGGGGAGGAGGCGGAGAGCAGCTCCCCCGACCCGGTCGATGACGACTGGTACCTGGCGGAACTCCGCCGGCTGCTCCCCGACATGCCCGCGGTGGCGGAGGCGACCAGCCTTTCCGGGCTCTCGGTGGCGAACCTGCGGCGGGTGGCGCGGGCGCTCCCGTCGATCAGCCTGAGCCGCGCCCAGATCCGCGACGGTACGAAGGATCAGATCCTGAACGCCATACGTGAGGCTCTTGCACCGAAGGACGGTGACTAGCGTGAAGCTGGACAGGGATCTGCTGGCCATACAGCAGATGCGCGAAGCCGTGGAGCGGGCCTACGAGGCCCAGCAGCAGATGAAGCATTACACGCAGGAGCAGGTCGACAAGATCGTCGCAGCGATGGCCAGGGCCGGCGAAGAGGCCGCGGTGCGGCTCGCCGAGATGGCCGTGCGCGAGACGGGCATGGGCGTGGTCGAGCATAAGGTCATCAAGAACCTGCTGGCCACCCGCGATCTGCACCGGTACATCGCCGACATGAAGACGGTCGGCATCATCAACCGCGACGAGGCGCGCAAGGTCGTCGAGATCGCCGCGCCGGTGGGGGTCATCGCCGGGCTGATTCCGACGACCAACCCCACCTCCACGGCGATGTACAAGGCGATCATCGCGGTCAAGTCCCGCAACGCGCTCGTCATGAGCCCGCACCCGCGCGCCATCCAGTGCACCAGCGAAGCCGCCCGCGTGGTCGCCGAGGCCGCCGTGGCGGCCGGGGCTCCCGAGGGCATCATCCAGTGCCTGGAGACGGTGCACCTGTCCGCCACGAACGAGCTCATGCGCCACCCGAAGGTCTCGCTCATCCTGGCGACCGGCGGCTCCGGCATGGTGAAGGCAGCTTACCAGTCGGGAACGCCGGCGCTGGGCGTCGGCCCGGGCAACGTGCCGGTCTTCGTGGAGCGCACGGCCGATGTGCCCAGGGCGATCTCGTACATCATGGCGGGCAAGACTTTCGACAACGGCCTGATCTGCGCGGCGGAAGAAGCCATCATCGCCGACGAGCCCATCGCAGACCAGGTGGCCAGCGAACTGCGGCGCCAGGGCGGCTACTTCCTCTCGCCGGAGGAGATTCGCCGCCTGTCGGCCGTGGCCGTCCGCCCGAACGGGGCCGTCAACCCGGCCGTCGTCGGGCAACCGGCCATCAGCGTCGCCGAGATGGCGGGCATTCAGGTCCCGTCCGACACCAAGGTCCTGGTGGCGCCGCTGGAGGGCGTGGGACCGGAGTATCCGCTTTCCCGCGAGAAGCTCTGCCCCATCCTCGCCTTCTACACCGCCCCCGGCTGGCGGGCCGCCTGCGAGCGCTGCATCGAGATCGTCGAGTTCGGCGGCCTCGGGCACAGCCTGGCCATCCACTCGCAGGACGAGGAAGTCATCATGGCGTTCGCCATGGAGAAGCCGGTGTTCCGCATCCTGGTGAACACCCCCTCCACCCACGGTGCGGTGGGCGTCACCACCGGGCTGCCGCCGGCGCTTACCCTCGGCTCCGGCACGTGGGGTGGCAGCGCCACGTCGGACAACGTCGGACCGCTGAACCTCATCAACATCAAGCGCCTGGCGTACGGCATCCGTGAACCGGATGGCGGCTCCGATCAGGCGCAGGTCGAGGACATCGAGCGCATCGTGCGCGCGGTGCTGGCCCATCTCAATGCACGATAACTGAGGAGGAAGCCACATGACAGGAGTTCTCGCCCTCGGCATGATCGAAACCAGGGGTCTCGTGGGTGCCATTGAGGCTGCGGACGCGATGGTGAAGGCTGCCAACGTGACGCTGATCGGCAAGGTCCTGGTCGGCGGCGGCCTGGTCACCGTCATGGTGCGGGGCGACGTCGGCGCCGTCAAGGCAGCCACCGACGCCGGCGCGGCGGCGGCCCAGCGGATCGGCGAGCTGATCTCGGTCCACGTGATCCCGCGGCCGCATGGCGACGTCGAGATGATCCTGCCCCAGAAGGGCTAATGCGGTCCTCGCACCCATGCGAGGATGAGAGGTGAAGCCAGTGGCTGCACTGACTGAACTCGAGCTGCGGCAGATGCTCCGCGAGCGGGGGGAGTTCGACTCCATCACCGTGCCCCCGGGCACGCTGATCACCCCCGCCGCGCGGCAGTTCCTGCAGGAGCGCCGCATCAAGCTGATCTTCGGAGAGCCGGCCGGCCCCTCCACCTCCCCGCCGGCGGGCGCCCCTGCGCCCGATGCGGCTCAGGCTGCGGCAGCGCCGGCTGAGGCGCCGCAGGCCGCCGGCCCGCAGGGGAAGCCGGAGGAGATGACGCACCTGCGCGGCAAGCTGCTGGTGCCCAAGAGCCACCCGCGCATCCGGCTGCGGGGCAAGCTTGACAGCCTCGAGGCGTACATCCTGCTGGCGCAGAACCACGCGCACAAGGAAGGGCTGGCCGAGCTGGACCGGAACCTGGGCGAAGTGCTCGACTTCGTCCGCAAGATGGTCCGCGCCGAGGTCATGGACGAACCGCTGCCGCCCATCCAGCTCTTCGGGCTGGACGACGCCCAGCTCAGGGAGCGCTCCCACCACCCCCAGAAGTACTTCGGCGTGCCGCACACCCCGCCCGCCGTGAGCCACGGCGAGATGATGCTCTGGCTCAACCTGGTCCGGACGCAAGTGCGCGAGACCGAACTGGCGGCCGTACAGGCCTTCTGGCGGGAGGGCGAGCTGCCTGAGCGGCTGGATATCATCCAGGCCCTGAACCGCCTCTCCAGCGCCATCTGGATTCTCATGATGCAGTATCTTTCAGGGAAAGGGGGAACCGCCGGTGGTGGGCGGTGAGACAGGCGTCCGTGCCGGCCGCATCCCGGTCGGGGTGTCTGCCCGGCATGTGCACCTGTCGCCGGAACACGTGGAGGTCCTCTTCGGCCCTGGCGCCGAGTTGACCCCGGACCGGCCGCTGAGCCAGCCCGGACAGTTTGCCTGCCGTGAGCGCGTGCTGCTCGCAGGCCCCAGGGGCAGCCTGTCCGCTGTGCGGGTGCTCGGTCCCGCGCGCGGGGCCACCCAGGTGGAGATCTCCGCCACCGACGCGATTGCGCTGGGCGTCCGCCCGCCGGTGCGGGAGTCGGGCCGGCACGAGGGCAGCGTCTCCCTCACCCTGATCGGACCGGCCGGCGCCGTAACGATCGATTCGGGCGTGATCCTCGCGAAGCGGCACATCCACATGCGGCCGGAGGACGCCGAACGCTTCGGTGTGTCCGACGGCGAAACCGTGTGGGTGGCCGCGACGGACGGGCCCCGGCGCACGATCTTTGGCGACGTGCTGGTGCGGGTGAGCCCCAACTACCAGCTGGAGTTCCACATTGACACCGACGAGGCCAATGCCGCCGGCCTGCGGACGGGTGACACGGTGGTGTTGATTAAGGCATGACCATGAACACGAATTCACTGGAACGGGCGAACCGATTGGTGGGGGCCCTGACCCGCCGGATGGCAGAACGGGCGAACCCCCCCGCCGGCCCGCTCTACACCGGCATCGACCTGGGCACCGCGTACGTGGTGCTCACGGTGGTGGACGGCCGGGGCAACCCGGTGGACGCGGCCTACACCTTCGCACAGGTGGTGCGGGACGGGCTGGTTGTGGACTTCGTCTCCGCCGTCAGCATCGTCCGCACGCTGAAGGCCCAGCTCGAGGAACGGCTGGGGCGGGAGCTGCTCTACGGGGCGGCCGCCTACCCGCCGGGCACCGGCAGCCGCGACGTCCAGACCCATCAGTACGTGGCTGAGGGGGCCGGGTTCGAGATCATCGCCATGGTGGACGAGGTCGACGCGGCCAACCGCGTCCTCGGCCTCACCAACGGCGCGGTGGTCGACGTGGGTGGCGGGACCACCGGCATTTCCGTCCTTCAGAACGGGCAGGTGGTGCATACCGCCGACGAACCTACAGGCGGCACCCACTTCAGCCTGGTCGTGGCCGGCGCCCACCAGATCTCCTTCGAGGAAGCGGAGGAGATGAAGAAGGACGCAGCCCGGCACCGGGAGATCCTGCGGCTGGTCACGCCTGTCATCCAGAAGGTCAGCACCATCATCGAGCGGCACATTGCGCCCTACGACGTGGAGACGGTCTGCGTGGTGGGCGGCACGGCGAAGCTGACCGGATTCGAGCAGGTCCTGGAAAAGGAGCTGCGCCGCACCGTGGTCAAGCCGGCGGAGCCGCTCCTGGTCACTCCGCTGGGCATTGCCATGGCGGCCTCAGAGGCAGGTGAGCATCGATGACAGACGAGGAACTGATCCGGCAGATCACACGTGAAGTCCTGAAGCAGCTTCGGCAGGGCCGGGAGCAGGCGCCGGCGCCGGCCGAGCCCCGGGGCCCGAAAGCCTTGCTGCTCTACACCGGCGGCGATCAGCACCTGGACGAGGCGGTGGCGGTGGCGGGCGACCTGTCCGCGGCCGGCGCGCAGGTCAGGATTCTCTGCACGCCGTCGGCCCGGACCCTGCTGGGCTCCACCCGCATAGACCGGCTGGCCGAAGCGGGCCAGGTGCTGGACGAACCGACCGAAGCTGAGATCTACGGCGCCGTTCACTGGGCCGATGTCGTCGCGGTGCCTGTCCTCACGCAGAACACGGCGGCCAAGTGGGCCCTGGGCATCCGCGACACCCCGGCCACCAACCTGCTCGCCGCAGCCCTGCTGATGAACCGGCCTGTGGTCGTCTGCCCCGACTCCGCCGTCCCCAGCACCAGCAACGCGCCCTATCGTGCGCTGCTCGAAGGACACATTGACAAGCTCCGCACCTTCGGCGTGCAGACGGTTCCCGTCGCGGAGATGGCCCGGGTCTGCCTGGGCCAGGCCTGCGGGCCGGCCCCGGCCACCCCGGCGACCCCGGTTGCCCCGGCGACTTCGGCGGCCCCGGTCACCCCCGCGGCTGCCGCGGCTGCCGGAGAAACCCGGACGCCGCTGAAGCTGGTCACGGCCGGCGACGTGGAGGCGGCCGTTCAGAACGGCGTCCGGCAGGTCGTGATCGCCCGCGGGGCCATCGTCACGCCGCTGGCGCGGGATCTGTGCAAGAGCCACGGCGTGGCGCTCATAGGGCCCGACGGGGGGGACGCACATGCGCTTGGCTAAGGTCATCGGCAACATCTGGGCCACCCGCAAGGAGGAGGCCCTGACCGGCCTGAAGCTGCTGATCGTGCAGCCCATCGACGTGGACGGGTCGCCCAACGGCTCCACCATCGTGGTGGGCGACCGGGTCGGCGCCGGCATCGGGGAGACCGTCCTGGTGGTCAGCGGCAGCTCGGCCCGCAAGGCGGCGGACCGTGACGACACTCCCATCGACGCCGTGGTCGTCGCCATCGTCGACACCGTGGAGTGGGAGAAGACCGTCCGCCCGTCCGGGGCCGGGGGAGCAAGCGGAGGGGGGCCCGCTGAATGAACGCAGCGACCATCCTGCAGCGGGTGGAGGAAGCGGGCGTCGTCGGCGCCGGCGGGGCCGGCTTCCCGACGCACGTGAAGCTGAAGGGCCGCGCCGAGTGGCTCATCTGCAACGGCGCCGAGTGCGAGCCCCTCCTCTACTCCGACCAGGCCCTGATGGAAGGATACGCCGCCGAACTGGTCCGCGGGCTCGAGCTGGCCCGGGAGGCCACCGGAGCCCGGCACGTGGTCATCGCCCTGAAGGGCAAGTACGCCCAGGCCCGCGCGGCGCTCGCCGAGCCGGCGGCCGGGGCCGGGATTGAACTCTTCTTCCTCGACGACTTCTACCCGGCCGGCGACGAGCAGGTCATCGTGCAGCAAGTGACCGGCCGCGTCGTCCCCGCCGGGGGAATTCCGCTGGATGTCGGCGTGGTCGTCTCCAACGTGGAGACGCTGATCAACGTGGCCCGGGCCGTCGATCACGGGCAGCCGGTCACCACCAAGTACCTGACGGTCGGCGGCGCGGTGAAGAACCCGGTCTCCGTCGTGGTTCCCGTGGGCGTCCCGGTCGCCTCGCTGGTGGAGCTGGCGGGCGGCCCC
>JAMNXV010000182.1 GCA_023623185.1 Bacillota bacterium
ACCAGCCGCAGCACATCGCTCGTGCACGGGCGTGGCGGCAGCAGTTCGCCCCGCAGCCACGGCAGCAACTGTGCGGAGAACGACGGGTCGAGCGGGTGGCCGCCTGCCCCCGGGGCAAGGGTGGAAACCGCCTCGCCGGGCCGGGCGAGATCGACCAGCCGGCTGTAGGTGGTGGCGGTGGTGACGGTGCCGGCCAGCATGGGGTCCAGGCTGCTCCGGTTGAGCGTCGCCGGGCCGCCGCCCAGCGGGTGCGGGCCGAGGTCCGCCAGGCCGCCAAGGGCGGGCAGGACGTCGGCGAGGCCGTGGCGGAAGCGGATGCGGTGCTCCCGGCCCCACGACCAGCGCTCGGGGCGCCGGCCCTGCCGGGCGGTCAGATAGGCCACCGACCGGCGGAAGGCCGCCAGGGCCAGGCGGGGCAGGCCGAACTCGCCCTCAGGCGGCAGCCACGGGCTCTCCTCGCCGCGCAAGGCGCGCAGGATCAGCTGGTCGGCCGCCGCCAGACCTGCGCGGGTCATGATGAACTGGTTGAACAGCGTGAGGCCCAGGCGGGGCCGGAAGATCGCTTCCACCAGGTCGAAGTACCAGCGTTCCCACAGGCAGGCCCCGGCGGATCCGGCCGGTTCGTCCAGGCGCCAGTCCGACAGCATGAGCAGGGCCTGTTTCTCGATTTCCGAGAGGGTTTCCGGGCGCGTGCCCTGCCGCAGCCCTTCCTGCATGGTCTGCAGCAGGGGCTGGAGCAGGTTCCGGGCCTGCAGGTTCACGGTGTCGGCGGGCAGTCGTGCCACCCGTTCCAGGGTCCAGTCGCTGCGAGACGTCACCACTTCGCGGATGCGCTCCGCCGCGTAGGCGGGCCGGCATCCCAGTGCGACGCCGTCGGCCGGGATGACCTCCTGCTGCAGTTCCGGGCCGGTCTCGAACCGGGCGACCGTGCCGTCGGCGCCGGCGTAAACCACGGTGAGGCCCGGAGCGGTCCAGTTCGACAGGGCCTCCCGGAACTCGGCGTGGGACCGCGCCTGGTTGATGCCCAGCAGGGCGGCCACCTCCCGGCCGGGCTGCAGGAGCGGCGAACGGAGCGCCACCGCGCAGTTCTGGTCCGCAGCCAGGATGGGCCCGGCGTCGCTCAGCCTCACGGTGTGGGTGACGGGCTCGGTCCGGCCCCGCACGCGGATGGTGGTCTGCTGGCTCTGCAGGGCTTCGGGCACCACGGGCACCAGCTCGGGCGCCCCGGCCTCAGAGGGGGCAATCCCCCACGCGAAGTGGCGCGACTGGCCCACCAGCAGACCGGGCAGTCCCGCCAGGGCGACCCCTTCCAGCCGGGCGCCGCCCGGTCCCTGCAGAGACAGCGGGTGGAGCGGTGACGGGGCCCTCGGGGCCGTCTCCAGGGTGCAGCCGGCGATGGGAGATCCAGATTCGGTGCGCGCGCCGCCCACAGCCCACGCGATTCCCCCCGACACGGTCTGCGGCGCCCAGGCAGCCAGGTCGCAGAGGTCGGAGAGATCGGGCGTTGGCGGGTTCTGCACAGCGGCTTGGCCGTGCAACTCGGGCCGGGCGGGGGCGCCAGCGGAGCCGAACAGGATCGACGCCCACTCAGGGCCGACTACCTGCGCGACCCGGGCCTGCACGACAGCGTCGGCCACGGGCGGAGCCACCTCGAAGGCCAGCAGTTTGGCCACGGCCAGGGAGTCGACGGCCCGCCAGGGATCCGGGACCAGCCGCGCCAGGACAAACTCCGGGGGCAGCCGCCCCGCGCTGATGAAGGCGTTGACGCCGTCGGCGTATGCCTCCAGGCAGGCCCGGACCTCATCCGGGCAGTCGGCGAAGGCGCGTTCCGCCAGCTGATACAGGCCGAGGGTGCGCATGAAGCGGTCCCGCTCCAGGAGGGGCTCGCCCAGGATCTCGGCCAGCCGGCCTGCCGCGGTGCGGCGTGCGAGTTCCATCTGCCAGAGCCGCTCCTGCGCGGCGACGAACCCCTGGGCCCGGTAGAGATCGTGCCAGTTTTCGGCAGTGATGTGCGGCGCGCCGTGTTCGTCGCGGCGGACGGCCGCGGGCGCCCGCAGTCCGGGCAGGCGTACGGTGCCCCGCTGCTGCGGGCGGCTGCGCTGCAGGCAGGCGAAGGCGGCGGCCGTCGCCAGCCCCGTCAGCACGGCCAGCGCGAGCAGCACTGCCGCGCCTGTGGCCAGCGCCGCAGCCAGGAGAACGACGATGAGCGCGCCGGCCAGGCCAAATAGGCGGAGCACAGGTTCACCCCCGCAGGTTGGGAATGCTGCACAAGTGTTTGATGACAGGTGGCGAATCTCCTGCCCGAAGTCGTTGCAACCGACAATTCGCGCGTGCTATAATGCGTTGGTACGACTCCGTCTTCGTAGACCGGCGCCCTGAAAGCAGCTGCAACTGCTCCACCGGGCGGACCGGTAACGGCGCCGGGTTCGAAGCGATAGAAAGGGAGTTTTGCGCATGAAGCCTGGTATTCATCCGAAGACGCAGAAGGCCACGATTACCTGCGGTTGCGGGGCTACTTACGAGGTCCTTTCCACCAAGGAGAACATCCGCGTCGAGATCTGCGCCAACTGCCATCCGTTCTACACGGGCAGCCGCACCTCTCGCGTGGAGGCCGGTTCCCGCATTGACCGGTTCCGCAGGAAGTACGGCCGCCGGTAGTTTCCTCAACCCTCGGAGAGAAGCAGAGCCTGCGCGCTCTGCTTTCTTCATCCGGGATGGCAGCGGTGAACGGAAGGGGGAGGGACCGGGATGAGCGTTCAGCGGGGAATCTTTGGCGGACAGGCCGTCATCGAAGGGGTTATGATGCGCGGCCCGAAGTGGATGGCCATCGCCGTGCGGCGGCCCGACGGCGACATCGCCGTGCACCGGGAAGAGGTCCGGTCGCTGATGCAGCGGTACCCGGTACTGCGCCTTCCGATTCTGCGCGGCATGGTGGCCATGGTGGAGGCCATCACCATGGGCATCGGCGCCCTGATGTTCTCGGCCAGCCAGGCCATGCCCGAGGAGGAGCAGCTCAGCAAGGGCGAGATGACCGTGACGACGGCCGTGGGCTTCGCCTTCGCCATCGCCCTGTTCGTCGTTGTGCCCACCCTGCTCACCAACTACGTGAAGGCGCTGTCTGTGACGCCGCTGGTGACCCACGTGGTGGAGGGCGCCCTCAGGCTGGGGCTCTTCATCGGCTACCTGGTGGCGATCTCGCTGATGAAGGACATCCAGCGGGTCTTCCAGTACCATGGGGCCGAGCATAAGGTGATCAATGCCTACGAAGCCGGCGATGAGCTGACGGTGGAGAACGTGCGGCGCCACTCCCGGGAGCACAAGCGCTGCGGCACGAGCTTTCTGCTCTACGTCGTGGTGATTTCCATCCTTATTTTCTCCATAGTTAATGTAGATAACGTCTGGCTGCGCGTCGTCGCCCGGCTGGGCATGCTGCCGCTGGTGGCGGGCGTGGCCTATGAGTGGATCCGCATCGCGGGCCGGTACGAGAACGCGCTGGTAAACGCCCTGAGCCGTCCGGGGATGTGGCTGCAGGGCCTGACCACGCGTGAGCCCGACGATAGCCAGCTGGAGGTGGCCATTGCCTCTTTCGAGACCGCCCGGGGCCACGGCCTGCCGGGTTAGCAACGCGTCACTCGGGGCACGGGTCCACCCGCGCCCCTTTACTGTGCCCAGAATTCGCGCAGGCGAGGTGAAACCAACATGGATGCCCGCATGAAGGAGAAGCTGGAAGGCGTCGTTCAGCGGTACGAGGACCTGACCTACAAGCTGGGCGATCCCTCTGTTATTAACAACCAGGCCGAGTTCCAGAAGGTGGCCCGCGAGCACAACCGGCTGGGACCGGTGGTGGAGAAGTTCCGGGCGTACCAGAAGGCCGAACAGGAGCTGGCCGATGTGCTGGAGATGCTGGAGGGGCCGTTGGACCCGGACGAGCGGGCCCTCTTCAACCAGGAACTGAAGGACCTGAAGGAGCAGTTGGAACAGCTCACGGATGAGCTGCGCATCCTGCTCCTGCCCCGTGATCCCAACGACGACAAGAACGTGATCATGGAGATTCGCGCCGGCGCCGGCGGCGATGAGGCCTCGCTCTTTGCGGCGGAGCTCTTCCGCATGTACACCCGCCTGGCGGAGCGCCACCGGTGGAAGACCGAGGTGCTGAGCATCAGCGAGAACGAGGCCGGGGGCATTAAGGAGGTGCTCTTCCAGATCAACGCCGAGGGCGCCTACTCCCGCCTGAAGTTTGAGGGCGGCGTGCACCGGGTGCAGCGGGTGCCGGTGACGGAGTCCCAGGGGCGCATCCACACCTCCACCGTGACGGTGGCGGTCATGCCCGAGGCGGAGGAGCTGGACGTAGAGATCAAGCCGGAGGATCTGAAGATCGAGGTCCAGCGGGCCGGCGGCGCCGGCGGGCAGCACGTGAACAAGACGGAGTCGGCGGTGCGCATGACGCACCTGCCCACCGGCATCGTGGTCTACTGCGCCGACGAGCGGTCGCAGATCCAGAACCGGGAGAAGGCCCTGCGGGTGCTGCGCTCCCGCGTGGCGGACTACTACGCCCAGCAGGCCAAGAGCGAGGAGGAGCAGCTGCGCCGGTCTCAGGTGGGCACCGGCGAGCGGTCGGAGAAGATTCGCACCTATAATTTCCCCCAGGACCGTGTGACCGACCATCGGATCGGCCTGACGGTGCACAACCTGGAGGCGATCATGGACGGCGAGATCGACCCCATCATCGATGCCCTGGCCCAGCATGAGCAGGCGGCGCTGCTCCAGGGCGAGGAGGCCTGACCTGGGTGGTCCCCGCAAATAACCCCGCGGAGAGCGGTCCGATTAGGGTCGGCGAGGCGCTCGCCCGGGCCAGGACGCAACTCGCGGCAGCAGGCGTGGACGATGCGGCGCGGGAGGCCGCCTGGCTGCTGGCGCACCTGCTGGGCTGCAGCGCCGGCGCGCTGGCGGGCCGGCAGGCGGAACCGCTGGCCGCGGAGACGGCTGATGCCTATGCCAAGTTGACGGCGCGCCGCGCCGCCCGGGAGCCCCTGCAGTACATCCTCGGTACGGAGGAGTTCATGGGGCTCACGTTTCGCGTGACCCCGGCCGTGCTCATCCCCCGCCTGGACACGGCCGTGCTGGTGGAGCAGGCGGTCGCCCGACTGGAGGCGTGGGCGGCAGCCGGTCTGGCCGGGAGTGCGGCGGCGAAAGGGTCGGCCGGGAGTGCGGCGGCGGAAGGGTCTGCTGCCCAGGCGGCGGGTGTGCTCCGGGTAGCGGATATCGGCACAGGCAGCGGGGCGATCGCCATCGCCGTGGCGCACCGGCTGCCGGAGGCGCACGTGGTGGCGGTGGACGTGAGCGGCGAGGCGCTGGCCGTTGCCGCGGAGAACGCCCGGCTGAACGGCGTCGCGGACCGGGTGCGCTTTCTGCAGGGCGACCTGCTGGCGCCGCTGGCGGCAGAGGAGCGACCGGTGGCCGCGCTGCCGCATGATGCGGTGGCAGCGGCGCCTCCGCCGGAGGCAGGCGGTGGGTTCGCGGCCATCCTCTCGAACCCGCCGTATATCAGCGAGGCCGAACTGACGGGGCTCATGCCCGAGGTGCGCGACTGGGAGCCGCGCCTTGCGCTTGCCGCGGGCGAGGACGGTCTGTCCTTCTTCCGCCGGCTGGCGCAGGAGGCGCCGGCGTTTCTGGTGCCCGGCGGGTTCCTGGGGGTGGAGGTGGGCATCGGTCAGGCGCAGGCCGTGGCCGGGCTGTTCCGGGAGGCCGGGCTGGTGGATGTTGCAGTCTACAAGGATACCGCCGGCGTCGACCGGGCGGTTTTTGGAAGCGTCGCATCGTAGAATGGTGCGGCGCTTTGCTGTGCGTCCTGACGACGGCACAGCGGTGTTGTGACACGGACTTCGCCCACACTTTCCCATGATGATCTGGCAGGTTGACTCCGCATGCTATCTTCGGGCTGGTGTGTATAGATAGCGGGCAGGAAATGCCGCAGGATACCCCGAAAATTAACTGGATGCAACGGGACTCGGGAGAGGGAGGGTGGAACGTGGAACGCCTGGTGCAGGGTACGCGGGTGTTGCAGGTGGATCCGGTCAATCCGGAGCCGGAGGTGGTCGCAAAGGCGGCAGCGCTCCTGCGGGATGGCGATGTGGTGGCGTTTCCCACGGAGACCGTCTACGGCCTGGGTGCCAACGCCCTCGACGGCGAAGCCGTGGGGCGAATCTTCGCGGCGAAGGGCCGTCCGTCCGATAACCCGTTGATCGTGCACATCGCCGACACGGCGCAGTTGGAAGGGCTGGTGGCGTCGGTGCCGGCCAAGGCCGAGCGGCTGATGGACTGTTACTGGCCCGGGCCGCTCACCCTGGTCATGCACAAGGGACCGGCCGTGCCGCCGGAGGTCACCGGCGGTCTGGATACGGTGGGCATCCGCATGCCTGACCACCCGGTCGCCCTGGCCCTGATCCGCGCCGCGGGCGTTCCCGTGGCCGCGCCCAGCGCCAACGTATCCGGCAAGCCGAGCCCCACCGCGGCCGAGCACGTGCTGGAGGACCTGGCCGGCCGCATCCCCGCCGTGCTGGACGGCGGCGAGACCGGCGTCGGCGTGGAGTCCACGGTGCTGGACGTGACCACCGACCCGCCGGTGATCCTGCGTCCCGGCGGCGTGACCCGTGAGGAGCTGGAGGCGGCCATCGGGCCGGTGGAGCTGGCCTCGATGAGCGGCGAGTGCGAGAAGCCGCGTTCGCCGGGCATGAAGTACCGGCACTACGCGCCCCGGGCGCCGCTGATTCTGGTGGACGGCCCGGTGCTGGAGATGCAGGAGAAGATCCGCGACCTCGCCATGGAGTACGCCGAGGAGGGGAAGCGGGTGGGCATCCTGTGCAGCGCCGAGAGCCGGGGCGTCTACGTGGCCTCGGTGGTCCTGGAATACGGGGCCAGGGGGGACCTGGCCGGGATCGCCAGCGACCTGTTCGCCACCCTGCGCGCCTTCGACCGGCACCAGGTCGATGTGATCATCGCCGAAGGGGTGCCCGAGGAGGGGCTGGGGCTGGCCATCATGAACCGCCTGCGCCGGGCGGCCGGCGGGCGGGTGATTAAGATATGAAGGTGCAGAAGGTCCTGCTGGTCTGCTCGGGCAATACCTGCCGGAGCCCCATGGCGGCGGCGCTGCTGCGTGAGATCTGGCGGCGCGCCGACCCCGGGTGGGAGCTGCAGGTCGACTCGGCCGGCACGGGCGCTTTTCCGGGCCTGCCCGCAGCCGGCAACGCCGTGGCGGCGATGCAGGCGCGGGGCATCGACCTGAGCGGCCACCGGTCGCAGACGGTCGTCGGCCTGGAGGGCTATGACCTGGTGCTGGGCATGACGCGGGCCCACCGCGACGCCCTGCGCACCCGGTTTCCTGCGCACGCTGACCGCATCTTCACCCTGGCGGAGTACGCCGGGACCGGGGGCGACCTGTCGGACCCCTTCGGCGGGTCCCTGGAGGTTTACGAGGAGACCGCGCGGGCGCTGGAGCATCTGCTGAAAGCTGTAGTTGAGCGAATTCGCCGGGAAGGAAGTGGAACGCAGTGAAGGTGGCCGTGGCGAGCGATCATGGCGGCTTCGACCTGAAAGCGACGGTGATCGCGGTCCTGGAGTCGCTGGGCCACGAGGTGGCGGACCTGGGCACCCACGACCGGAACTCCTGTGACTACCCTGATTATGCGCAGAAGGTGGCGGAAGGCGTCGCGGCCGGCGAGTACGAGCGCGGCGTCCTGATCTGCGGCACCGGCCTGGGCATGTCCATCGCGGCCAACAAGGTGGCCGGCGTGCGGGCGGCCCTGTGCAACGAGGTCTACTCGGCTCGCATGGCCCGCGCGCACAACGATGCGAACGTGCTCTGCATCGGGGCGCGGGTGGTGGGGTCCGGCGTGGCCGAGGAGATCGTGCGGACCTTCTTCACCGCCGAGCATGAGGGCGGGCGCCACGCCCGCCGGGTGGAGAAGATCCGCCTGTTGGAGAGGGGTTAGGAGGGGTCGCAGTGGCAGCGGAGCGGCCGGTAGCTGACGGGCAGCCGGCGGCGGAGGAGCAGCGGTTACGCGGCGGGCAGCCGGCGGCGGAGGAGGAGCAGCTACGCGGCGGGCAGCCGGTTGAGGAGGACCTGCTGGCGGCGGTGCGGGCACAGACCCGGGCGGCGGTGGAGGAGCTGCTGACCGTGGCCGGCCTGACGCCGGGGCAGGTGCTCGTGGTGGGCTGCTCGACCAGCGAGGTGATCGGACGGCGCATCGGCACCGCCGGGAGCGACGCCGTGGCAGAGGCGATCCTGGAGCCGCTGCTGGAGGCGACGCAGGCGGCCGGGGTCCACCTGGCCGTTCAGTGCTGCGAGCACCTGAACCGGGCGCTGGTGGTCGAGCGGGCCGCGGCCGAGCGGTACGGCTGGGAGCGGGTGACCGTGGTGCCGGTGCCGCAGGCCGGGGGCGCGCTCGCGGCCCGGGCCATGCGGCGGATGCCGGACGCGGTGGTGGTGGAGGAGATCAGGGCCGATGCGGGACTGGACATTGGGCTGACCCTGATCGGCATGCACCTCCGGCGGGTGGCCGTGCCGGTCAGGCTGAAGACGGCCGCCATCGGGCACGCCCGGGTGGTGGCGGCCCGGACGCGGCCGAAGCTGATCGGCGGGGCCCGTGCGGTCTATGAACTGCAGTAGGGGGAGCGAGCGCGATGTCACGGGTTGTTGTCATTGACCATCCACTGATTCAGCACAAGCTCAGCATCATCCGGGACAAGGAGACGGGTCCCAAGGAGTTCCGGGAGCTGGTCAACGAGGTGGCCATGCTGATGGCCTACGAGGTGACCCGGGACCTGCCGACGGAGGAGGTGGAGGTGGAGACGCCGGTCGCCCGTGCGAAATGCCGCCGGCTGGCCGGGGAGAAGATCGGCCTGGTGCCGATCCTGCGGGCCGGGCTCGGCATGGTGCAGGGCATCCTGAACCTCTACCCCACGGCCCGGGTGGGCCACATCGGCCTCTACCGGGACCCCGAGACGCTCCAGCCCGTGGAGTATTACTGCAAGCTCCCGACGGACCTGGGGGAGCGGGAACTCTTCGTGCTCGACCCGATGCTGGCCACGGGCGGCTCGGTGGTCGCCTCGCTGGACCTGATCAAGCGGCGGGGCGGCAAGAAGATCAAGCTGCTCTGCCTGCTCGCCGCCCCGGAGGGCGTGAAGGTGGTGCAGGAGGCGCACCCGGATGTGGATATTTACCTGGCCGCTCTGGATGAGCGCCTGAACGAGCACGCGTACATCGTGCCCGGCCTGGGCGACGCCGGAGACCGGCTGTTCGGGACCAAATAGGCAGTCCGGTAGGGAGCTTGACTTCGGAGGGATTCCATGGCAAGGCCCAGTTGGGACGAGTATTTTATGGAACTGGCGCAGGTGGTTGCCAAGCGGTCGACGTGCAACCGGCGGTCGGTTGGCACCGTCTTAGTTAGGGACAAGCGTATTCTGACCACCGGCTACAACGGGTCGCCATCGGGGCTGCCGCACTGCACCGACGTGGGCTGCCTGATTGTGGACGGCCACTGTGTGCGGGCGATCCATGCGGAACAGAACGCGATCATTCAGGCTGCGCTGCACGGCATCAACCTGCGCGGGGCGACCTGCTACGTCACCAGCAGCCCGTGCGTCCACTGCGCCAAGATGCTGATTGCGGCGGGAATTGAGCGCATTGTGTACATGGACAGCTACACGGAAGAGATTGGCTTAGAAATGGCCCGGCAGGCGGGCGTTAAGATGGAGCGGTTTGCTCCTTCCAGCCATTCCTAATCTTTACAAGCTCACGCTTCGCGCTTAGAATAACGAGGGTCGGAGTCAGGCATTATGTTGCCTGGGTCCACGACGGACCCTGTGTAGGAGTTGAGTCAACATGCTGCAGCACGCAGGCATCGCCTTCGCGGTGGCGCTGGTGGCGTCGCTCATCCTCACGCCCCTGGCGCGCCGACTCGCCCTGCGCACGGGTACAGTGGCCCCGGTGGTCAATCGGAGCGTCCACACCGAACCGAAGCCCTTCCTGGGCGGTCTCGCGATGTACCTGGCCTTCGCCGTGGCGATGATACTGACGGGCGGCCTGCGCGATCCGCAGGTGGTGGGCATTCTGGTCTGCGGCGGCCTGCTGGTGCTGCTGGGGATCCGTGACGACCGGGTGCCCATGCGGCCGAAGGCGAAGTTCCTGGGCCAGCTGGCCATCGCCGCGCTGCTCGTCTACGTTCCGGCGTGGCAGCTGCAGGTGACCGCGATCTACAGCCCGCTGGGCGACAAGTGGGTCTCGTTCGGCCCGCTGGCGGGGCCGCTGACGATCCTCTGGATCGTGTCGTTCATCAACGTGATGAACTTCATCGACGGCCTCGACGGCCTGGCGGCCGGCATCTCCACCATCGCGGCGCTCACGCTGCTGGTGGTTTCGCTGCAGCAGGGCATGCCGTCGGCCATCCTGCTTTCGGCAGCGCTGGCGGGTTCGGCGGTCGGCTTCCTGCGGTACAACTTTAATCCCGCCAAGATCTTCATGGGCGACGCCGGCTCGATGTTCCTGGGCTTCACGCTGGCGGCGGTTTCGGTGGAGGGCGTGATGAAGAGCGCCCTGGCGGTCTCGGTGCTGGTGCCGGTGCTGGCCCTGGCGGTGCCCATCTTTGACACGGCCTTCGCCATCGTGCGGAGGCTCGCCGGCGGGCGGTCCATCGGCCAGGCCGACAAGGACCATCTGCACCACCGGCTCCTGAGGCTCGGGCTCTCCCACCGGAAGACCGTGCTGGTCATGTGGGGGGTGTCGGCAGCTCTGGGGCTTTCCGCGGTGGCCCTGACCGAGGTGAACTTCGCCGAGGCGATGGTTATTGTGGGCATCGTTCTGGCCGTGGTGCTGGCGGCAGCCCGCCGTCTGGGGCTGCTGGCGGTCACGGAGCCCCGGGAGAAGCATCCGGGCCATTGATTGTGGGAACATAGGGGAGAAGGGGGTAGGAGGGAGACCTCTTACCCCTTTTCCAGGATAGCAGCAGGCAGCCCCCGGCCCGCCGCACGGCCGGGGAGAGACGAGGAGGAGAAGGTTTGGCAAAGCGCCGGAAGGTGATGACGATATTCGGCTCCCGCCCGGAGGGCATCAAGATGGCGCCGGTGGTGCAGGCCCTGCGCCGCCACCCGGAATGGTTCGAGACGGTGGTGGTCTCCACGGGGCAGCACCGGGAGCAGCTGGACCAGGTCTTCGCGGCCTTCGGGCTCGCGGCCGACCACGACCTGGCCATCATGCAGCCCCGGCAGACGCTGACGGACATCATGGTGCGCGCCCTTTCCGGCCTGGATCAGCTCCTGGACCGGGAGCGGCCGGACCTGGTGCTGGTGCACGGCGACACGAGCACCACCGCGGCCGGGGCGCTGGCGGCCTTCTACCACAAGATCCCCGTGGGGCACGTGGAGGCCGGGCTGCGCACCTTCGACAAGTACAACCCCTACCCTGAGGAGATCAACCGGCGGATGGCGGGCATCATCGCCGACATCCAGTTCGCGCCGACCCCCCGTGCGAGGGAGCACCTGGTCTCGGAACGGGTCGACCCCGCGACGATCTTCGTGACCGGGCAGACCGGCGTCGACGCCGCCCTCACGGTGCTGGGCCAGCCGCACACCTTCACCGTGGAGGCGCTCCGGCAGGTGGACTTCAGCCGCCACCGGGTGGTGCTGATGACGGCCCACCGCCGGGAGAACCTGGGGGAGCCCATGCGGAACATGTTCCGGGCGGTCCGCGATCTGGTGGATCGCTTCCCCGACGTGCTCCTCATCTATGCCGTCCACCTGAACCCGGCGGTGCGGGAGCTGGCCTGGCCGATTCTGGACGGCCACCCGCGCATTCTGCTGCTGGATCCGCTGCCGTACCCCGATATGATTCACCTGGCTGCCAAATCCTATATGGCAATGACGGACTCGGGGGGCATTCAGGAGGAGACGCCGTCGATGGGCGTTCCCCACGTGCTGATGCGTGAGACCACCGAGCGGCCGGAGGCCCTGGAGGCAGGGGTGATCCTGCTCTCGGGCACCAGCTACGAGGGGGTCTACGCCGCCGGCGAGCGGCTGCTGACCGACCAGGCGCTCCACCAGCGGATGGCCCGGGCGCAGAACCCCTTCGGCGACGGGCAGGCGAGCCGGCGGATCGCCGAGTACCTGGCCTGGCACTTCGGGTTCCTCCCGGAGAAGCCCGGCGAGTTCGTACCCGGAAAGTGACGCGCGGCGCCGAGGCCGACGTGCAGGGCAGGGGGGAGACGCAGGGCCGGGTGGGAGACGCAGGGCCGGGGGCTAGGTCTCAGGCTGACCTGGTCAGCAGGCCGAGGCCATTGGGCCGAGGTGGGTCTTATGGCTTAGTACCCGGCTGCAAGAAGCTGCCCTTATATGCCCACTCGTTATCACCTGGTTAACCACATGGAATACTTCAATCAGATTAACGTGACCGGTTTCCGCCTTGTCTTTTACCAGTCACCTTAGTATAATCGGCACTAGGGATTTCAGCGGATTCTGGCGGAGGAGGTAGCGCCAGAGTGTATCGCCGATCCCCCCGGCGTTCACCCTACCTATTTGCGGCGATCGATTTCGGCTACACGCTGCTGGCCTCCCTGGGGATCTTCGGGGGACTGGGGTGGTGGCTGGACGGCCGGCTGAATACCGCACCCCTGTTTCTGATCGCCGGCATCCTTCTCGGGCTCGCGGTGGCGTTCAACGGCCTTCTGCGCCGGCTGAAGGCCATCGACCGGGCGGCGAAGGCGGCGAAAGAGGAGGCCAGGCAGAAGAGGTCGAATGGAGAGCCCTGACCCCGGTCAGGGGGAGAGGGTCATCGTGGCAGCAGTGCTGGCAGGGGTCTTGTTCGGATGCGTTTGGGGCTTTGTATGCAACCTCCTGCTCTTTCGGAAGATGGCCAATAACCGGGCCGCGGGTGTGGACTCACTGCGCGGTATTGGCGCTGTTTTTTTTGTGCGGTACGTGCTCGACGCCGCTGCGCTGATCCTGTTCTACCTGATCGTGCGCAACGTGCACTCCCTGGTGGCAGCGGCGCTGTCGATCACGGCGGCCGTCAAAGCCTCTCTTTTCCACGTCTACGCCCGGAAGGGGGGGAAATTTGAGTGACAACATTCTTGTTCAGCCTCGCCGAAGCGGGGGGCGCGCGGGAGTTCCATATTCACACACCCTTCCCGGTGCTGTTCGAAGGTACCCTCTTCGAGATCAACAACATGATCATCACGCAGTGGCTGATCGTGGCCGGCCTGCTTGCAGTGGCGTTTGTCATCAACCGGGCCGTGCTGAGCGGCCGCCAGACCAAGCTGCGTGGCTCCCTGGAGCTGCTGACCGACTTCCTGGAGGGCTGGTTCGCCTCCTTCATCGGCAGCCGCCAGTACGCTCGGCAGTACATGCCCCTGCTTGGCACGCTGTTCATCTTCATTCTTGTATCCAACTACCTGGGTGTGGTGCCCACGGTCGGCTACGGGCTCTTTGCCCCGACGGGCCGCTGGGGAACCACGCTGGGGCTCGGCATCGTGGTGGCCATCGCCGTCCAGGTGATCGCCATCCGCACGCTGGGCACCGGCGGCTGGATCAAGCACCTGCTGCACCTGGGTCCCCTCTCGCTTCTGGAAGAGTTTGTGCACCCATTCTCGCTGTCGCTCCGTCTCTTCGGCAACATCTTCGGCGAAGAGACGCTGTTGGCGGTGATCATCTTCCTTGCTCCGATGATCGCGCCGATTCCCATCATGGTGCTGAGCCTGGTGTTCGGCGCCCTGCAGGCGGTGGTGTTCACCACCCTGACCGCCATCTACATCGGCGCCGTGCTGGAATCGCACCAGGCCCACATGCCTGACCCGGAAGGGGAGGCGCAACACGAGCCGGTTCCCGCCCAGTAGGGCACTGACAAGCCAAGGTTTAGCTTTCCTCCCCCTCTAGGGAAGGCGTTCCCTTCCTTTACCCAAAGGGAGGATTGACTAAGAGGGCCTTCGCGCCCGAACACTTTACGAAATGACTCTCTGGCTAGAGAAGGAGGGGAATCCGCACCATGACCAATCTTGCCTGGGTCGCTATTGCTGCCGCCCTCAGCATCTCGGTCGCCGCGATCGGCGCTACCGTGGCGCAGGGTAAGGCGACCGCCTCTGCGATGGACGCCATCTGGCGCCAGCCCGAGGCCGCCAACGACGTCCGTGGCGCGCTGATCGTTGCGCTCGCGCTGATGGAGGCCATCGCGATTTACGGCCTGCTGATCGGTCTGTTGATCATCTTCATGCTCGGCGGTAGGGTTTAGGCTCGAAGGGGGCGACCCGGGGCTAGTCACCTCCGGTCGCCCCCTACTAGAGAGGGGGGGAACTCTTTTTGGACATCTTTCTGTTCACGCTCGCTGAGGACATCAATATTTTCCCCGAGCCCAACGAGCTGATCTGGACGATTATCAACTTCGCCATCCTGCTCTGGGGCATGCACCGGTTCCTCTACAAGCCCCTCCTCGGCGCCATTCAGGCCCGCGAAGATGAGATCAACAACAACCTGAAGAAGGCGGCCGAGGACCGGGCAGAGGCCGAGCGGCTGCGCCGGGAGTTTGAGGCGCAGATCGCCAACGCCCAGCGCGAGGCGCAGGAGATCATCAATACGGCCGTGAAGAACGCGACGGCCACGAAGGAGCAGATCGAGGCCGACGCTCGGGCCAGGGCGTCGGAGCTCCTGGAGAACGCCACCAAGACCATCGAGCGGGAGAAGGCGAAGGCTCTGGCCGAACTGCGGCTTGAGGTCGCCAACCTGGCGGTGGCGGTGGCCGGAAAGGTGATCGAGAAGAACCTCGACACCGAAGAGCAGCGGCGGCTCGCTGACAGCTTCGTGGCAGAGGTGGCGAAGCACTGATGTTGAACCACGCCATCTCCCGGCGCTATGCCAGGGCCCTCTTCGAACTGGCCCAGGAGAAAGGGCTGCTGGACCAAACCAACCGCGAGCTCGAGCTCGTGGTCAATATGTACGAGGCAGACGGCTACCTGCGGGCCTTCATGAACGACGTGATGGTCTCGCCCTCCAAGAAGCGCGAAGTGCTGAGCGGCGTGCTTGAGGGCAAGGTCTCCCCGCTGGTGCTGAACTTCCTCTTCGTGGTGGTGCAGAAGCGGCGGGAGCCGTACCTGCCCTCCATCTATCGCGCGTTTCAGGACCTGGCCAACGAAGCCCTCGGGTTCGTGGAGGTCGAGGTCCGTTCTGCCGTTCCTTTGCAGGAGGAGACGGCGCGGAACCTGGAGGCCAGGCTTGGCGCCAAACTGGGCAAACGTGTGAAGCTGAGGACCCAGGTCGCCCCCGAATTGATCGGCGGCCTGGCCGTGCGGGTGGGCGATACGCTGATGGACGGCTCGGTGCGTACCCGCCTGCGCCGCATGCATGAGCGGCTGATCAGTACGCAATCCAACGTCATTGAGGGGTGACACGGGGATGAGCATTCGGCCAGAGGAGATCTCCTCAATTCTGAAGCAGGAGATTGAGCGTTTCTCCACCGAGATTGAAATCTCGAACGTCGGCCGGGTCATCCAGGTTGGCGACGGCATCGCCCGTGTGTACGGCCTGCAGTCCTGCATGGCCTCCGAGCTGTTGGAGTTCCCCAACGGCATCATGGGAATGGCTTTCAACCTGGAAGAGGACAACATCGGCGTCGTGATTCTGGGTCCCGACGCGGACATCAAGGAAGGCATGGAGGTCAAGCGGACCGGGCGCGTTGTGGAGGTGCCGGTGGGCAAGGCCCTGATCGGCCGCGTCGTCAACGCGCTGGGCCAGCCGCTGGACGGCAAGGGGCCCATCGAGACCGACACCTACCTGCCCGTCGAGCGGAAGGCGCCGGGCGTCATCACGCGTAAGTCGGTGCACGAGCCGCTGCAGACCGGCCTGAAGGCCATCGACTCGATGACGCCGATCGGCCGCGGCCAGCGCGAGCTGATCATCGGCGACCGCGGCACCGGCAAGACCGCCATCGCGGTGGACACGATCATCAACCAGAAGGGGCAGAACTGCATCTGCATCTACGTCGGCATCGGCCAGAAGGCCTCCACCATCGCCGGCGTGGTGAAGAAGCTGGAAGAGACGGGCGCCATGGAGTACTCCATTGTCGTCGCGGCGACGGCCTCCGATCCTGCTCCCCTTCAGTTCCTCGCCCCGTACGCAGGCTGCGCGATGGGCGAGTACTTCCGCGACAACGGCATGCACGCCCTCATCGTCTACGATGATCTCTCCAAGCACGCCGTCGCCTACCGCGAGATGTCGCTGCTGATGCGGCGTCCGCCCGGCCGTGAGGCCTATCCCGGCGACGTGTTCTACCTGCACTCCCGCCTGCTGGAGCGGGCTGCCAAGATGAGCGACGAGTACGGCGCGGGGTCGCTCACCGCCCTGCCGATCATCGAGACCCAGGCGGGCGACGTGTCCGCGTACATTCCGACCAACGTCATCTCCATCACCGACGGGCAGATCTTCCTGGACACCGACATGTTCTACGCCGGTATTCGTCCGGCCATCAACGTCGGTATCTCCGTCTCCCGTGTGGGCGGCGCGGCGCAGATCGACTCGATGAAGCGCGTCTCCGGTACGCTGAAGCTCGACCTGGCGCAGTACCGCGAGCTGGCCGCCTTCGCCCAGTTCGGCTCTGACCTGGACAAGGCGACGCAGGCCCGCATCATCCGCGGCCAGCGCACCACGGAGATCCTGAAGCAGCCGCAGTACCAGCCGCTGCCGGTGGAACTGCAGGTGCTCTCCATCTTCGCGGCCTCCAACGGCTACCTGGACGACCTGGAGCTGAGCGAGGTGGCGGCGTTCGAGCAGGAGCTGCACACCTACTTCAAGGCCAATCACGCCGATCTGCTGAAGCGGATCCCGGTGGAGAAGTGGAAGGATCTCGAGGCGGAGGTCCGGGCCGCGGTCGAAGCCTTCAAGAAGGGTTACGGTCAGCGCGCTGCCGCCAACCAGTAAGGGTGGTGAGAGACGTTGGCTGAGAACAAGAAGGCAGTACAGCGGCGGATTCGGGCCGTAAAGTCGACGCAGCAGATCACCAAGGCGATGAAGATGGTGGCCGCCGCCAAGCTGCGCCGGGCCCAGGAGGGGGCGCAGAACGCCCGCCCGTACGCCCGGGAGCTCTCGAAGACCCTGGGCCGCCTGGTCAAGGCGGGGGCCGGCGCCGACCACCCCCTGCTGCACCGGCGCACGGAGGGCACGCCGACGGTGGCCTACGTGGTCATCACCGCCGACCGGGGCCTGGCCGGCTCGTTCAACATCAACGTGATCCGGAAGGCGCACCATGCGCTGGAGGCGGAGAGCCGGCCGGCGAAGGTGATCACCATCGGCCGCAAGGGCCGCGACTACTTCGTCAAGCGCCGGATCCAGCCCGTCCTGGAGTTCGTGCCGCTGGGCGACAACATCACCTTCGCCATGTCGCGGTCCATTCTGTCGAAGATTGTCGACCTGTACATGTCGGGTGAGGTCGATGAGGTGCGGCTGGTCTTCACCGAGTTCGTCAACGCCGTGACGCAGCGGCCGGTGGAGGTGCAGCTGCTTCCGATCCAGCCGGAGGAGTCTGAGGACGACCACGGGCTGGTGGAGTACATCTACGAACCTTCCGCCGAGCAGGTGCTGAATACGCTGGTGCCCCGGTATGCCGAGACGATCTTCTACCAGGCTCTGCTGGAGTCCAAGGCGTCTGAGCACGGCGCCCGCATGACGGCGATGGGCAACGCCACGGACAACGCGGAAGAGATGATCGCCCAGCTCACGCTGGCGTACAACCGGGCCCGCCAGGCCGCGATCACCAACGAGATTTCCGAGATTGTGGGCGGCGCCAACGCCCTTCAGGGCTAAGCCTGCTTCCTGAATAGAGGAGGGAGACCCGCAGTGAGCAACCCGACTGGCAAGATTCTGGCCATTATGGGCGCCGTCGTCGACGTGGAGTTCCCGGATGGCCATCTGCCTAAGCTGAACCACGCCCTCGTGATCCGGAACGGCGGGGAGCGGGGCGACATCAACCTGACCCTGGAGGTGGCGCAGCACCTGGGCAACAACCAGGTCCGCTGCATCGCCATGGACTCCACCGACGGCCTGCGGCGGGGCGAGACCGTTGTCGACACCCTGGGGCCGATCACGGTGCCCGTGGGCGAGCCGGTCCTGGGCCGCATGTTCAACGTGCTGGGCGAGGTCATCGACGGCAAGGAGCCGGTTGTGAGCCCGGTCTCGCTGCCGATTCACCGTGAGCCCCCCGGCGTGGCCGACGTGGACCCGGCTACCGAGATGCTGCCCACCGGCATCAAGGTCATCGACCTGCTGTGCCCCTACGCCCGCGGCGGTAAGATCGGCCTGTTCGGCGGCGCCGGCGTGGGCAAGACGGTTCTGATTCAGGAGCTCATCCACAACATCGCCTACAAGTTCGGCGGCTACTCGATCTTCGCCGGCGTGGGCGAGCGCACCCGTGAGGGTAACGACCTCTACCACGAGATGATCGAGGCCGGCGTCATCGACAAGGTGACGATGGTCTTCGGCCAGATGAACGAGCCGCCCGGCGCCCGTATGCGCGTCGCGCTGACCGGCCTGACGATGGCCGAGTACTTCCGCGACGAGATGGGCCTGGACGTGCTGCTCTTCATCGACAACATCTTCCGCTTCACGCAGGCCGGTTCCGAGGTCTCGGCGCTGCTGGGCCGCATGCCCTCCGCCGTGGGCTACCAGCCGACGCTGGCGACCGAGATGGGCTACCTGCAGGAGCGCATCACGACCACGAAGAAGGGCTCGATCACCTCGGTGCAGGCCATCTACGTGCCGGCCGACGACCTGACCGACCCGGCGCCGGCCACGACCTTCGCCCACCTGGACGCGACCACGGTTCTCTCCCGCGCTGTGTTCGAGAAGGCGATCTTCCCGGCCGTGGACCCGCTCGACTCCAGCTCCCGCATCCTCGACCCGAACATCGTGGGCCGGGAGCACTACGAGGTGGCGCGCGGCGTGCAGCAGGTGCTGCAGCGGTACAAGGAGCTGCAGGACATCATCGCCATTCTGGGCATGGATGAGCTTTCCGACGAAGACAAGCTCCTCGTCGCCCGGGCGCGTAAGATCGAGCGCTTCCTCTCGCAGCCGATGTTCGTGGCCGAGAAGTTCACCAACCTCCCCGGCCAGTTCGTCGACATCAAGGACACCGTCAAGGGCTTCAAGGAGATCCTGGAGGGCAAGCACGACGACCTGCCCGAGCAGGCGTTCTACATGGTCGGCACCATCGAGCAGGCGGTGGAGAAGGGCAAGAAGCTGCTGGCCGAGGTGAGCTAGCATGGCCGACATGTCGATCACCATCATCACGCCTGAGCGCACGGTGCTGAAGGACGCCCCCACGGACGCCGTCGTCATCCCCGTGGTGGACGGCTCGATGGGTATCCTGAAGAACCATGCGCCCATGGTCGCCAACCTGCGGATCGGCGTGCTCCGCTACAAGCAGGACGGCGTCTACAAGCGTGCGGCCGTGACCGGCGGCTTTGCGGAGGTCTCGGACAACCGGATCACCGTCCTGGCCGACGCCGCCGAGCTGGCGGAGTCCATCGATGTGATGCGGGCCATGGAGGCGCGCAGGCGGGCAGAGGCCCGGCTGCGGCAGCGGGCCGAGAACATCGATTACGCCCGTGCGGAGGCGGCCCTGCGCCGTGCGGTGGCCCGCCTGCGGGCCGCCGGCGCCCTGGATGAGGAGAAGAAGGACTAAACGCATAGACACAAGCCCCAGCCTGGGCACAGGCTGGGGCTTGATTTCTTGAGGATGGGGGCTTCACGGTGGTGTCTGAACTCATGCGGGCGTCAGGCTCGGGGGCCGCCTTGTGCGGCGTCTGCTTCCGGTTCCGCTACAGCAGGATGACGTGCAGCGCGCCGGGGCCGTGGACGCCGATGGTCAGGTCGTTCTCGATGTCAGAGCTGCGGCTGGGCCCCGACTTGAAGATCACCTGCGACGGCATGGGGGCCCGGGCCAGGCGCCGGAAGAGCTGGGCGCTGTCGAAGACGATCTGCTCCTTCCGCAGCAGGGCGATCAGCACCGGAGGCAGCAGGCTCACTGTGCGGCCCCGGCCGCCGGCGCTGCCGTTACCGCGGGCATCGCCGCTGCCCCGGCCGTTCCCTTCCGCGCCGCCCAGGGGCGAGCTGCCGAGCACGATGGTGCCCGTCTCAGCGATCGCCGCGTCGCAGCCGACGATTCCGGCGTGGGCCTGTTCGACGCGGGCCACGAAGGCCCGGCCGTCGTCGCCCTGGCGGAACGCGACCGGCTGCCAGCCGGCCTGCTCCAGGGCCCGGTCGATGTCAAATTCATCGAGCAGAGGATCGGCCCAGCGGACCACCGTCCGCCCGACGGTCCCGGCACCGTCCTGGTCGCCTGCCCGGGACTTGCCCGGGTCAGCCGCCGGCGCTTCATTCAGGATCCTCACGATGGTCGGGGCCACTTCGGAGGCGTCGTTCACCCGGTGCACGACGCCGTTGATCTTCTCCAGCTCCATCTGGAACCGGTCCGCGAGCGCGTCTTTCCCCCTGGGGCCGATGGCCGGCAGCGGCTCTGACGGCCGGAACGGCGGCGGAGCGCTTTCGGGGCTGCGGCCGAGCTTTTCGGCCACCCTGGCCAGGAAGTCCTGCTCAGTGGTCATCTACTTCGCACCTTCCTCTCGTTGAAGCTCGGCCCAGCGCTGGTGGAAGGGCTTGCGGGCCGGGGCGGGCATGGTGCGGCTGTTGGTCCAGCCGGCGGCGATGGAGGGCAGGTTGTCGAGGTATTCGCTGCCGTCTTCCCGCCTGCGGGTGAAGGGCTTCACGCCCAGGTGCGCAGACCGGGCGACGAACTTGTAAACCCCCGGGCGGGTCCAGGCGAAGTGGACCGCCTTGAGTGCCGTGCGCATGAGCGGGTGCTCGCGGCCCTGTGCCACCGCCTCCCCGCGCAGGCGGATGATGTGCTTGTGCAGCTGAATGCCCAGCGGACAGTTCTCGGCGCAGGCGCCGCACAGGCTGCAGGCCTGCAGCAGTTCATCCCACTGGTCGAAGCCCTGCAGGAGCGGCGTCAGCACGGTGCCGATGGGCCCGGGGTAGATGGACCCGTAGGCGTGGCCCCCGAGCTGCCGGTAGACCGGGCAGGAGTTCAGGCAGGCGCCGCAGCGGATGCAGGAGAGCACCTCCTGGTACTGGGTCGCCAGGATGTTGGAGCGGCCGTTGTCCAGGAAGATGACGTGCAGCTCCTCCGGCCCGTCGGGCTCGCCGGGGCGGCGGGGGCCTGTGATCATGTTGAAGTAGGTGGTGATCTTCTGACCTGTAGCGCTGCGGGGCAGGAGGTTCAGCATGACGGCCAGGTCCTCCAGGCGGGGCACCAGCTTCTCCATGCCCACCACGCTGATCTGGCAGGGGGGCACGGAGGAGGTGAGCCGGCCATTGCCCTCGTTGGTGACCAGGCAGAGGGTGCCCGTCTCGGCGACGACGAAGTTGGCGCCCGTCACACCCACGTCTGCGGTCATGAACTTCTGGCGCAGGGTCGCGCGGGCGAACCCTGCGAGCGTCTTGGTGTCGGTGGCCAGCTCCCGCCCGGCCACGGCGCCGAAGAGGTCGGCGATCTGCCGGCGGGTCTTGTGGATGGCCGGGATGACGATGTGCGCCGGGGTCTCCCTGGCGAGCTGGATGATGTACTCGCCCAGGTCGGACTCCACGATCTCCATCCCCTCGGCCTCGAGGGCCTGGTTCAGGTGGATCTCCTCGGTGACCATGGACTTGGACTTGATGAGCTTCTTCGCGCCGCGCTTCTTGCAGATCTCCAGCACGATCTGGTTGGCCTCGCGGGCATCCTTCGCCCAGTGGACCACGCCGCCGTTCTTCCGGATCTGCTCCGCAGCCTGCTTCAGGTAGGCGTCGAGGTGGGCGAGGGTGTGCCGCTTGATCTCCTGCGCCCGGGCCCGTAGCTCTTCGAAGTTGCCGAGGGCCTCGCCCTTCTCGGCCAGGACGTCCAGGTCGGCCATGACGGCCTTCCGCTTCAGGTACAGGTTCTCGGCGGTGTAGCGGACCGCCCCGCGCAGGTGGTCGTCCGCCAGGGCCTTCTCGACCCGCTCGAGGAAAGGTGTCTTAGCCGACATTCTGCTGAACCCCCTCCCACAAGAGTTCGGCGATGTGCAGGGTGCGGATGGGCAGGCCCCGCTTCTCGATGCGGCCGCCCTGGTGCATGAGGCAGCCCAGGTCAGAGCTGACGATCAGGTTCGCGCCGGTGGCCGCGATGGCGTCCACCTTGTCGTCGGCCATGGCGGTGGAGATCTCGGGCTGCTTGATGGAGAAGGCGCCGCCGAAGCCGCAGCAGAGGTCGGGCCGGGGCAGCTCCAGCAGCTCCAGGTCGCGCACGCAGCGCAGCATCTCCAGGGGCTCCTCCTGAACCTTCAGCTCACGCTGCATGTGGCAGTTGTTGTGGAAGACCGCCTTGCCCGGGAAGCGGGCGCCGACGTCCTTCACGCCGAGCACGCGCACCATGAACTCGGTGAACTCGTAAGTGCGCCGGCCGATCGCGATGGCCTCCTGCCGCTCGCGGGATCCCTCGGGGAACATTTCGGGGTAGAAGTAGCGCACGTGGCCGGCGCAGGAGCCGGAGGGCTGGATGATGTACTCGCTCTTCGCGAAGGCCTTCATGTAGAGCCGGGCGAAATCGCGGGCGTCGTCCAGGTGGCCGGTGTTCCAGGAAGGCTGGCCGCAGCAGGTCTGGCCCTCCGGGAAGTCGACCTCGACCCCGTGGCGCCGGAGCAGCCGGTAGACCGCCTCGCCGACCTGGGGGGCGAAGTGGTCGGCCAGGCAGGTGATGAAGAGAGAGACTTTCATGGGGGCACCTCCCATCAGTTGATGAGACCGGGAACGAGGTAGGCCATGCCCATCACGATCAGACCGCTGATGACGGCCATCGCCAGGCTGTAGCCGGCCACGGCCCGCAGGATGGAGCCGACGGCGCCGGCAGCCTCCTGCCGATCCTCATACGTGGCGGCGGTGGCGACCACGATGGACTGCGCGCTGAGCAGCTTGCCGGTGCAGCCGCCCACGCTGTTGGCGGATACGATGAGGTACTCGTCGAGCCCGAGCTGGCGGGCCGTGATCTGCTGCAGGCTGCCGAACATGGCGTTGGCCGAGGTGTCGGAGCCGGTGATGAACACGCCGATCCAGCCCAGCAGCGGGGCGAAGAAGGGGTAGAGCCAGCCGGTGCGGGTGAACGCCAGGCCCAGGATGCCGTCCGTGCCCGTGTAGCGGGTCAGGTAGCTGAAGCCCAGCACCATGGCCACGGTGGCCAGGGGGCCCTTCATCCGCTCGGCGGTGCGCACGACGGTCTCCTTCCACTGCGCCCCCGTCATGCGCAGGCAGAGGCCGGCCACGAGCGCGGCGAGGAAGATGGAGGTGCCCGGCGACGAGAGCCAGTTGAGGGTGTACACGGCGGATTCGGCGGTCGCCTCGGCGACCACGGGCGGCATGCGGTAGACGAGGCCGTCGAGGAAGGGCACCGACCACCGCAGCACGGTGGGGATGCCTGCCAGCGGCCGCTCCAGGGCCGCCTTCACGCCGGGCTGGCCCCAGAGGAACACGAAGAGCGTCAGCAGCACCCAGGGCAGCCAGGCCCGGGCCACTTCGCCCCGCGTCCGGCCCGGCACGGCCGTGGCGCCGGTCGCGGCCACCGCACCGCCGGCCATCGGGGCAAGGCGGCGGGAAGCCTTGGGCGCCGCCGGGGTCTCGGCGTCGTCATAGGGGCTGGCCGGCTTCCAGACCGCACAGAGCGCCAGCAAGGCCACGAGGGTGACCAGACCGCCCAGGATGCCCACCAGACCCGGACCCAGGTAGGCCGCCGTGAGGTACTGGCTGAAGGCGAAGGTGACGCCGGAGACCAGCAGGGCGGGCCAGACCTCCAGCGCCTTGCGGAAGGGCTTGCCGTCCATCTTCACCATCACGGCGATCACCAGCAGCGGCGTGACCAGGCCGAAGGGCAGGAGCTGCAGGGCAGACAGGGCGCCGAGCCGGCTGGGGTCGAGGTCGGTCACCGCGCCCAGGGTGATGATCGGCGTGCCGATGGCGCCGAAGGCGACGGGCACCGAGTTGGCCAGCAGGTTGAGCACCGCGGCCTGCAGGGGCTTGAAGCCCAGGCCGACCATCATGGCGCCGGCGATGGCCACGGGGATGCCGAACCCGGCGGCCCCCTCCAGGAAGGAGCCCAGAGCAAAGGCGATGATCAGCACCTGGATGCGCCGGTCGGCCGAGATGGCGACGATGCTCTCCTTCACGACGTCGAACTGGCCGGTGACGACGGTGAGTGTGTACAGGAACATGGCGGCAAGCAGGACCCAGCCGATGGGGAAGAGGCCGGAGAGCGCGCCGTAAACGAAGGACGCGCCCGCCGCCGTCACGGGCATGCCCAGGGCCAGAACGGCAACCGCCAGCGAGACCAGCGAGGCGATGAGGGCGGCCTTGGGCGCCGCGATGCCCCGGTGCCGGCGTCCCTCCCGGTCGCGCCAGGGGTGCACCGCCAGGAGGTAGAGGAGCAGGAGCAGGGGAAGTGCAGCGACCAATGTGGACAGAAGCGGGCTTCCGAAGGGATCGTAGGTCTGCCAGAACGACATGAAAGATCCTCCCATGCGACGAGTGTGTGACCAGCCCGGTACCGGCAGGTTGGTCGGATGGACTGATGGTCAGACCAATCTTTCGTAGGAGGTGGCCCCCTCCCCTGCTCCGCAATCGTACAATGGTCGCTCAAATAAGCCGAGAGGACTACGCGGACACGTTATCGTTCTCACAAATAGACCTTTCCGCTTCGGGCATCCTCTGCCCGCCCGATCCGCCTCAGCGCGGCGGACTAGCCGTAGAGCTCGTCCTGCACGCGCAGGATGTGCGCCCGCATGCGGTCGCGCGCCGCCCCGGGATCCTGGTTGCGGATGGCCTCCAGCACTTCAAGGTGGTCCTGCAGGAGCGTGTGGCCCATGCCGGGAATGCGCAGCAGCCGCTCGCGGTAGAGTCCCAGGGCTTCCTTCATCGTGTCGCTGAGCGAGCGCATGGTTTTCAGCAGCAGCGCGTTGCCGGTCGCGCCGGCCACGGCGTCGTGGAAGCGCCAATCGGCCTCGGCGCCCAGCCGGCCCGCCTTCAGGTCGGCCTCCATCGCCTTCAGGGCGTCGTCCATCGCCGCCAGGTCGTCGGCCTCCCGGCGCATGGCGGCCAGGGCGGCGCCCTCCGCCTCCAGGGCAGCGCGCAGTTCCAGCAGCTCCCGGCCCATGGCCTCGCTCTGTTCAATGGTGAGCACCAGGGCCAGCGGCGAGATGAAGCGCTCGTCCGGCGGCTGGGTCACGAAGGTGCCCTCGCCGACGCGGGCCTCGACCATGCCGAGCATGCGCAGGGCCGAGAGCGCCTCCCGCACGGCCGACCGGCTGACGCCGAACTCCTCGGCGAGCTGCCGCTCCGGCGGCAGGCGGTCGCCGGGGCGCAGGGTGCCGTCCTGCACCATGCGGGTGATCTGGTCCACGATCTGCTGGTAGATGCGCTGGCTGGTGATGCGCTCAAAACGTCCCATCGCAGTTCCTCCGTTCGTTCTCGCTGCTGCTGATGAGGAGGTTCTCCACCATATCGATGAGGTCCTGCACGGTGCGAATCAGGTAGAGTCTGTCGGCATAGCGGGCCAGTGTGCCGTACCAGTGCGGCGAGCCCATCAGCCAGACGGGCACCTCATGGTGACCGTAGTAGAAGGTGCCGAGCCTGCGCTGCCGCTGCCGGCCGCTGCCGTGGAGCGCCCCGGAGAAATCGGCCGAGGGGGTGAGGAAGATGACCTGCCGGGCCCGGCGGCGCAGCTCCGCCATGTTCACCCTGATCTTCTCCTGCTCCTCTGGGGTGAGCGTCACCTTGCCGTCTGTGGCGATGAACACGTAGGTCTGGTCGTCGACCCGGGCGTGCTGGGCGATCTCGGCCAGGGCGGAGCCGAAGCGGGTGCCGGCGTTCCACGAGCGGGCGCCCTTCATGAGCCGCTCTGCCTTGGCCTCGAAGCTTCCCGGCCCGTTGAGGTAGGGGGTCGCGTAGGTGGCCGCCTCGCTGAAGACGTAGCTCTCCACGACGAACCGGAAGTTCAGGTTGTGGAAGAAGAAGAGCAGAACGCTGACGTAGTGGGCCATGGAGCGCGAGACGTCGCCGATGACCAGGATGCGGGCCGGTGTCTGGGGCTTGGGGATCGGCACGACCTTGACGGGCCACTTGAACTCGAGCACGGCGCCGCCGAACCGGGGGAGGTTGTGCCGCAGGGTGCGGCCGACGTCCAGCCGGCCCCTGCGGGGCCACTCGCGGAAGGTTTCATCGTGCGCGAGCCACTTGCGGGCGAGCCGCTCCAGCAGCTCCTCCAGCTCGCGGATCTGCCGGGGCGAGAGCTTCCGGATGGGCGAGTTCAGGAGGTCGATGTAGGCGTAGCGGCGGTTGGCCGCCTCGGCCCCCTTCAGGGCTTCCTCCAGGCCGGACGGCGCGAGCCCCCGCCACAGCGAGGCGCTGGCGGCCACCGGCCCGGGCGGATCCTGCCCGGCCGGGCAGGCCCAGAGCAGCGACGTGGCCCGCTCGCCAGCCGCCACCTCGCTGAGGGCGGCCGCCCCCTCCTCGCGGTGGTCGGCCGCCTCGACGAGCGCGACGTACAGGTTGTTGGGGTCGCGGCTGAACAGGAAGAGGCGCGCCACCTGGCCCGCCGCACGCAGCTTACGCCGCCACGGGCGGAACAGGCGGAGCGCCTGGAGCAGCAGCCAGCGGATGAACCGGCCGATGCGGCGGGCGGCCGCATGGATCAGGCAGATCGGCCAAAGCCGTCGTACCACTGCCGGAGCGCCTCCTTGACGATGGCCTCGTCCTCCGGGTACTTGGCGAGGAAGCCGATGGTCACCTCCACGGTTTCGGGGGTGATGCGTCCGTCGCCCACGTCGACGAGGGCCCGGGCCCACTCGATCGCCTCGGCGATGGCGGGCTTCTTCTCCATGTTGAGCTGCCGGAGCTGGACAATGATGCGTGCGACGCGGGCCGCGAAATCGGCAGGCGCCTCTACCGACCGCTGGATGATGCGCGCGAGCGTGGCCTCCGCGGGGAACTGGAGGTCCAGCCACACGGTGCGGCGCATGAACGCGGTATCGAGCCGCTTGTACTCATTGGAGGTCAGGAAGATGAAGAGGGGCGCCCGGGCCTTCAGCACCCGGGACTGGCCGGGCTGGTCCAGGTTGTGGACGACCAGCTCCTGCCGGTCCAGGTACCGCAGGAAGAAGTTGGTCGTATGCTCGTTGAGCTTGTCGACCTCGTCCACCCGCACCACGGTGGGCTGCTCCGCGAGCACGCTCTCGAGCAGCGGGGTGCGGTTCAGATACTCCAGGGTGTACAGGTTGGGCGGCTCCCCGCCTTCCTGCCGCTGGTAGGCCTGGGCGTCGACGATCTGTTTGAAGCCGTTCCAGGAGATGCCGATCTCCTCGGCCTCCAGGTGGCTATGGCACTCCATGTCCACCAGGGGATAGCCAAAGGCGCGGGCAAAGGACTCGGCCAGCTGCGACTTGCCGATGCCCGGCTCGCCTCTCAACCCCACGGGCTTCCCCTGCCGCAGGTACGACCACAGCTTCCTGGTGGTCAGAGAATCCAGGAAGTAGCCCTGTTCCTGCAGTCTTTGCTGCAACTCGGTTGGCGTGTACGGAAACAGACGGCTCGCCTCCTCTCCCACTCGCGCCTTTGCCACGGCCAGGGCTTCCTGGTTGGCCGCCTCCCGCTGCCACAGCCGCCACCACACCGGGCCCCAGCGCGTCACCGCCACCGCGGCGGCCACTCCGGCCACCGCCGCGGAGCCCACAGTCACGTACGCGAGCACCGGCGACCACCATCCTTGTAAGGAATGTGACAGGCTTGCGGCAGAGACAACGAAGGGGCACACTGTGCCCACCGCGTGAAGAGTTTCATCCATAATTCGGGGGAATTGCCCGGATTCCTGCTAAGCATGCCAAGTAAGTTTATTCTGCTGCCGGCCGGGGCAAGACTCGCGTAGGAGGTGTTATCGCCATGCGCCGATCTGTAGCTCTGGCGGCGCTCGCGCTGCCCCTGAGCATGCTCCTGGCTGTGCAGCGGCCAGGAGGGGAGTCTGCCGCGCCGGCGGTAGCCGAGATGCAGACCCTGGGCCTGGCCTGGGAGGCTGCAGGGGACCGTCTGGAGCAGGCGGTGCTCTTCCTGCAGGAGCCGGTGGAGGACCGGACGGCGGCGGAGCGGCTTGCGGCCCGCCTGGGCTGGGGCGGTCCCGCCCCTGCGGGCGAGGCACGGTCGCTGCGCCTGGTGGAGGGGGTCGGCGGTCCGTATGTGGAGGTGACCTGGCGGCTGAGCGGCCAGGCCGCCCTGGGGTGGGCCGAGCGGTACCGGGAGTTGCGGCGGGCCCTCGCGGCCGAGGGGCTGTGGCCGCAGGTGCAGGTGGAGCTGGCCGGCAGCGGGAAGGATGCGGACCCGCTGGCGCTGGCGGAGGCGGCCCTGGACGCCGTGGGGGCACGGCAGCGCGAGCCCTGGAGCGACGGCCGGTCGGCCTCCGTGGCCGGGTACACGCCCCTCTTGCCGCCCGGACCCTACGCCGTGAACGTGCAGGCGGCCGCGCGCAGGAGCGGGGGCGGCAGCCGGCTCTGGGTCGCCTGGCCGACGGTGCGCAGTGATTACTGATGGCCTTATGTAATACTGCGGACGGGTCCCCCATACAGATAGGGGTGAGACAACCCCCCATGCAGGGGCTCGGAGGACAAGTCATGCTGCGTCTGCTCCTCGCCGCCGTGCTGGTGACGGCGGTCCTGACTCTGGCGCTCCCGGCGGGAATCGGCGCGGGCGTGCGCCTGCCCGAGCAACCGGATCCGCTGACCGTCCCGGTGCTCGCCCAGTTTGTGCCGGAGCCGGAGGGCCCTGTGCACGAACCCGCCGGCGCCGACTCGCTGGATGTAAAGGTGTACTTTCCGGACCGGGACGCCGTCGTCGCGATGCCGCTGGGCGAGTACCTGAAGGGGGTCGTGGCCGCCGAGATGCCCGCCGACTTCGAGATGGAGGCCCTGAAGGCGCAGTTCGTCGTCGCCCGGACCTACACGGTGCGCCGCATGCCCCAGTTCGGCGGGAAGGGGGGGTGCCCCCTGAATCCGGAGGCCGACGTGTGCGCCGATTACCGGACCAGTCAGGCGTACATGAGCCGGGAGGAGCTGGAAGCGAAGTACGGCCCGCTGGTCGCGGCCAGCTTCTGGCGAAGGCTCAGCGAGGCGCAGGCCGAGACCGAGGGCGAGGTGCTCACCTACGAGGGCGAGCTGATCGACGCCCTGTATCACGCCGTATCGGGCAGGATGACCGAGAGCGCCGGCGATTACTTTGCCACCGACCTGCCCTACCTGGTTCCGGTGGACGACACCTGGGGCGCCGCCGCCCCCCGTCTGTTGGAGGAGCGGCGCTTCAGCCCGGAGGCGTTCGCCCTGGCGCTGGGACTGGGCAGCGAGGGGCCGGCGCTGGCGGTGGAGGCCGCCGCCCGGGCCGGCCTGCCGCCGGTGCAGGTGACCGGCCGCACGGCCGGGGGCAGGGTGAAGGCGGTGACGATCGGCGACACGACCCTGAGCGGCAGGCAGGTGCGGGAGCGGCTGGGCCTGCGCTCGACGGACTTCCGGATCTTCTGGGAGGACGGCCAGGTGGTGGTGGAGACCTTCGGCGACGGCCACGGCGTGGGCATGAGCCAGTACGGCGCCCAGGGCATGGCCCGGGCAGGGAAGACCTATGAAGAGATTCTCACTCATTACTATACGGGCGTAGAGCTCAGTCGATTATTCGAAATATAGGCGGGCAAACTGGTATTACTTGGTCTGAAGCGGCGGGGAAGTGGGCAGGCTAAGTCACGAGGTGATCTGTGATGAAACCTGTGCGTGGCCTGCCCGCCCTGTGGCGGAGCGGTCTTCAGCCCGAGCGCCGGATGGCCCTGGCGGCCAGCGCAGCGCTGTTTCTCCTGATCGGCGGCATGGCCCTGTATCAGACCCGCCTGGCGCCGGAGCCTCGTGCCGATTCCTCTGACCGCCCTGCGGCCCAGGACGTGCCAGACGCCGTGGATGCCACTGACGCAGCCGCCGGACTCCTGGCCGGAGACGCTCCCGCCGCCTCTGTGGCCCGTGACGCAACCGGCGCCCCAGGCGCCGCCAACACTCCCGACGCGGCAGGCGCCGCCGATGCCGCAGCCCCTGGCCCTTCACCGGGATCAGCGCCCTCCGATGGGGAGCCGCCGCTGACCGCCGAAGCGGAACCGGCGTTCTCCTGGCCGCTGTCGGGGCGGCCCCGGGTGGTGATGCCCTTCGGCGCCGTGGACGCCAGCCTGGGCGACTACCGGCTGTACGACGGCCTGGCGCTGGAGGCGACGCCGGGGCAGCCGGTGGTGGCCGCAGCGGGCGGCACCGTGGCGGCCGTGGAGGAGCATCCGGTGGACGGGATCACGGTGCTGCTGGACCACGGCGGCGGCCGGCAGAGCCGCTACGCCGGCCTGGCCGAGGCGGCGGTGACCGAGGGCGAGGCGGTGGAGGCCGGGGCGCGCATCGGGCGGATCGGACTGCCCGCCCCCCTGCGCAGCGAACTGGGTCCGCACCTGCTCTTCGCGCTGCTCGTCGACGACGAGCCCGTAGACCCCCTCGCTTACCTGGACGAATAACGCTGCATCCGCACACGCCCCCGCCGGGTGCCGCGGGC
>JAMNXV010000057.1 GCA_023623185.1 Bacillota bacterium
CCGCGCGGCTGCGGCGCCTCCTCCACAACAGGCGCCGGGGGCTCCGCCAGCCACTCGACCTCGGGCAGCTCCTCCGGTTCGGAATCGGGCAGCGGCGGCGGCACATAGCCGGGGGCCAGGGTCGGATCCTCTTTCGCCGCCTCGTAGGTCTCCTGCTCGTAGCGCAGGCAGCACATCAGCCTCCCGCAGAGCCCCGAGATCTTCGAGGGATTCAGCGAGAGGTTCTGATCCTTGGCCATCCGGATCGACACCGGCGAGAAATCGCCGAGGAAGCTGGTGCAGCAGAGGACGCGCCCGCAGGGCCCAATGCCCCCGAGCAGCTTGGCCTCATCCCGCACGCCGATCTGGCGCATCTCGATGCGGGTGCGGAAGACTGAGGCCAGATCCCGGACCAGCTCGCGGAAATCGACCCGCCCCTCCGCGGTAAAGTAGAAGATGATCTTTGACCCGTCAAATGTATACTCAACGTCGACCAGGTACATATCGAGGTTGTGCGCCTCGATCTTCTGGAGAGCGATCGCAAAGGCATCCTTCTCCTTGCGCTTGTTCACCTCCGCGATCTGCGCGTCCCGGTCGTTCCCAATGCGAATCACCTTTTTCAGGGGCTGGACCACCTCGTCGTCCGGGACCTCTTTCGGCCCGACGACGACCTCCCCGTACTCCACGCCCCGCACCGTCTCGACGATGACTCGATCTCCCTGGGCGACGGGCAGCTCGCCGGGATCGAAGTAGTAAACCTTCCCGGCCAGCTTGAAACGTACGCCAACGACACAGACCACCCCGTCACCTCCTCGCTGCCGTGTGCAGCACCGGTTCATGATCTCGCCCTGCAAGCCTGCTCACGGCTGAGCAGCGCTGTGGAGGTCAAGCAGCAGCACATCCAACGCCAGCCGAGTGTTGGCATTGCGCAGCAGCGCTCCCCGCGCGGCAGCCAGGCTCTCCAGCATCGCCATCAGGCCGGGGCCGCCGTAGCGCCGGGCCAGCCTGCGCGCGTCCGCGATCCGGTCTGCGTTGACGACCAGCCGCTCCGGCGCCTCCCGGGCGAGCAGGAGCGCGTCCCGCAGCCAGAGGGCGGTCATCTCCAGCCGCTCCTCCAGGAGTTCTTTCTCCTTCTCCCACGCTGCGGCCTGCTCCAGAAGCGCCGCATCGTCCATCTCCCCCAGGCCGAGGAGCAGGTCAAATGCCTCATCCCGACGCCGGCCCACCTCCGGGCTGGCGGCCATCGCCAGGGCCGCCCCCACCGAACCGCCCGAGAGCGACGCAAACAGGCAGGCTTCCTCGGCGCCGATTCCGGCCTTCTCCTGCAGCACGGCCGCGACCTCCTCCGGCGGCAGTGGCGAGAAATGCACGATCTGGCACCGGGAGACGATGGTCGGCAGCACCCCCGCTGCGTTGGTGGTCAGCAGGACGAAGCGGGCGTAGGCCGGCGGCTCCTCCAGGACCTTGAGCAGCCGGTTGCCGGATTCGGCGTTCATCCGCTCGGCCCCGTCGATGATGACGACCTTGAATCGTCCCTCCGTCGGGCGGGCGTACACCTCGTTCTGCACCCGGCGCATCTGCTCGGTCTTGATCAGCCGCCCGTCGGGCTCCACCACGATCACGTCCGGATGCACCGGCGGGTCCGCGGCCAGCTTCAGGCAGGAGCGGCACGCCCCGCAAGCCTCGCCCGCCTCAGACGCCAGGCAGTTGAGACTGCGGGCCAGTTCGGCCGCGGCCAGCCGCTTCCCCACCCCGGGAGGGCCGGCAAACAGGTAAGCATGGGCAACCCGGCCGCCGGCCACCGCCCGCCGCAGCAGGTCGACGGCCAGGCGCTGGCCGCGAATCGCAGACCACGTCACGCCCAAGGCCCCCTAGAACTGCTCGAAGCGCTCCACGTCGAGCACGAAGATGGTGGCGCCACCCACAGTAATTTCCACCGGATAAGGGATGTACGAGTCCGCCGGCCCGCCCATGGGTGAAAGCGGCGTGACCAGCTGCTCCCTCGAGCGGCAGGTGCTCTTGATGATGCGCAGGATGTCCTCCACCCGATCGTCCTCCACCCCCATGAGAAGGGTGGTGTTGCCCTCCCGCAGAAAGCCGCCCGTCGAGCTGAGCTTGGTCGCGCGGAAGCCCTCCTGGGTCAGCCCCGACAGCAGGCGGTGGGTATCCTTATCCTGAACGATCGCGATGATCAGTTTCACGGAGGTTCGCCCCCTTTCGCTCACGTTGTGGCGCCGGCCCCGCGGAAGCGGCGGGGCAGCACTTCCTCCACCAGCCTCCGGATCTCGCTCTGCGTCTCGTCCACGCTCCTGGACGCATCGACCACCTTCACGCGCCGGGGCTCCGCCCGGGCCAGTTCCAGGTAGCCCTCCCGGACCTGCTGGTGGTACTCCAGGGCCTTTCGCTCGATGCGGTCGGCCTCCTCGCCGCTCCGCCTGGCCATGGCGACCTCCGGGGCCACATCGAGCACGATCGTGCGGTGCGGACGCAGGGCGCCCGTGGCCATCTCGTTGATTGTCAGCAGGAACTCCATCGGCAGGCCTCCGGCAGCGCCCTGGTAGACCAGCGACGAGTCGACGAAGCGATCACAGATCACCACCTTGCCCGCCTCCAGGGCCGGCCGGATCGTGCGGCTCACGTGCTCGGAGCGGCTCGCCGCGAACAGCAGGGCCTCCGTGATCACCGACATCCCCCGGTTGGCCGGATCCAGAAGGATCTGGCGGATCTGCTCGGCGATCGGCGTGCCGCCCGGCTCCCGGGTGAAGACGTAGGGAACGCCCCGCTCATCGAGGTACTGCAGCAAGAGCTTGATCTGGGTCGACTTGCCGGAGCCGTCGACCCCCTCGAAGCTGATGAAGACCGACACCGCCGCTCACTCCTCCACGACCTGGATGCTGCGCAGCTGAGGATCCGCAGGGCCCTGGAGGTGCCAGCCGGCGCGGGCGGCGTGCCGGAGGTAGTCCAGCACATCCGCCGTCAGCCGCTCGCCCGGCGCCACCACCGGGATGCCCGGCGGGTACGGCGCCACCAGCTCGGCCGCGATGCGCCCCTCCGCACGGCCGAGCGGCACCGGCTCCTTTCGGGCTAAGTATGCCTCCCGCGGGGGCAGAATCACCTCGGGCCACGGCGGCTCCGGCGGGAGGACAGGCGCACCCTCTCCCGCAGGCAGCCGCTCCAGCCCCGCAATCAGCGCGTCCAGCTGCTCCCGGGAATCCCCGGGAGACAGCACGGCCAACAGATACGTCAGGCCAGCCGCCTCCACGGCCACCCCGGCCTCCTCCCACAGCCAGTCCGCCGCCCGGAAGCCCGTCGTGCCCCGGCCCCGCACGTCGATGAGCAGCTTGGTGGGGTCGTCGGTCGGGCGGACCCGGAGTCCCGGCAGGGCGTCGATGCGCCGGCGCGCCTCGTGGGCGAGCTCCAGCGCACGCTCCCAGGCCTCCCGCCCCCGCAGGGCCAGCTCGCGCCGGGCCAGGTCCAGCGAGGCCATCAGCAGATACGAGGGGCTGGTGCTCTGTACCAGCCTTAGCATCTCCTGCAGCCGCTCAGGAAGGATGCGGCTTCCGTGCCCCAGGTGGCACAGGGAGGACTGGGTCAGGCTGCCCCCCGTCTTGTGCAGCGACTGCACGACCCCGTCTGCCCCCAGGGAGAGCGTCGAGGGCGGCAGCGCGGGATGGAAGGGGAAGTGCGCGCCGTGGGCCTCGTCCACCAGGGCGGGCAGCCCTGCGCGGTGAATGAGCCCGATCGCGGCCGCGGTGTCCGCGGCGATGCCGTAGTAGGTGGGGTGAACCAGCACCGCCGCAGCCGCGCCCGGCAGGGCCGCCGAGAGCGACGCCAGGTCAGGGCCGGTTGCGATGCCCAGCTCCGCATCGAAGGTCACCCGCACCCAGCGGGGCCGGAGCCCGGCCAGGATCAGGGCCCCGAGCACGGAACGGTGGGCGTTGCGCGGCACCGCGATGGTCTCGCCGGGACGGCAGGCGGCGAGGATGAGCGCATGCAGGCCCGCCGTGGTGCCGCCCACAAGGAAGTAGCTCCGCCAGGCGCCGAAGGCCGCGGCGGCCAGCTCCTGCGCCTCGGCGATGACCCCTTCCGGCGCGTGCAGGTCGTCGAGCCCGGGGGCCTCGGTCAGGTCGATCGCCAGGGCAGAGGGCCCGAGAAAGTCCCGCCACTCCGGGGGCGCGGCGCGGCCCAGCTTGTGCCCGGGCACATGCAGCGGCGCCCGCACACGCGCGGCGTACTCTGTGAGCGCCGTGAAGAGCGGCGTCCGCTCCTGGTCCTGTGCCAATTGGCCACCCTCCTCACGGCTCTATTCGACGGTGCGGCGCGGTACACCTGCGAGGCTCAGCGCCCGTGCGCCCGCAGGCGCAGCACCCGCCGCACATCCTCGCCCTCCAGGGTGAGGGCCTCGAAGCCGAAGAGCAGCCGCGAGGCGATGCGCTCCCCGTATGTATCCTGCAGTTCGGCCGCCCGCAGGTTGGTGGAGACGACCATGGGCATCTGGCGGTTCAGCCGCACGTTGATGAGGTTGAACAGCTCCTGGGCCACGAACTCGGTCGCCTTCTCCGCGCCCAGGTCGTCCAGGATGATCAGGTCGACCTCCAGCAGCCGCTGCGCGGCCTCCCGGAAGTCGGCCTCGTCGTCGAACTTCTCGGCGCGGATGAGGTCGATGAACTCCGCCAGGGTGAAGTAGAGCACCGTCTTGCGGGCCGCGATGGCGTGGTTGCCGATGGCCGAGGCCAGGAAGGTCTTTCCCAATCCCACCCCGCCCTGCAGGAGCAGTGACCTGCGGCACCGCCCGTCCGCCACCTCCTCGGCGAAGCGGCGGCAGTCGGCCAGAACCCCGGCGTTGTGCTTCCGGTTCTCCGGCGGGTAGACGGTAAGGTCAAAGCGGTCGAAAGTCTGCTCCCGCAATGGACCGGTGAGGCCCGCCACCCGGTAGAGGTCCTCGATCTCCTCCTGGATGAGGCACCGGCACTTGCGGGGGGGCGATACGGTGTCGCCGGCTTCGGTGTCCCGGATCCAGCCGGTGTTCTGGCACTCCGGGCAGTCCCAGTGCACCTCCAGCTCCCGGGGATCGATGCCGTGCCGGCGGAGGATCTCCTCCCGCTCCTGCGAGAGCCGGAGCGACCACTCCCGCAGTTCCTCGAAGGTCATCTTGAAGCGGGTCGGCCGCTTCAGGTACAGGCGCGCCAGATCCAGGCCGATCTCCGCCTGCAGCGCCTTGATCTCGGCCAGCCGGGGCAGCCGCGCGAAGATGGCCGCCTCCCGCTCGGCGCGCTCCTGTTCCAGCTGGCGGATGCGGGCCTCCCGGCGTTTGGCCCGCTCAATCGTCATATCGCTTAAAGACAACCTCATAGTAACTATCATCCTTCTTCTCGCGCTTCAAGATGACGTTGGACTGGCCGGAACCCCTGCGGCCCGACCGCGCAGCGCGGCCGGACTCCACGCCCGCGGCCGCCGTCTGCCGCTTCTGCTCCAGCATGCGGTCCAGGTCCGCGCGGGTGCGGATGCCTTCCTGCAACCAGCTCTCGAGCACCTTGTTCGTGTACTGCAGCGGGTTCTTCGCGCCGGCCGACTGCTCGCAGGCCTGGAGGATGACGTCGTCGTCGAACCCCCACTCCTCGTACCAGCGTTCGATCATCGCCTGCTCCGCGGCGGTCAGCGGCCGCTTGATGCCCAGGGCGTGCGTCGCCTTGCGGTGGCGGGCCACGGCCTTCTGGTGCTCCTCCAGGTACGCGGCCACCTGCGCCGGCGTCTGCAGCCCCGCTTCCGCCCACTCCCGCGCGATCGCCTTCAGGTAGCTCATGCGGGTTACCCCCTGGCGGAGACCTTCCCGCAGCACGGCTTCCACCATCTCCACCGCAAACCCGTACTCGTCCACCCACGACAGAATCTCGCGCACGTCGCGGGTGGAGAGCGAGCGCCCCAGCAGCCGTTCCGCCAGGGCAACGGCCGGGTGGGGCCCCTTCCGGGCCATCTCCCTCTGGTGCTCGTGCCAGTACTCCTCCCATACGGCGTAGAGGCGCGCGAAGAGCGGTCCGAAAGAGAATGTGACCTCATTCTCCGTCACATGGTCGCAGCGGGTGATCATGTCCTCTTCCAGCTGCAGCACCAGGGTGCGGACCTGGTCGAAATCGCGCGGCGTGTTGCGGCGGGTAACCGTGTAAACGCTGTAGGGGCTCTCTCCCGGCCCCCCCACACAGGCGAGCACGGCAAAGATCTTGCCGATGCGGTCGTAGTCGAGACCGAGATCCAGGGTATAGTCAAACAGCATCCGGGGGATGTTGACGAAGCCCCGCTTCATCAGCGCCTCAAAAAAACCGAACTCACCCGGCCCCTCGGGCGCGAGTGCCATTCGGCACCCCCCCTTTCGCAAAGTCGGTCCACCGCGCGCCCGTGCGGGTTACGCGCTGTACAGTGGCGTCGCGAGTTTCTCCGTGGCCCGCGCAAACTCCTGCCCTGCGGGCGCGGCCCCGCGCGCCGGCGGGCGCGCGGAAGGCCGCCGGCTTCCTGTCCGGCGGCCTTTCACTCGCTATAGGTCGGGGTGTTCGCTCATCGCCTTGATCCGGCGGAACCGGCGGTCAACCTCCCGCTGGAACTCCGCCAGCACCTCGGCGAACTCCGGCTTCAGCAGGTGGCGCGTCTTGCCCATCATCTTCAGCCACTCTTCCACGGGGATCTTCCGGCCCCTGGCCTCGGGGTCGTACGTCAGCCGGGTCTTGCCCCGCTCCACCTCGTAGAGCGGGAAGAAGTTGCAGTCCACGGCGGCCTGCACGATCTTGGTGCCCAGCCGGTCCTCCGCGAGCCAGTTGAGCGGGCAGGCGATCAGGAGCTTGCCATAGGCCAGGCCGACGTTCTTGGCGTACCACTGTGCCTTGGCCGCCTTCTTCCACAGGTCCTGCGGCTGCGACTCCACGGCCGTGAACACGTACGGGATGTGGGTCGCGGCCATGATCTGCGGCGTGTCCTTGTGGTGGAACGTCTTGCCGCCGCCCAGGCTGCCCACGTTGGAGGTGGCGGTTCTGTGGCCGATGGGCGTGGAGTAGGAGAGCTGCGAGCCGGTGTTCATATAGCCCTCGTTGTCGTACTCCAGGATGATCATGTTGTGGTTGCGCAGAGCGGCGCCGATGGCCGGCC
>JAMNXV010000160.1 GCA_023623185.1 Bacillota bacterium
TCCATCGGACCAAATCCGTCCCGGGCCGGGTCCTCGGTCGGGCTGAGGGCGTGACCCAGTCCGGGGAAGCGGCGCAGGGTCACGTGATCCGGCGCCGCGGCGGCGATGGCCTCGCCATCCTCCACCCGTACGAACCCGTCCTGCTCGCCGTGCAGGATGAGCACCGGCCTGCGCAGCTCCGGCGCGATCTCAACGAGCGACCGGGACGGTTCGTTGGCCGGGTCCATCATGGGGTTGACGGCGGGATTCGCGATGAACGCCTCGATGGCCGGCCGCAGCTCCGCCTCCAGGTCGATCAGCCCGTCGCCGTCCCGGTCGGTGTCAGGCCGCATCTTCGGGGACCACGGGGTCGAGTCCGGCGCCCACACGTAGAAGCTGCCCATCAGCGCCGCCGGGCCCTCGGGCACGGTCAGCCACTCCCTCACCGAGAGCTTGCCGTCGCTGTCAGCGTCCACCTCCGCCAGCACGCGCAGCCCCAGGGTCAGGTGCTGGTACCGCAGGGTCTCGGCCCAGCCGCTGGCGGGCGGCCCCTGCAGGATGACCGCGGCCACCTGCGCATCCGCCAGGGCGGCGTGGGCCGCCACCTGGGCGCCCTGGCTCCAGCCGTACAGGTAGATGCGGTCCGCGTCCACCTCGGGCTGCTCCCTGGCCGCCGCGATCACCTGCGCGGCGTCGGCGATCAGCTGGTTGGTGGTCGAGCGGTACGACTGCTCCAGGTCGTAATCCCCGGGCCCCTTCACCCCCCGCTTGTGAAAGCGGAGAACGGCGTAGCCCGACCGGCTCAGCCGCTCAGCCAGCAGCCGGAAGTTGGCCGATACCACCTGGCCGCGTGCATCCACGTTCGTCGCGTCCATGTCCACCGGGCCTGATCCGTGGAAGAGAATCAGCGCCGGCCACGGCCCCTCGCCCTCGGCCGGATAGGTGAGCTCCGCTACCGAGGCCCAGGTCTCATCCAGGTCAATCGTCAGGGCCCGTCTGCGAATCTGGCCCTGCCCTGCACCCGTCTCGCCGGTCGCGGCACGGCCCCCGCTGCCGCCGACCGCTGCACCCGCCGATTCGCCGGCCGGTGCGTCCACCGGTGCGCCCGCCGGTATGCAGCCGGCCCACAGAAGAATCGCCAGGAGAGCGCTCATGACGCCACGCACGACAACACCCTCCTCCCCGTCAGCGGCCGGCGAATGAGAGGCGGCGGACCAGCCGGGCGTTGGCCAGCCACAGCAGGGCGATGTATCCCGCCATGACCAGGAAGTGCCGGAGCACCGGCGCGCCGTCGCCGAAGTAGCCCGCCTGCAGCAGCTCCATCGACGGCCGGGTGGGAAGCCAGACCTGCACGTCCCAGATCCCCGGCTTCGCCATAACCCACGACATGGTGGAGGAGAACATGACCAGGAGGAGGATCGGCGTTCCCCCCACCGCCAGTGTGCGCATGTCCTGGAACAGGAGGCCCATCAGGGTGCCGAAGCCCACCGCGAACAATGTGAGCGCCAGGTAAGCGCCGAACCAGAGGAGCGGACGGGCAGGGGCCCGGCTCATGATCAGCGGGATGAGCAGCCCGAAGACCAGGCTCACCGCAGTTCCCAGGCCGCTCTTCACCAGCACCACCTGCCAGGGGCGGACGGGCGTCAGGAACAGCGCCTCCAGCTGCCGCTTCTCCTTCTCCTCCGCGAGCGTCTGCGCGGTGAGGCTCCAGCTGACGAAGTAAGGGGCCATGATGAACAGGAGCGAGGCCAGGATCTCGTGGGTGCCGGCCGGCATGGCCAGCTTCATCGTGACGCCCAGGACCGGAATGATGGCCACAAAGATCGTGACCACAGGATTCCGCACCATATCCAGCAGCTGCGCCTGCGCCAGCGCGATCAGTCTCATGCCAGTTCCCTCCCCGTCGTCTGCAGAAAGACCTCGGCGAGCGTGGCCTCCTCGGTGTGCACGGCCAGCAGCGTCCCCTCCGCCCGATATCGCGCCACCGCCTCGATCCAGGCCGCCTCCTCCAGGGGCCACTGCAGGGTCTCGGTCCCTGCGCCCCGGGCGACCGTCACCCGAACGGCGCGGCGCCCGTGCCACGCCTTCAGGGCGGCCGGTGAATCGCAGGCGACCAACCTCCCCCTGTCCAGGATGGCCACCCGGTCACACAGCGCCTCCACCTCGGCCATGTCGTGGCTGGCGATCACCAGGGTCCGGCCCCGGGCCCGCAGCTCCTGGATCAATTGGTGGAACGCCGCCGCCGCGGCCGGGTCGAGCCCCGACGTGGGCTCATCCAGGATGAGCAGCTCCGGCTCGTGCAGCAGGGCCCGGGCCAGGGCCACCCGCTGCCGTTCCCCCTTCGACAGGCTCCCGACGCGCCGGCCGGTCAGTCCGTCCACCCCTGCGGCGGCCAGGGCCCGCTCGACGCTCCCGGCCCCCAGGCCGTGCAGGCCCGCGAAGAGCTGCAGGTTCTGCCCCACGGTCAGCCGCTCGAAGAGGCCCGCTCCGTCGGGAAGCACCCCCATCCGGGCCCGCACGTGGTCGGGCTGGGTCCACGGGTCGACGCCCATCACCCGCACCTGGCCGCTGGTCGGCGGGGTCATGCCCGCCAGCAGCCGGATGGCGGTGGTCTTGCCGGCGCCGTTGGGGCCCAGGAGCCCCAGGGTCTCGCCTGGGGACACGTGCAGGTCCACCCCGTCGAGGGCCTGGACCTTGCCGTACCGCTTGGTCACTTGGGTCAGGGTAATCACGCGCATCACCTCCGCCCCGATCATCACACGGTCGGGGCGGTACTTTCCGCCTTCGCCGGATGACTGGCGGATAACGGGCGACAACTGGCTACCAGTTCAGCCGCACCCGCAGCTCGTGAGCCCGGTGCTTGCTCAGCGGCACCTCCTCCCCGTCCTTCAGAATGAGCGAGTACGAGTCGCGGGTCCAGGCGGCAATTTCCTTTACGTATGAAAGATTGACCAGATAAGCCTTGTGGCTGCGGAAGAAGCCGCTCTCCGCCAGCCGCTCCTCCAGCTCAGACAGGGTGAAGCTGACACCGCACGGGCCCTCACCGGTCTCGATGTAGACGGCCTTATCGCGCGCGTAGGCGTACCGGATCTCTTCCGGTCGGAAGAGCAGCACCCGGTCGCCCTTCCGGGCGGCCACGTGGGGGACGGGCCTCGGGGGCAGCGCCGGCTGGGACTCCGGCCGGGCCCCCACCGCTGCCCCCGCCGGTGCGGCCCCCGCCGGTGCGACCTCCGCCGGTGCGGCCCCCGCTGGTGCGGCCCCGGCCTGCGGTCCGGCAGCCGTGCGTCCGCCCCCCGCGGCAGCCAGGCGCACGGCCGGCTCCATCAGGAGGGTTCCTTCCAGGTAGCAGACCCGCGAGGCCGCCTGCAGGATGCGCGGGTCGCCGAACGTCGTCACCAGCACGGCCTTCCCCGCCTCCGCCTCCTCGGCGATCGTGAACGCGATCTGGGCGGCGCTCTCGCTGTCGATGTCGCCGGCGGGCTCGTCCAGCAGGAGCACGGGCGGATCGTGAAGCAGCGCCCGGGCCAGGCGCAGGCGAGCCGCCTCGCCCGGGGTGAGCCGGTCGGCCCGTACGCCGCGCCGGCCGCCGAGGTCGAGCCGGTGAAGCAGCTGTGCGGCCCGCGATTCGGGCACGCCCCAGAGCCGGACAAACGTGCGCAGGTTCTCCCAGACCGTCAGCCGGTCCAGCAGCCCCCAGGCCTCGCCCGCAGCCCCGACCCGGGCGAGGCATTCCGCCGTTCCCGCGGGGCAGCCGCCGAGCGTGACCGTCCCGCGATCCAGCGGGTGCTGACCCAGCAGGGCCCGCATCAGCGTCGTCTTACCGCTTCCCCTGCTGCCCACCACGGCGACCAGTTCGCCCGGCTTCACGGCCAGATCGATGTCGGTGAGCTTGCCCGCAATCGTCACGCCCCTGATTACAATCACCCGAATTCCCCCATTTCTCTGTATCCGATTCAAGCAGGGGGGCTCGTTTCCTGCCGCCGGGCCGGCAGGGGCCGTACAGGCAGGGCCGCCGATGCGCGCGGCCGCCGACGGCGGGGCTGATGATGCCGTTTTCGCATGTCAGTTCCGCCCGCAATCGTAGTATGCTGAATAGCCTGCCGGTTCCGACATCATGAGGAAAGGGTGTATTCTGGGTGCGCGTGTCCGTGCTGGCTCTCGTGACGGCACTGCTGGTCCTGTGGGGTGCAGCGCCCGTATCGGCTGCCCCGGTTCCGCGGGTTGTGGTGAACGGTGTGGAGCTCGAGTTCGACGTACCGCCAATCATCGAGAACGGGCGCACGCTGGTCCCGCTCCGCGCGATCTTCGAGGCCCTGGGCGCCGAAATCTACTGGGATGCCGAGACACAGACGGTCAGTGCCGCCCGGGGCGACACGGCCCTGGCCCTCCAGATCGGCAACCCCTGGGCCAACGTGAACAACGAGCCGGTGGCACTGGATGTTCCGGCCAAGATCGTCGGCAGCCGCACCCTGGTGCCCCTGCGCTTCATCAGCGAAGCCCTGGGTGCGGTGGTCGAGTGGGATCAGGACACCTACACCGCCACGATCAGCGATGCAGCAGGGCCCGGGGTGGCCCCCGCCGCCGACGGGCGGCTGGTGGGTTTCTGGGCCGACAACCTGCACACGCACCAGCTGGTGGATGCGGTCACCGGCCTTCCCTCCGGCACCGGCTGGTCGGGCGAGTGGTTTGCCTTCGATGCTGACGGAACCTTCCGCCGGCTCGTCGGCGGGTGCGGGCCGATCATCTGCGGTCTGGTCATCCAGCACAGCAAGTACGAGGTGGCCGGCAGCACGCTGCGGCTGTTCGAGGTGCTGCAGGACTGGGTGCCGATGCCGTCCGACGCCCAGCGGAACCCCGAGTACAGCAACAGGCCGAAGGACGACATCCTCTTCACCCTTGAGTTTGTCGAAGAGGGCAGGCTGCGGCTGACAGAGGAAGGCGCGGCCTGGCACATCTACCTCTACCCCGCCGGGACCGAGTAGCCGCCGGGACGACGCCCGGGCCAGGCGCCGCCGGGGTGCAGCCGAGGCACCGCACCGGCGAAGCCGATGCACGGCACGGGCACAGCCGACGCGCCCCCCCCCAGCCGGGGGGCGGCGCTTCGCAGGGCCCCAGGGGGCACCCCTCACCACAAGGGGAACCCCTGTCGACAGACGGAGGCGACTGCCGACCGGCGGCCGCCTGCATCGTTCTCCTCTAATACTTGAAACGCCGGGCCCGCTCCAGAAGCTCCCGGGAGAGTCTGGCCAGGTCGTCGCTCGATCGTGCGATGGTCGACGATCCTGCGGTCAGCTCCTCGGCCGAGGCTGCCACCTCCTCGGCGGCGGCGGCGGTCTGCTGGGTCGAGGAAGCGATGACGGCCACGGCCTCCACCACCGAATCCGAACTGACGGCCATCTGCTCGGCAGAGGCGGAGTTCTCCTGGGCGACCGCGGCCATCTCGGACACGACGACCTGGATGCCCCGGCTCTCCTCCACCAGCTGCTCGGTGACCCTGACGATCTCGGCGATGTGCTCCTGGGTGTTCCCCACCGTCTCGACGATGCGCCCCAGCCCCTGCTCGCCCGACCTCGCCATATCGACACCGGCCGCAACCTGGGCACTGACCCGGGTCATGCTCTCGACGGCCTCAGCGGTGCGCTTCTGGATCTGGCCGATCAGCGATGCGATCTCGCTGGCGGAGGCGGCGGAGCGTTCGGCCAGGCTGCGCACCTCGTCGGCGACCACGGAGAAGCCCCGCCCGTGCTCGCCGGCCCGTGCAGCCTCAATCGCCGCGTTCAGGGCCAGCAGATTGGTCTGGTCGGCAATGCCGGTGATGGCCTCGGTGATCACGCCGATCTGCTGCGACAGCTCACCCAGGCCCGCGACCTGGTCGGCCGTGGCCGAAACGCTGACCTGAATCTCCTCCATGCTGTGGACCGACCGCAGCACGGTGGTCCGGCCGTCCTTCGCCGTGACCAGGGCATCGGCTGCCAGGCCGTTCACGTCCCGCACATGTTCTGAGGCCAGCGACAGCTGCTTCAGCATGTCGGCCAGGTCCGCCGCAGCCCGTTCCGCCTGCTTCGCCTGCTGCTCCGCGCCGCTGGCGACCTGGGCGATGGCTTCACGGAGCTGCCGCATCTGAACCTGGATGCTGTCAGCCGCACTGGCCTGCTCGCTGGTTCCCTGCGCGATCTGCGAGATGGCGTCAGCCACCATGGAAGCCGAATCAGACATGGTTTCCGTCGTCGTCTGAAGCTCATTCGCGGATTGGGTGACCGCGTTGGAAGATTCGGCAGCGCCCGCGATGAGCCCCCGCAGCGCGGGAATCATCTTTCGCATCGCGCGGCAGATGCGTCCCACCGAGTCGTTACCGTCATACGGCAGATCGAACTCGGTCAGGTCCCCCTCGGCGGCCCTGACGATGACGGCCTCCACCGGAGCCAGGATGCCGCTGACGCTCCGCACGACAACGAGGGCGACGATGAGTGTGATGACGCCGCTGCCGATGATCAGCCCCATCACGATGAGCCCCTGCCCGTTCGTGACCTCAGCCGTGTGGGCCTCCTGCTGGAGGGCGGCCTCGTCCACGAACGCGGCGATCGCGCCGGCCGCCTCAACGTAGTCGTCGATCAGCGTCTGGAGCGTGGGCAGCTGGGCTCGGAGCTGCGCCGTGCTGAGCCGGTCGATCGACTCCATGGCCTGCGCCAGGGCGCCCTCAGCGTCGCTCAGAGCGTTAAAGAGTCTGATGCCCTGCTCGCTGTCGGCGCTCCGGGCCAGCCAGTCCCTCGCTTCGCCGGCGCCCTGTGCGTGCACCTCAAACTGGTCGAGCTGCCCCCGATCCGCCGTGATCGCGTAGGCCCACAGCGCGCGGGCCTGACCCTGAATGTGGGCCTGCAGCTGCGTTGACTTGATCTGGGCCATGCGAAGATCGTTGGCCAGGTCGTCGTACTGGTCCCGCTGGGCGTTGAGGGTCCTTGAAGCCATGAAGACAGTCGAGGTCAGAACAGCCGCGATTGCAATGATGCCGAGGACTAGTTTTGCGCGAAGACCCCATCGCACCCGGGTTCATCTCCTTTCCCATCAGCCGGTGGTTTTTAGACTAAGTGAGGCCTATACTATCATCTT
>JAMNXV010000169.1 GCA_023623185.1 Bacillota bacterium
CCCCACCCATAATCTCCTTCATGTGTCAACTATGATGGACAATGTCTTCAATCGCCGCGGCCCGGTCTCCTGCCGCCTCCAGCGATTCCCAGAAACCAAAGCGCCCACCGCCCCGCCGGAAGCGGCGGAGGCGATGGGCGCAATAAGTGATGCCCGTTACCGGTTCTGTTCCAGATACTCCTCGTAGGTCAGGCCCGATTCGTACACGGCCTGCGCCAGGTCCTTGCCCAGATAGCGCACGTGCCAGGGCTCGTACATGTAGCCGGTGATGTGCTCCTTGCCCTCGGGATACCGGATGATGAAACCGAACTTGTGGGCGTTGGCGGCCAGCCACTCCGCCTCGGGGGTGCCGGCGAAGCAGTCGTCCGCCGCGCACTCGCCGGTGCTGCCCGAGATGTCCATGGCCAGCCCGGTCTGGTGCTCGCTCTGGCCCGGCCTGGCGCTGTACCGCTGCGCCAGCTCCAGGCCGTCGGTGCTCACGTAGGAGGTGAAGAGCAGCTCCTGGTACTCGTACGAGCGGTACCCGGAGACGCCGGCCAGGTAGATGCCGTCTTCCTCGGCCGCGGCGAACATCTCCTCCAGGGCGGCCGCGGCCTCGGCCCGCATCAGGCGCCGCTCGTGCCATTCGTCGAAGATGAACCGCACATTGGGCTCCACCAGATCCGGCGGCACGTAGTCGGCCGACAGCGCGTTCTGCTTGTTGACCAGCACGTCGATGGCGTCGGGGTTCGTGACCAGCCTCACCCCGCCCTCGCCCTCCTCGGCCGGCTCCGCCGGCTCGGGTTCCTCGGCGACGGGCTCTCGATCCGGTTCAGCCTCCTGCTCCGGCTCGTTGTCCACAGGGGCCGGCGTCTCCACGGCCGGGTCGTCTCCGGGTGAGGGCGCCTGCGTCCCGGGGGTGCAGCCGACGACGAGCGCGGCAGCGGCCAGGGCCAGCAGGGTCAGGCGGACTTGCTTCGTAGAGAGGGACATCTGCTCACCTTCCTGCCAGGAATTCATTGATTCGCGACATACACAGGTTAGACGCCGGGCCCTCCCAGGCGGTTCCACCAAAAAAGGGCGGCTGCAGCCGCCCGGTCAGACTGTGGACACCGCCGCTTCCGCCCGCTTCCGGGCCAGCCGGATCAGGCGGTCGGGTTCGGTCTCGTCGTCCGGGTATACCGCCACGCCAGTGGTGAACGGCACCTTGAGAAGCGCCTCCAGCCGCCGGCCCACCGCGGCGCCGCCGGCGGCGCCGGTTTCGGGCAGCACCACCGCCGCCAGATGGGGCGCGATGCGCACGATCTGGTCTGACTCCCGCAAAGTGCGGGCGGCCGACTGGATCAGGCCGGGCACCCGGTGCTCCGGCACGCTGCCGGACAGACGAAGGATCAGGAGCGTCACAGGGAAGCCGCCCAGGTCGGCCCGCCTGAACTCCCGCTGCAGGTACTCGGAGAGGCTCCAGCCGTGCGATTCCGAACCGGCGCCGGCCTCCCGGGCCTCCGCCAGGCTCTCGTGGAGCCGGCGCAGGAGCACCTGGGAGCAGAAGGGCTTGTTGACCACCGTGCTCACCCCGGTCGCGACCAGCTCGATCAGCCGCGGAATGGGAGGAGCCGGGGCCACCACCACGACCGGCGTCTGCACCCACGCCGGGTCGCTGCGCATCTGGCGGATCAGGTCATCGACCGTGCCGTCGGCAAACTCCAGCTCCGTAAGCACGGCGCAGATGCTGCGCGGAGCCGCGGTGGTCAGCAGGTGCGCGGCCTCGTTCAGACTCGCCGCCTGCACCACCTCGTAGCCCACCGCCTCCAGCACACTGACGATGCGCTGCCTCTCCAGGAGCGATGGGTTCACCACCAGTACTCGCCCGGCTTGCCGCATGGCATCATCTCCCGCCATCGCTTCATCCGTCACTGTATATTTCGGCATCTTTTGAACCTACTCCTGCCACCAGACGGGCGGATCAGGAAGCAATCACCACTCTCGGCCAGGAATCGTCATAAAGTTACACATACCCAGGCCCAAAGGAGGATTCCATGCCCCCCATTATCTGGTGGATCATCGGAGTCGGCTTCGTCGCGCCCGCCGTGACCCTCCTGGGTCTGTTCCTGTTTCACCGGCGGAACCAGGGCAATCCGGGCCGGGCCATGGGCGGCCTCTGGGCGGTGCTAATGGCGCTGCTCCTGGGCCTTCTCGGGCTGGGGCTCATGAGCGCGAAGTGAGGAGGGGGTCCTGCCCCCTCCTCCGACTCTGCCCCATCTGTGCGGTCTGCATCATCTGTGCGGGCTGCATCAGCCCAGCTGGGCCTGCGGTCCGGGCACCCGCTCCTCCCCCGCCCGGCGGGTGATGCGCTGCTCATCGAACCACTCCAGCAGGGGCAGCGCGTACTTGCGCGAGGTGCCCAGGAGGTCCCGGAACTCGGCCACCGTCAGCTTCCCGTGCTGCTTCAGGTGCTCGCGGGTGCGCCGCACGGCTTCCTCCAGGGCGGCGGCCGCGATGATGAGGTCGTCGCCCACGCGCACGGCCTCGCCCTGTTCCAGCAGGTAGATGATGACCTCCTCCGTATCGCGGCCCGGCACCTGCTGCTTCAGCTCCGCCACCGTCGGCGGGCTGTAACCCGCCGCGGCGATGGCGCTGCGCAGCCGCTGGGCCAGCTTCGCCTGTCCGTCGTTCAGGGTGGGGCTGTGCCCCGGAAGGGCCACCCGGTCCCGCTCCACGCGCAGTTCATCCGCCGCCTCGGCGGCGCTCAGCAGCGCTGCGAACTCCTTGCCGCCGAGCCCGAGCCTGCGGCGAAGCTCCTCCTTGCCCAGGCCGGACCGGAGCGGGTGCCGGCTGTAGAAGGCCTCCAGCTCGCCGCGCACGGCCTGGCAGAACTGGCCGAAACCCCGGCGGTGGATCCAGAGCCCGCCTTCCAGCTCCCGCACGTCTGCGCCCAGGCCGGGGAGTTCGGCGCGCAGCGTCTCCGCCGGCACGCCGGTGCGCCGGGCCAGTTCGCCCAGGCCCAGGGGGGTCATGCCGGACTGCACCAGGGTCTCGGCGATGACGCCGCCCGTGCCGCCCGACTCCTTCACCTCCAGCTCGGCGATGGCCGCCGCGGCCTGAGAGCGCCGGTAGCGGGCGTGCGGCTCAATGACCATGCCGCCGCCCATCGTGTGCACGGGCGAATAGGAGCGGATGATGTACCGGTCGCCCCGGCCCACCACCACCGGCTCCTCGAGCCGCAGCTGCACGAAGGCGGAGCTGCCGGGCTCCAGCCTGTCCCCCTTCAGCAGGAGCACGCGCGCGAGCACCTCGCTGGTGCCGGTGTGCAGGTGAACGCGCTCGCCATGCTTCAGCTCCTTCGGCCACGACTCCAGAAGGTGGAGCCGGCCGGCAAAGCTGGTCGTGGGGCGCAGGGCCCCCGGGGCGCACAGCACGTGGCCCCGCCTCACATCGGACCGTTCGATGCCCGACAGGTTCACGGCCACCCGCTGCCCCGCATGGACCTGCTCCACCGGCTCGCCGTGCACCTGCAGGCCCCGCACCCGCACTTCCAGCCCCTGGGGCAGGAGCTCCAGCCGGTCGCCCTGCCGCATGATGCCGCCCACCAGGGTGCCCGTGACCACCGTCCCGAACCCGGGGCGCACAAAGGCGCGGTCGATGGGCAGCCGGGCAAATGCGGTGGTGTCCTTCGGCTCCGTCTCCTCCAGCAGCGCGTCCACGGCCCGCAGAAGGGCGTCGAGCCCCTCCCCCGTGACCGCGGAGACCGGCAGGCACGGGGCGCCCTCCAGGAAGGTGCCGGCGACGGCCTCCTCGACGTCGGCCTGCACCAGCTCCAGCATCTCCGCGTCCACCAGGTCGATCTTGGTGATCGCGACGACGCCCTTCTTGATCTCCAGCAGCCGCAGGATGTCCAGGTGCTCGCGGGTCTGGGGCATCACCCCTTCGTCCGCCGCTACCACCAGGATGACGGCGTCGATGCCGGTGATGCCCGCCAGCATGTTCCGCACGAACCGTTCGTGGCCGGGAACGTCGATGACCGCGGCGCGGCGGCCGCTGGGCAGGGGGAACCGGGCGAAGCCGATATCGATGGAGATGCCCCGCTCCCGCTCCTCGGGGAAGCGGTCGGTCTCCACGCCGGTCAGGGCCCGGATCAGGGCGCTTTTGCCATGGTCCACGTGTCCGGCCGTTCCAATGATGTAGTGCTTCACGGCGCCCTCCTTCCCGCCGGCCCGCCCCGCCGGGCCGGCCCCGTTACTTGCTCAAGGTCGCCCGCTCCTGCGCGGCCACTTCCTCCAGGTACCGCTCGCAATCCAGCGCGGCCATGCAGCCGGAGCCGGCGGCGGTGATCGCCTGGCGGTAGCGGGAATCCTGCACGTCGCCGCAGGCGAACACCCCCGGAACGCTGGTCTGGGCGGTGCCGGGAACGGTCTTCACGTAGCCGACCTCGTCCATGTCCAGCTGGCCCCGCAGGAAGTCGGTGTTGGGTTTGTGGCCGATGGCGACGAACATGCCGTCGGCCTCCAGGATCTTCTCCTCGCCGGTGTCCTTGTCGCGCACCTTCAGGGCCTTGAAGCCCTTCTCATCCGCGATGACCTCGACGGGAACGGCATTGAGCACCCAGCTAATCTTCGGGTTCGCCCGGGCCCGGTCCTGCATGATCTTGGAGGCCCTCAGCTCATTGCGCCGGTGGACCACGGTGACGTCGGCGAATTTGGTGAGGAAGTTGGCCTCTTCCATGGCGGAGTCGCCGCCGCCGATCACCAGCACCTTCTTGCCGCGGTAGAAGAAGCCGTCGCAGGTGGCGCAGTAGGAAACGCCGCGGCCGATGTTCGCATCCTCGCCCGGGATGCCCAGGTGCTTGGCCGAAGCACCGGTGGCGACAATCAAGGCCTCGGCCTCGATCACGTCGGTCTCATCCACGGTGATCTTGAAGGGGCGCTGGGAGAGGTCGACTGCGGTCACGTAGCCCCTGCGGAACTCCGCGCCGAACCGCTCCGCCTGGCGGCGCATGTTGTCCATGAGCTCCGGCCCCATCACGCCGTCGGGGAAACCGGGGAAGTTCTCCACGTCCGTGGTGGTGGTGAGCTGTCCACCCGGCTCGTTGCCCTCGATCACGAGCGGCTGAAGGCTGGCCCGTGCGGTGTAGATCGCCGCAGTGAGGCCGGCAGGTCCGGTGCCAAGAATCACGACTTTACGCACAGCTGCTTCCCCCTAATTCCAGAAAGAGTTTGGACGAGACCGGCCGCCGTTCCCGTCCATTCTATCAGTTAAGACGATGTTCGGGTATCGGATGGATATGCCCCCTGGGGTATGCCCGGGCAAGTTTGCGCCCGGGCGCGCCGAAGGCGCGGACCGGTGGGTCCACGCCTTCGGCTTGAAACCTGGAGAACCAGCTCCAGGCGCAGGCACCCGCAACGGACGTACCGGGCGCCCGGCCGTCCGAACGGCATTGGCGGAGCGCCGCCGGAACCCCCTGCGGCCCGATAGGGCGTATCCGCCGCCTTTGCGGGGAGGTCGGCCCCACCTGCGTTGGTCGGGCTGCGATCCTCACGGGCTATGATGTCCGGGCCCGGCCCGGGTTATGCGCGCGTGTCCGTTTTGGGACAACCTGGCCACGTCTCCATGCCGTTCGGTCAGCGGTCTGATAGTATAATAGGGATGAATAGAAATAGCTAAGAAGGAGTAGTCATGACAGCACAGATCCGATTCGGCGTCTGGTGGCGCATGCTGCGCCCCTTCACCCTGGTGGCCAGCGTGGCCCCGGTGCTGGGCGGCACCGCGCTGGCGTACGCGCATGGCGGCTTTCACGCCGGCCGCTTCCTGGCCTTCCTGCTGGCGGCGGTGCTGATTCAGTCCGCCACCAATATGTTTAATGAGTACTTTGATTATGTGCGTGGGCTGGACACCCGCGATCACGTGGGCATCGCGGGCACGATCGTCCGCGACGGCGTCTCGCCCCGGCTCGTCATCGCGCTGGCCTGGATCTTCCTGGCGACGGCAGTGGCGCTGGGGCTCTACATCGCGGCCACCAGCTCCTGGTGGGTCTTCGCCGTGGGCCTGCTCTGCCTGGGCGTCGCCTACATCTATTCCGGCGGCCCGGTGCCGCTCTCTTCCACCCCCTTCGGTGAGCTCGCGGCCGGCTTCACCATGGGCCCGGTCATGATCCTGCTGGTCTACTACACGCAGACCCTGCGGCTGACCGCTTCCGCCCTGTGGGTGGCGGTGCCCATCGGCCTCCTGATCGGCGCGATCCTGCTGGCCAACAACATCCGCGACATCGAGGCCGACCGGGCCGGCGGCCGCCACACCCTGCCCATCATGCTCGGGCGGCAGGCCGCGGTGGGCGTCCTCGCCGGCAGCTTCGTCCTGGCCTACGGCATCACCCTGGGCCTGGTGGCGGCCGGGCGGCTCACCCCGTGGGCCCTGCTGATCCTCCTGTCGCTGCCCCGGGCCTGGCGGCCGGTGCGGCTCTTCCTCAGGGAGCGGGAGCAGGTCCGGCTGCACCCGGCCGTGAAGGGCGTGGCGCAGCTGCTGGCGGGCTTCGGCGGGCTGCTTGCGCTGGGGCTGCTGCTCTCGGTCTGGGTATGACCGTCCAGTTCGTAGTTCTTTGCTGACGGATCGGCGCCGGGGCTTTTCCCGGCGCCGATTACGATTTCCCCGTCAGTCCTCGATCTCCTGAGCCGCCTCGTCATCCGCGGGCGGCTCGACCCATGTAATCGACCGTGCGACGGCCTCGAAGACCGGCCGGTAGTCGTCAAACGTCCACACCGGCGCCGTACCGTGCAGCACGTAGGCGACCTCCTCGCGCACCAGGACAACCCGGTAGACCCGCGCCTCGCCCTTCAGGCCGGTGAAGCGGTCGACCAGCCAGCGGCCCTCGGCGCCCGAGATGGTGATGTCGCCGCTCTCCAGCGTCTCCGTATCCGGATAGCGGTTGCGCACCTCCTCAGCCAGGGCCTCGGCGTACCTGTCCGGCGTGAGGTCCTCAAACTGGTCGTCGGCGGTGACCAGGATGTTCTCCCGGAAGAAGTCCTCCTCCCCCCGCTGCGGGCTGATCATCGCCACCACGGCGTCCTCCAGCGGGTAGACCGCCCACCCCTCGGGCACGCCGAGCGTGAGGCCGGTCGCGGGGTGGCTGTAGATCAGCGTCAGCAGGGGCTCCTCATCGTCGGATTCGCCGTCTTCGGAACCGGGCGGCTCGCTCTCGGCCCCGGCCTGGTCGGCCCTGGCCGGGTCAGTGCCTGCGGACGGCGCCTGCGACCGGGGCCCGCCGCAGCCCGCTACGGCGATGAGCAGGAGGGCGAGCAGGGGCGCGAGGAGCCGCAGCCTCCGGCGCATGGGAACCCTCCCTTCCTTCGGACTGCAGCAGACTCCTACTCTTGTTCTCCCCGTCCCGGCGGCACTCCTTCACACATAGACATTCTCGCAGCAGTCCACAGACGACAGTCGACATTTTTCCTGTCAGAGTATTGATTATTCTGAAACATTGCTGTACAACTTCCCTACATCAAGCCGAAAGGGAGGGTTCGACATGCGTACACGTCGAGGTCTGGGTTTCCTGGTGCTTCTGCTCTTCCTGTTCAGCCTGGTGGGGACCAGCTTTGCGGCGTCGGAGGAGTTCGAGCGGGGCAACCGGCTGGATGGCCCGATGGGACAAGCCTTTCGGAAGGCGGCGGAGGCCTACGGGGTGCCGGTGGAGCTCCTGGTGGCGCTCGCCTACGCCGAGACGCGCCTGGATGACCACGACGGCGTGCCCAGCGTGGCCGGGGGCTACGGCGTGATGCACCTGGTCTCCAACCCAGAGGTAACCACGCTGGAGAAGGCCGCTGGCCTCACGGGGCTCGACCCCGGGCAGCTGAAGACCGACACTGCGGCCAACATCATGGGCGGCGCGGCCCTGCTCGCCAGCTATGCGGCCGACCTGGGGCATGCCGTGAAGGCCATGGAACCCGGCGACTGGTTCGAGGCGGTGGCCCGGTACAGCCAGCTCGAAGGGGCGGCGGCCCGGGACTACGCCCTCCAGGTGTATGAGTTCCTGAACCGGGGGATCGACGTGGAGGTGGACGGCGAGGAGATCCGCATCGAGCCGCAGGCCGTGGAGCCCGACCTGGGCGAGTACGCGAACCTGGTCACCATCCAGTCGCAGGACTACGGTCCCGCCGCCTGGGTGCCGGCCCACTCCTCCAACTACACCGCTTCCAACCGGCCCAGCAGCTACCCCATCCGCTACATCGTCATCCACGTGACCCAGGGCTCCTACGCCGGGGCCATCAGCTGGTTCCAGAACCCCAGCTCCAACGTGAGCGCCCACTACGTCATCCGCTCCAGCGACGGGGCGATCACGCAGATGGTGCGTGAAAAGGACATCGCGTGGCACGCCGGCAACTGGACGTACAACACGCAGTCCATCGGCATCGAACACGAGGGCTGGGTGTCCAACTGCACCTGGTTCACCGACGCCATGTACCGCGCCAGCGCGGCGCTCGCCCGCAACATCGCCCTGAAGTACGGCATCCCGATGAACCGCAACCACATCATCGGCCACAACGAGGTGCCGGGGGCCACGCACACGGACCCGGGCAGCTGCTGGGACTGGAACTACTACATGAGCCTGGTCACCCAGTCCTCCGGCTCCTGGTCCGCCATCGTGGACAACACCACCAGCGGCCGCTTCCGGGCGAGCAGCAACTGGGGCACCTCCTCCTGGTCCAGCCAGCGCTACGGCAGCAACTACCGGTTCGCCAACCCGGCGCCGGTCAGCGACGCCGCCTACTACAAGTTCAACATCCCGAGCACCGGCAACTACGACATCTACATGTGGTACCCGGCCAACAGCGGCTACAACGACAAGACTCCGGTGGTGATCTGGCAGGCCAACAGCAACAACTGGGCACCTTCCGGCTGCTGGCGGGCGACCGTGAAATCATCGCCGTGAGCCGATGGACCAACGGCACGGGTTACGTGATCGCCGACGCGTTCCGGGTGGTGCGGAAGTAACTTCTTGTCGGTCCCTAGTGGTACCAAAGGGGAGAAGCGGTGCGTAGAGCCCACCGCTTCTCCCAAAGGCCATATCACATGTCGTTAGCCTTGAGTGGCAACCTGCACTGGTACCTGAATCTTGTTCACGACCGGAGTGTAAATATCTACACTCTGCTCGGGCGTACTGATGGTAACGATCAGGCTGTAACGAGCAAGGCGGTTCCACTTACCAAGGTAAGCTCTTTCCCGCCACCAGCCCACGATTGGGTAGATTGCGATTGCGTTTGAGCTGGCCAACTCTTGCGGGGTACCGATCCAGATATCGGAGTGAATGGACCCGCGGTTACGTTGCTCAGGGCCAATAACCCAGTGACGCGACGCGCTTCTAGAGGGGGGTAATCCATCGTCCTCTTCTCGTGCCGCTCTGTTGATACGGCGTTGAAACTGCAAGAGGTTTTCGGTTGGTGCTTTGATATCGAACCGCAGTCCATGAGATGCATAGCGATACCGATCTTTCCAGCCAACTTGTCCAGGGCTTGGCTCGATGAAGTATGACAGGGTTATCCTCATTCTGACCTCGATTTCCGACGGGAGGGCCTGAAGCACCTCCTTTGGCCAAGGTAGTTCGTAAATATGCATTTCCTTAGTCCTATACCCACCACCTGGCCGTCGGTCAAAGGGTTGAATTTGATTTTGCACGATCATCGTTAACGAATTGGTGGCACTTTGAACTGCTCTCTCCAAGCTAGGTACACCGTAACCACAGATCCGTAATAGCCGACCGTATGAACTTTTCCTTTGGTCACGTAGGAACTGTTCGCGCATCGCGTCAGTCCATTCTGCGGAATGTATCATGAGTGCACGAACAGTCTCAGGCCACGCCTGGGGATATCGGGACTGTATCTGAGCAGCTAACCACGATGCTTCCGCAGTTGCTGCGCTGGTCATCTGGAAATCCCAAAACAAGGCCACATCAGGGCGGTAATTTGTGGATAGCAGTGACAGGTCATCACATCTTGTTGCAAATCCACTACTGTCAATAGCTAGATTGCCGCCCTCCATCACTATATCTGGCTTCACAGGCCATCTATAGTCCCAGTCTATCGATGTAGTGGTAAAAGGCGATACTTGGCCGCGCCGCGCGACGGCGGTGAAGCCTCTTAGTGCTGGCGACCGAATTGCATCCAGTTGCGTGTAGGCCCCCACTGTGACGACATTCCATGCTTGTCCAGGATCGTGGATGGAATCGGTCAGGTTCGCGTCAGGATAAGTGTTGGCTACCAATTGCTCATCTCGGGCGTTGCCTGCAGCTACGATAATTAACCTTGAGCGAATCCCTTCCTCGTGGTCGCCGACAGCTAGTTGGTCCAGTGCACCTGACCAGGAACTTGGACGTCCCCGGTCCCTGGTGTCGTCAGCCGATACCGCCATGCACACTACTCTGTTTCGATATGGCGCTTGAATCTCGACACGGCTGATGGCCTGGGACGTGACATGTCCCCAAAGACTAGGCTTGTTCACCCCCGGCGGTGGCGGAAGTATTTTTACTGACTCCAAGCAATGGCTGAGTACGACGGGACTCCTATCCTCCAGTTTTTGGCGCAGGTTCCCGTATGCTGCAATACCAGCCATGAGAGTGCCATGACCGTGGTGGTCGTAGGCTCCCCAAGAGGGATCGACAGACATACAGTCTGCATCCTGCATGATTGGCTGAAGAAGAGGATGCCCGGAGTTGACGCCCGTATCCAATATGCACACAGAGGTGGAATCGGCGTCTCGAACTTCAATGCGAGATTGTAGATCTTTCACCCAGTCCGCTTGGTCCTTGTTTTCGAGTTCTAGCCAAAAGGCGGCTGTCTCTTTTGCCAACCGTAACTCCGCTACGTCGTCGGAGAGCCTTATGATGTTTTCGAGATCGTACTTGTTAGCGTGTACGAGAGTTACTGTCCGCTCCGGGAATACCAGGCGTCGATCAGCAGAATCAAGTTGTAGGGTTCTTAACAGTCCTGTAAAGCGATTGACAGCCTCGGCTGTATCACTGCTTAGCCATACTTCACACCACTTCTTTTCCTCCTCCGGGAGCAAAGACGGATCATCTTGCCAAAAGGAGATGAGCACGGCTTTTCGAATGTCCGAAATACTACTGATTAAGTCAGCATACTTGGGCCTGCCACTCCGAGTTACTTCGCTGGCAAACGCCTCTATCTTGTTTAAGAAAAACCGTCTTTTCTCGTTGTCCACATACACTGTTGCATACGTGACGGTGTCGTTGCCCTCTCTGGCGACCCTAATATTGAGCAACCGCACCTTCTTTGAACGCATGTCTTCTAGACCCTTGGTGATCAGATCATATCCCGGCTCGCCTTTAACCTCTATGTATAAACCAGAGCGCGAAGCCTGAGCAACGGCGTGTTCACGTTCAGCCGCCGCCCAGGCTTCTTCAAATCTACGAGCTAGATAAGCGCTATGATCTTGCGGATTTCTGTTAGGGATTCGAGGCTTAACCGGTCTTGCGGGCGCAGCAAACTCAGTCACAGTCGGAGCGGTAGTAATGAAAAGGTGCGGTAATGCGTCCCGTGCCATTACTCACCATAGCCTCCCCTGTTGCCGAGATATGCTCCGTGACGTTCTCTAAGCATGGTCACCAAGCTCTGCGACTCCACCGTGTGCTTGTCGCTTAGGATAGCCTCTTTGATTGCATCCCTGCAAGCCCGGTCGATCTCAGCATGGCTAAGTCCTGCCGAAACTTCGACAGCCTTGTCAAGATCTAGAGTCTCATCATAATACGTTCCTAGAACGTTTAACATCAACCGGCTACGTTCCTTCTCACTCGGTAGGCCATAGTAAAGCACGTCGTCAAACCGCCGAAACAGGGCGGCATCCAGCAGCTGCGGAGTATTCGTAGCAGCGACAATCAGATTGTCCGAGACGTCGTTCTCAATGAACTGTAAGAAAGCCGCAACTACACGGCGCATCTCGCCCACATCGTTGTCCAGAGTTCTGTCTCCACCAATGGCATCGAACTCGTCAAACAGATACACCCCTGGCACTTCGCGTACGCGGTCAAAAATCTGCCTCAGTTTTGCACTGGTCTCTCCCATGAACTTCGTGATCAAACGGTCCATTTGAATTGTGTGCAGGGGCTGTCTGAGCTCCCACGCAAGTACCTTGGCAGTCATCGTCTTACCAGTCCCTGGTGCGCCCGCAAGCAGTATCTTGCGCCTATGACTGAGACCATGACTCTTCAGTTTGGTCCTCTGGTAATACTCAAGAATGATGCGTTGTATGCGGTCCTTTGTTGCATCATCCAAGACGAGGGCATGGAAGGGCACGTCAGGATGTTCAGTGATCACCAGCCCGCTAAGATCGGCCGGAAGTTTGATCACAACCGGAGTCCTTGCCTTGTCCACAAGTCGGCGGATTTCGTGAGCTAGCTGAGTATGGCCCTGCCGAGCCTCGTGAGCGGCCACTTGAAGAGCAGTAGTAATAAACAAGTCACGATCATCCTCAAGATGAGAGCGAATCAAGGCCTTAATCTGCTCAGCAGTTGCCATCCCAGCATCACTCCCCCCGTCTTACAGTAATTATAACCAAGTTCAACCTGGACTGTGCTCACTCCTTCGTTGGAAGACAGCCATGCACAACTTCCTCACATGATATGATGTGTCAACCGAAAGTCTCGTGTGACGGGGCGGCCTTCGGCCGCCCTTCCACCTCTCTCCCCCAGACCGGAGAACACCAGCCAGAAAGACCAATTCATGAGCTCTGCTCACTTCCCAAACCTGGCGATGATGGCCTCGTGTGCCCGCATCTCCAGGTCGTCGTTCAGGGCTCCGATCTTCACCTGGCCGCCGTAGCGCCGGTCCAGGGCCCGCTGGATCAGGAGGTAGGTGCCCACGGTGCTCTTGTAGACGACCCCTTCCGTCCTGTCCGCCCCGTTGTTGCCGTACCCCTTCAGCACCCGCCCCAGAGGGCGGAGTCCCTTGCCCAGGTAGGTGCGCCCGGAGTGGTTCTCAAACCCGACGATGGTGCGCGTGCCCTCGAACAGATCGCTCTCGATGACACAGTTGCCGATCATGCGCTCCCGGCCGGCTTCGGTCCAGAGGTCAAGGATGCCGCTGAAGCGGATCAGCTCGCCCGTGTGGGTCTTGAAGTACTTGCCCAGCATCTGGTACCCGCCGCAGACCGCCAGCACCGCCAGGCCGTCCTCGATGGCCTCGGCCAGCGGCCGCGCCTTCACCCGCACGAAGTCCTCGGCAACGAGGGCCTGCTCCCGGTCCTGCCCGCCGCCGATCACCAGCAGGTCGAACCGGGCGAAGTCGGCCGACTCGCCCATCCGCACCTGGGTGACCTCCGGGTCCAGGCCGTGCCAGCGGGAGCGCTGGGTGAGAACGATGATGTTGCCCCGGTCGCCGTAGAGGTTCATATACTCCGGATAGAGCCAGCCGATGTGAATGCGGGGGCGCTCCACGCCTACACCTCCCAGTACTTCTTCGTGTGCCCCTTCCGGGCGATGAGGTCGCGGATCTGCAGCATCGCGGTATAGGTGGGCAGGATGTAGAGCAGGTCGCCGGACTGAATATAGCGAAGCCCCTGCTTCACGGCCGCTCCGGGGTCCTTCTCAATCGACAGCTTGGCGACGTCGATGCCGGCGTACTTCAGCCGCACCGCCATGTCCTCCGCCCGCCGCCCGGTGCAGATGATGAAGTTGATCTCATCCTGGTGGCCGGCCAGCGCCTCGAAGTCCACGTCCCACAGCCAGGAGACGTCGGTGCCGTCGGCATACCGGTCGTTGATGGCGATTACCAGGTTCTTGCGGGACTCGGCCTGCATCACCGTCTGGATCACCGAGTCGAAGCCGGCGGGGTTCTTGACCAGGGCCATGAAGACCTGCCGGTCGTCGATGGTGATCCTCTCCATCCGGCCGAACTGGCTGGTGGTGGCCTCGAGCCCCTGCCGGATGGCCGGCAGCGGAAGTCCGAGCGCCACCGCGCCAGCCGCCGCCGCCAGCGCGTTGTATACATTGTAAAGGCCCGGAATCTGGAGCCGCACCTCGCAGGCGCCTTCGAGAGAGACCAGGCGGAAGGAGGATCCCAGGGCGTCCACGTCCCACAGCCGGTCTATGTACACCTGGGGCTTCGGCCGGCGGTGGCCGCAGTTGGGGCAACGGTACTGGCCCAGGTGGGCGTAGTAGAGCGCCGCGTACTCATAGGGATGGCCGCACTGGACGCAGTGGCGGGCGTCCGCAGCCTGCGACGCCGACCCGCTCCCGGCGCCTTCCACCTCCAGGCCGTAGTAGAGCGGCTCGGCGCCCGGGCGCGTTCCCAGGCGGGCGCAGTTGGGGTCGTCCGCGTTCAGCACCGCCCGGCCGCCCGGGGCCAGGTGGGCGAGACCGCGGGCGACCAGGTCCACGGTGTGTTCGAGTTCGCCGAACCGGTCCAGCTGGTCACGGAAGAAGTTGGTCACCACTGCGACCTTCGGCCGCACCTCCTGGCAGGCCCGGGGCATGGTGGCCTCGTCGATCTCCAGGAGCCCCACGGACTGGTCGATGCGCCCCTTCCAGTCTGCCGCCTGGATGAGGGCGGTGGTCAGGCCGGCGATGAGGTTGGCCCCGGCCCGGTTGTGGGCGACGCCCCAGCCCGCCGCCTCGCAGATGGAGGAGAGCATTTTGGCCGTGGTGGTCTTGCCGTTGGTGCCGGTCACCGCCACCACGCCTTCCCTGGGCTGCGCGGCGAGGGTGCGCAGCAGGTCGGGTGCCACCTTCCGGGCCACCGCGCCGGGCAACGTCGTTCCGCCGCGGCCCGCCATGCGGGTCGCGGTCACCAGGCCCTTGCCCATCCAGACTGCCATTCGTGATCGCAGGTTCATCGCGCTCCCTCAACTTTCCCGGGAGTGGGTGGCCTTCCCCCTCACCTTGGTTTATGTTAAGTTCTTTCATGGAGCCTACGTGCGGTTTCTGGCCAAGATGGCGACAAACCTAGATTATATTCCCCGCGTTCAGCCTGTTTCCTTCGCAGGAGGGAGTCGTTCACAGTGATGCCAGGTCGGTCCCGCTACGGCGCACTCATACTGGCTGTGCTTCTCATCACCGGCTGCGCACGGTCCGGCCCGGCGGATGCGGTGCGGGAATACGGCATCGATCCGGCGGCACCGGTGGCCGCCGGACACGCTGCGCTGCCGCTGCCCGGTGAACCGACGCCGCTGGGCAGCCGTTCTCTGTCTGGACTTTATGCGAGCCCGCCTGCGGCTGACACCCTGGAGGCGCTGTCCACCGCCCCCGTTTCTCCCGACGGGCTCTTCCGCGCCGTCCTGCGGGACGGCGAGATCTGGGTTACACGCATCGACGGGGCCTGGCTGTGGCAGGTCACGTTGCCGCCTGCAACGCCTGCGCCCCCGGAAGGCGGCGCGGACGGCGGCGCGCAAGGTACCGCTCAGCCGGATCTAGACGGGAACCCTGCCGGGCAGGGAGCGGCGACCCCGCCGGGGGCCGACCCGGCGGGCGCGTCCACCGCGGCGGATTCGCCGGCGAACCCGCCCGAGTCCCCGGCGATCGAGGTGGAGCCGGTGGCGCCGCTCACCTGGACGCCGCGGTCCACCCTGCTGCTGCGCGACACGGCGTCGCGGTGGCTGGAGGCCGATCCGGCCACGGCAGCGGTGACGCCCCTAGGCCCCTTCCTCACCGGGGCCACCCACCTCATCCCCTCGCCGGACGGAAGCCAGGTGCTCTTCTACAAGGGGAACCAGCTCTACACCGCCCGGTGGGACGGGAGCGATCCCCAGCCCATCGGTGAGAACCTGGTGGGCCACTGGGACAGCGCCGGCCAGCTGGTGGTGAGGGAGCGCCCCGCCGACACCGAGAACCCGGATTAGACAGGAGGACCGCTTCACAGATGCACCGCGGTTTGCTCGTTCAACAGAAGTATCTCGGGAAAACCGGGCTCATCGCCCTGATCACGGTGCTGAACATGACGGCGCCGCTCTCCACCGACATGTATCTGCCGTCGTTCCCCACCATGATGCTGGAGTTCGGCGTGCCGGCCAGCGTGCTCAACCTCACACTGGTCGGCTTCTTCCTCTTCTTTGCCGTGGGAATGCTGCTCTTCGGCCCCTTCAGTGACCGCTACGGGCGCAAGCCGGTGCTGGTGGCGGGCCTCAGCCTCTACGTGGCCGCCTCGCTCGCCTGCGCGGCCGCCGGGAGCATCTGGCAGCTCATCCTCTTCCGCATCATCCAGGCGCTGGGTGCGGGCTGCATGGTCTCGGTCTCCACGGCGCTGGTCAAGGACTGCTTCGACGGCCGGCTGCGGGGCACCATTCTGGCCACGATTCAGTCGATGAGCGTCATCGGCCCCATGCTGGCCCCCATCATCGGCGCCTTCATCGTGCAGTACGCCTCCTGGCGGACCACTTTCCTGGTGCTGGCGGGCATCTCGCTGTGCTCCCTGACCGCGGCGCTGCTGCTGGAGGAGCCCCTGGGGCCGGAATCCCGCCTCCGGGGCCCGGTCCTGGGCAGCCTGGGCCGCCTGTTCGTGGTCGCCCGGAACCCGTCGTTCACCAGCCTCCTCTTCACCGTGGCCCTCATCCCCACCGGGTTCATGGCCTACATCGCCGTCAGTTCTTACATCTACGTCGGTTTCTTCGGCCTGTCGGAGACTGCGTACAGCCTCTTCTTCGCCACCAACGCAGCGGTCTCCGTGCTCGGCCCCCTCACCTACATCGCGCTCAACAACAGGAAGGTGCCTGCCCGCACCATCATCACGGCCGCCCTCAGCCTCGCCTTCTGCGGCGGGCTGGCCGTGCTCTTCGTCGGCCGGGTGGCGCCGCTGGCCTTCCTGCTGGCGTTCCTGCCCTACTCCTTCAGCTCCAGCCTCCTGCGGCCCGTCTCCACCGACGCGCTGCTCAGCCAGCAGGACACCGACACCGGCTCCGCCTCGGCGCTGATCAATTTCGGGAACACTGCGATGGGATCACTCGGCATGATGGTGGCGTCGCTGCCCTGGCCAAACTTCGTCACCGGCCTCGGCGCCATCGCCGCCGGGTGCGCCCTGCTGGCCCTGCTGGGCTGGGCGTGGCTGCTCCTCTCGGCCATCCCGCTGCGCGGCATCAAGCAGGGCCTCGCTGCCGGAGACTGATGTTGAACGAAAGGAGTCGTGCCCATGTCTGAGCTGAAGCAGAATTCCTGTGACGTCCTGGAAGCGATCGCCCGTCGGCACAGCGTGCGGGAGTTCCGGCCCGAGCCGGTCTCCGACGAGACCCTGCTGGCGCTCCTGGAGGCCGCGCACCAGGCGCCCAGCGCCATGAACCATCAGCCCTGGGAGTTCGTGCTGGTGCGCCGCCCGGAGACCAAGGCCGCCCTGGCCCGGGCCACCTCAGGCCGCAACGCCCAGGTGGTGCAGACGGCTGGCGCGTCGGTGGTCTGCCTGGCGTCGCTCAGGCAGGCGGATGCCCTGGCGGACCGGGTCGAGGCGCAGCTCAGGGCCGGGCAGGCGCCGCCCGAGCGGGAGGCCCTGGTGAAGCGGCTGCGGGAGGACGAGACCTACCGGCAGATGCTGGTGCTGCCGAACACGTACATCGCCGTGGCCAACCTGCTGCTGGCCGCCACCAAGTTCGGGCTGGCCACCCTCTGGATGACCGGCTTCGACGGCGAGCAGGTGAAGGCGGCCGTCGGCGCGCCGGCGGCGGACTACCTCTTCGCCGGGGTCGTGGCCGTGGGCCATCCGGCGGAGGGCTGGCAGCAGCCTGCGCGGAACCGGCGGCCGCTGGAGGAGATCTACTCGTTCGAGCGGTTCGGGGAGAAGTAGATGTAGGCGGTGAGCGGTGCGGCGTGGGCCACGCGCCGTGGGTCGCGCGCCGTGGGCGTAGACGGTGCGGCGTGGTGGATGCGCCGTGCTCGGTGAGCGCTGCGGCGTGGGCGGTGCGCCGTGGTCGGTGAGCAGTGGGGTGTGGGCGATGCGCACTGGAGGGTGCGCCGCGAGCAGTGAACCGAAAGTGGTGCAGAGCGCAGCGAGGACCTGGAGGGCCTGATCGGGCTTCCAGGTCACGCTTGTCTTTCGAGGAGAGGCATCGGTCCGAGATTTGTCGGACCCACGCTGGGCCGGGCCTTTGCTCAGGTCTCGGATGGACGCTGCACGCGCCCGGCACCCGACTTCTTCATGCTTCAACCGCCGGGGCACCGAATCGCGCAGCTGGCCAAGTGCGGCGATTTTCAACTTCACCCACGAGCGAAGTGGAAATCGGCCGCAGTTCGAACCCCGCGCCCGATGCTTCATGCTTCAACCACCCCGTGCAGCGTCGTGCAGCCGGCCAAACGCGGCGATTTTCGACTTCGCCCACGAGCCAAGTGGAAATCGGCCGCAGTTCGAACCCCGCGCCCGATGCTTCATGCTTCAACCACCCCGTGCAGCGTCGGGCAGCCGACCAAGTGCGGCCATTTTTGACTTCACCCACGAGCCAAGTGGAAATCGGCCGCAGGTCGAACCCGGTACCAGACTCCTTCATGCTTCAACCGCCCGGTGCAGCATCGCGCGACCCGGCAAGTGCGGCGAGTTTCAACTTCGCCCACGAGCCAAGTGGAAATCGGCCGCAGTTCGAACCCCGCGCCCGATGCTTCATGCTTCAACCACCCCGTGCAGCGTCGCACAGCCGGCCAAGTGCGGCGATTTTCGACTTCACCCACGAGCCAAGTGGAAATCGGCCGCAGTTGGAACCCGCCACCCGCTGCGCCGGGTCAGGAGACAAGGAAAAGCCTGCCCAGGCAGCCGCCGTTTCCGGCCGACCTGGGCAGGCCTCTTGCGTGGCAACTCAGTGCAGCACCTTGGAGAGGAACTCCCGAGTGCGCTGGTGGCGGGGCTCGCCGAAGATCTGCTCCGGGGGGCCCTCCTCCACGATCAGGCCACCGTCCATGAAGATCACCCGGTCCCCCACCTCCCGGGCGAAGCCCATCTCGTGGGTCACCACCACCATGGTCATGCCGTCGTTGGCCAGGTCCTGCATCACCTGCAGCACCTCGCCCACAAGCTCCGGGTCCAGGGCTGAGGTGGGCTCGTCGAACAGCATGACGTCGGGCTCCATGGCCAGGGCCCGGGCGATGGCCACCCGCTGCTGCTGGCCGCCGGAGAGGAAGTTGGGGTACTGGCCGGCCTTGTCGGCCAGGCCGACCCGGCGGAGCAGCCGGAGGCCGAGCTGCTCGGCCTCGGCCCTGGGCATCTTGCGCACCTGGACCGGGGCCTCGATCACGTTCTCCAGGGCCGTCATGTGCGGGAACAGGTTGAAGCGCTGGAAGACCATGCCCATGCGGGCCCGCTGCGCGTCCAGGACCTTCTCGGGCAGGGGGACGAGCCGGCCATCGACCAGCCGCTGCCCCACCTCCTCCCCCTGGAAGAGCACCCGACCGGCGGTGGGCTGCTCCAGGAAGTTGATGCAGCGCAGCAGGGTGGACTTGCCCGAGCCGGAAGGGCCGATCACGACCACCACCTCACCCCTGTGGACGGTCAGGTCAATGCCCTTCAGGACCTCCAACTTGCCGAAGCTCTTCTTCAGCCCCTCGATGACGATGATCGGCTCGGCCATGCTATCCCCTCGCCTCCAGCTTCTTCTCCATGCGGCTGGCCAGGGCGCTCAGACTCATGGTGACCACCATGTAGAACGCCGCCGTCCAGATGTAGGTCTGCCACGCCAGGTTCGTGCGCGAGACGAACTGGTTGGAGTACTTCATCAGCTCCAGGATGGAGATGGTCGAGGCCAGCGAGGTGTCCTTCGTCAGCGCCGACAGCTCGTTGACCATGGGTGGCAGCAGGCGCCGGTAGGTCTGGGGCAGGATCACCCGGCGCATCGCCAGGCCGTAGGACATGCCCAGCGACCGCGCGGCCTCCATCTGGCCCCGGTCGATGGACTGGATGGCCGCACGGACGATCTCGGCGATGTAGGCCCCCGCGTTCAGGCTGTAGCCCAGCACCGCCGCCTGGAACGCCGGGATCTTGATGCCCACCTGCGGCAGGGCGTTGTAGATGGTGAGAAGCTGGAGCAGGAGCGGCGTCCCGCGGAACAGGTTCACGTAGGCCGCCGCGGGCGCGCTGAGCAAGGGGTTACGGGAGATCCGCGCGAGCGCCGCCAGCAGCCCGAGGAGGGTGCCGAAAATGGCGCTGATGACCGTGAGCTTGAGCGTGACGCCCAGGCCCTCGAAGAGCACGGGCAGGATGTTAATCGTGTGGTTAATAAACTTGGCCAACCGGAATCACCCACTTTCCAAGACTGCGGCGGGCGTAGCAGGCGCTGCCGCCTGATCCCCCATCGAGGGCTACTGGCCGGCCGCGTCGCCGAACCACTTCACCTTCAGCTCGTGGAGGGTCCCTTCAGCCTCCAGCTCATCCACGGCCTTCTGAATGGCGTCCCGGAGCTCGGTCTCGCCCTTGCGCAGCGCGATGCCGATGGGGTCGGGATCCATCTCCGCCATGCCGGTCACCTTGTACAGCTCGGGATCGAGCTGCGCGTAGTAGCCGGCCACCGGGGCGTCGATGGCGACCACGTCGGCCCGCTCATTGGCCAGCTCGCGGAAGGCGTCGGTGGCGTAGGGAAAAGACCGCAGCTCCACGGGCTGGATACCGGCGTTCTCCATGAGGTCCTCGATGTAGAACTGGGCGGTGGTCTCCTCCTGGACGACGACGACCTTGCCGTGCAGATCGGCATCGGTCTTCACCTCGACGCCCGGGCGGGAGGCGTAGGCGATGCCCATCGTCAGGTACTGGACGAAGTCCATCTCCTTCTGCCGCTCTTCGGTGATGGTCATCGAGGACATGATGGCGTCGTAGTGCCCGCCAAGCAGACCGACCTGGATGCCGGCCCAGTCGATGATGGTAAACTCGGCCTTCACGCCCAGCTTCTCGGCAACGGCGTTGGCCAGGTCGATGTCAAAGCCGATCGGGGTCTTGCCGTCCTCATCGACGAACTCCATCGGCGGGTAGGAGGCGTCGATGCCCACCCGCAGCACGCCCTCGGCCTTGATGCGCTCCAGCGAGTTGGCCGGCCCCTTGGCATCGCTGTCGGCGGGCTCCTGAGTCCCACTGCCGGCCGGCTGCTGCGTCGCAGCGCCGCTGCCGCTCTGCTGGCTCGTACCCGACTGCTGCTGGCCCCCACACGCAGCCAGTGCGACCGAAGCCAGGAGCAGGATAACCAGGAGCAAAGCGGAACTCTTTCTCATCACCGTTGAACCCTCCACTCTTTTTCTTTTCTCTACCGCGATGAAGAATCGCAGTATATGATTTAACCCAATTTCGCCGCAAATCGCCCATCACCTGCTGGCGAATATACAAAATTGAAAGGAGTTGGCGCAATGGGCACGCCTGACACGCCAGAGACCGCACCGGAACCGGAAAACACTACGCAACGCCCCGGTCTGGCGATGCCTCTGCTGCGCGGCCTGGGCCTCCTCGTGCTGATGGCCGCCATCAGCCTGGGCACCGCTTTTCTCATCGTAGAGCTGCGCATGAATGCGCTCACTACCGCCGCGACCAGCGCCGCGGACGACCTGAATGCGCTCCGGGAGAAGACCCTCGACGAGGTCGCCGCACTGCGGACCGAGCTGCAGAACGCCACGGCCGCGCTCCAGGCTGAGGTGCAGCGGCAGCGCGATGAACTCCAGGCCGAGATGAAGCGGGTTCAGGAGGCCGCGGTGGCGGCCGGCGTGCTGCTGGAGCAGGAGGGCGACGTGACCAGCCTGGAAGCCCGCCTGGCGGAGATCGAGACGCTGAAGCTAGACCTGCGCGCCGCCCGCGAGGAGATGGAGGCCAAGCTGCAGGCCCTGGAGGAGTCGGTGAAGGACCAGCTGGCCTCCTCGGAGGAGGAGACGGCCGCCGCGCTGTCGCTGGAGATGACGGTGAAGGGCCTCCTGATCAAGGCCCAGGGCGAGGTGCTGCTCGCCCAGGTCTACTGGGCCGAGGGCAACCGCGGGCTCGCCCGGGATGAGCTGGCCATCGCCCACCAGACGCTGCTGGACGCGCTGGAGGCCGCGCCGGCCTCGGACAAGCCGGACCTGCAGAAGCTGGTGGAGCTCTCGGAGGCCACCAAGGCGGCGCTGATCCTGGATGCCACGTCGTCGCGCGATCAACTGAACCTGCTGTGGCATGAGGTAAGCGCGCGGCTGAGCCGTTGATCTGGGCTGTGGGCGGTGGGTTTTCGCAGCGGGCAGTGGGATGTGAGCTGAGAGGGGCAGTGGCATGTGAGCTGTGAGAGGGGCAGCGGGTTGCTGGTGGTGATTGGTGTCCGGCGGTGGGCAGGTATGCGCTGACCCAGCTTGCACAGTGTGAAACCAGGACGCCTCGTTCACGGCGTCCTGGTTTCAGCGCTTCCCGGGGGCGTCACGCCTGGCCCGGCCGTGGCGCGGGCTCGTAAGGAAGATCGTGCCACATGCGGACCACCGTTCTCGGGCCGATCGTGATCGTTCTTGACTATATCTCCCGGGGGTGCGGCGCAGGAAGGCCCTTCGAGCCCGCTCTCGAATGCGGGTGGTAAGGCAGCATGGCGTATCGGCAGGCGCCCGGGCCGCGCAGTCTAATCTGCATTCAGTAAGCGGTACGGCACGACCATCACCCTATCCGCCTGCACCACGAGGAGGGCGCTGCCGGTCAGCCGCACGTTCAGGATCTCGCCCTGCAGGCGCCACGACACCCGGTCGCCCGTCAGGTGGTTCTCAGCCGTCACCGTCGCATCGCTGACGGTGACCGTGGTGACGGCGTCGTCCGATACAGCCAGCAGCGGCGTCTCCAGCGGCAGCCGGAAACGGGGGCCGCTGTCATCCTGCAGCGAGCGCAGGACGTTCGCCTCCAAGCCGGAATCCCTTAGTTCCACCACAGCGTATGCGGGGCCTCGGGGGCTACAGATCAGCGAGACGGGCTCCGCGTCTTCGGGCAGCCTGTAGAAGAGCTGGGGCGTGCCCGCGTCGGGGTGGCCGAGGATCGGCCGGTCAAGCCACTGGGTCACCAGGACAACCGCGTACGGGCGCCACGGCTGGTCCAGCCACGGCGGGACGATCATCTCCTCCCACTGCATCGGGGTCAGGTTCCCCGCGAAGCGCTCCAGGCAGCGGTGTCGGGATGGTAGGCGACGCCCGCAGGCGATCCGGCCGGATCGGCAACCGCCAGCAGGGTGCCGGGACCAAGGCCTCCACCGGGTCGTCTGGACGAAGGCCCGGTAGCCCGGCTTCCCGGCGTCCGGGTACGTGTCCCTGTTGACCAAGAGCCAGAAGGCGAGTTGCGTCCGATACTCCGGATGCCGCACGGCCACCTCGGCGGCACAGCGCAGAAGCTCGTCACCCGTCGCCTGCTTCAGACGGCGGATGTCCTCCCCAAACCCGCCTGTGCACGCCGGCGACATTGCCGCCGATGCCGGGTCGGGAGGGGTGCCGGAAGCTCCGTCGTAAGGCGGACTTGCCGCGACCGACGCTGCAGGGTCCGGTTCGGCCGCCCGCTCGGCGGCGGGACCGCTGCTACAGGCCGCACAGAGCAGGGAGACGAGCAGAAAGGCCACCACATCTCGGCGCATGGGATACCCTCCGTACGCAATATACCGCCTATTCGGCCACACCGCTTGACTCGCTCCACACGCCAGAAGTTCCGCACCGGGGGAGCCGCCGGAGGAGCCGGCTCAACCCCCGGCGGCTTGCAGAACACAAGCGGCGGCAGTCCGCGCCCTGCGCGACTGCCGCCGCATACCTGCTAGCCTTCCTGCTCCTCATCGCCGCCATCCGGGTCGGGTGGCGAGGGCGGCTCTCCCCGGGCCGCCAACAACTCACGGGCTGCTTCCTCCTGGTCCGGCGGTACGAGAACCAAGATGTACCCCCCTACCCGGGCCGGGCCCAAGATGTAAGGCAGCGCCTGAGCGCCGCGGGCCTCGGTGATCACGGGGATCCCGCTGGCCTCCAGCAGGCCCCGGACGATCTCGGCCTCAATATGGTCGGGTGCCCTGAAGACCTCAACCCACTCGACATCCATGGCCATTCCTCCTGCCCTCCGGCCCACAGCGCCGGTCACAGTCAGCCGCCCACCACTGCACGGCTCGCCGCCAGTCTCACCGCCCACGGCTCACAGCTCGATGACCGCGGGCTCATCCAGCTTCCACGCCGCCTCCAGAGCCGCCAGCAGCAGCCGCTCCTGCCCCTCGGCGTCGCCGGGCTCGGCAGGCTGCCGGATCAGGACGCCCCGGGGGACGTTCGCCCCGCGCAGGCCGTCCGCGCCGGCGGCCAGGACCACCGTCGGCACGCCGGCCAGCTCGATCAGCCGGGCCACAAGGGAGGCGGTCAGCCAGCCCGTCTCGCCCGAGGCGCACACCAGGGCCACGTCCGCGCCCATGCGGCGGATGCGGTAGGCCACCGACTGCCCCGAACCGGCCAGCAGGGGCAGCGCATCCGCAACTGCCCCACTGAAGCTGTAGGCAAAGGGCGCGACGGCGTCGATCGCCCCGGATGCCGCCATGGCCCGCAGCCGCTCCAGCGGGAACACCAGGTTCAGATCGGCCTCAGCCGCAGCCTGTTGGCTTTCCGAGACGGCCAGGTCCTCATACTGGACGACGACGGGAAACTCCCGGAAGGTGGGATCGCCGCCCGGGCGTCCTTCATCGTACGGCTCCTGAAGCCCGTGCTTCAGGTATACGCCGGCCGTCGCCACCAGGGCCACCTTCGACTCGGCCACGGGCCGCACCCACTGGCTCCAGGGCACGAAGCCCGCGGTCCACTCCAGCAAATCCGTCTCCCTCACCTGTTCCGCCTCCCCTGTTGCGATCTGTCTGCATCTGCCGGCGTTGCGCACGCAGCCCTCAACCGCAACCTTTCCAGCCGCCCGCCGCCATCTCCTGCAGCCGCTGCAGCAGGACCTCCCGCCGGTTGCGCTCCGGCTGCTCCAGCACCTCCTCCAGCAAGGCCTCCAGCACCTGCCCCACGTAGCGTCCGGGTCCGCGGCCGAAGGCGGCCATCACGTCGTGGCCGTCCACCGCCAGGTCGGTGACCTTCAGGGCCGCGTCCTCCGCCAGCACCCGCCGGATGCCGTCCAGGATGGCCATCGTGTCCGGCCCGAGGTCGCCCTCCCGCTTGCCCGAGGCCAGCCGGTCGGCCCGGCGAAGCTGCACCAGGTCGTCCAGGTGCTCCACCCCGATGCGCCGCACCATCCGGCGCAGGGCCGCATCGGTGGCCGGGCCGTCCAGGTGCAGGTCCATGTGGCGGCGCACCAGGTGGACGGCCCGGGCGCGGGTTGCGTTGTCGAACCGCAGCCGCCGCAGCAGCGCGTCGGCCATCTCGGCCCCCACCACCTCGTGCCGGTAGAAGTGGCGGTCGCCCGCTTCATCCACCGAGAGGCAGCGTGGCTTGGCCACGTCGTGCAGCAGGGCGGCCAGCCTCAGGTGCAGGACCGGCGGCACCAGCGCCAGGGCCATCAGGGAGTGCTCCCAGACCGGGAACGCATGGTACCGGTTCTGCTCCACCCCCACCATCTCCAGCAACTCCGGCGCAAACTGGGCGAGGAGCCCCAGCTCCCGCAGCCGCTGCATGCCCCACGCCGGCCGGTCGGTCACCAGGAGGCGGCCGAACTCGGCGCCGATCCGCTCCGGGGCCACCGCCTGCAGGCGCGGCGCCTGCGCGGCGATCGCCCGGGAAAGCGCGGGGTCCAGGGTCAGATCGAATTGCGCCGCCAGCCGCACCGCCCGCAGCATTCGCAGCGGGTCCTCCTCCAGCCGGTCCTCGGGTCGGCCGCAGGCCCGCAGCACCCCCGCCGCCAGGTCACGCCTGCCCCCCATCGGGTCGATCAGCCGACCGGCAGGGGTGAGGGCCATCGCGTCGATGGTGAAGTCGCGCCGGGCCAGGTCGCCGGCCAGGCTTCCGGCCCGGTAGGGTGTCACCTCGTAAGTGGTGCCGCCCCGGGGAATCAGCACCGTGCCGGTCTCCCGGGCGGCGCCCACCAGGCGCCCCCCGGGAAAGAGCGCGCGAATCTGGTCCGGGCCCGCGCTGGTGGCCACGTCCCAGTCCTGAGGCGTCAGCCCCAGCAGCAGGTCGCGCACCGCCCCGCCGACCAGCACCGCCTCGTGCCCCGCCCCGGCCAGCGCGGCCAGAATGGCGCGCCCGCCCGGAGGCAGGGCGCGCCGCAACCGGCCTGGCAGGACCCGTTTCCCCCAGCCGAGCCGCAGGGCGTTCGCGAGCCGGCGCATCCCGTCACCCCCGTGCGCCCAGGACCCGCTCGACGGCCTCGAGGGGCGTGGCGATCCAGTCCGCCGCCTCCAGGGCCCTCGGGTGGCCGTCGGGCACGGCGACGCCGATCCCGGCGAAGCGGAGCATGGACACGTCGACCGTGGTGTCGCCCACGGCCATCACCGCCGAAGGGGGAATTTCCCGGCGCTGGCAGTACCGCGCCAGGGCCCGCCCCTTGTCGACCTCCTCGTGCCACACGTGCAGCACCGTCTCGCCGGGGTGGCGGTCGGTCAGGTCGAACTGCGAGGCCGGAAGCCCTTCCGGGAACGCCTCCAGCACCCGCGCGACGGCCCGGTCGCCGTAGACCGCGGCCATCGTGGGCGGCGAGGTGCACCGGTGCAGCCCGGGGTCGATCTCGGTGTAGGGGTTCCATTCGTCCCAGTACGCGAAGTCATCGGGCGGCTCCGTGCCGAAGGCGGTGTCATTGGCCATCAGGTCCTTCGGCGGCAGCTGCGAGCCGAACACGGCCTGATCCGCGGCCGAGACCGCGGTGATGGAGAGGCCCTCCGCCAGGGCCAGCCGGCGCAGCTTCACCCAGGCCTCCGGCACCAGCGGCCGGTGGTACCCGATCCAGCCCGACCCGTTTTCCACCATGAGGGCGCCCAGGTAGCAGATCGCCGGCCCGGTCAGCCCCAGTTCCCGGTAATAGGGAAGGGTCAAACGCCACGACCGGCCGGTCACGAGGACCACTTCGGCCCCGGAGGCCCGGGCCGCCGCCACCGCGCGGCGATTCTCCGCAGAGATGCGCCCTGCCCGGTCCAGCAGCGTTCCATCCAGATCGAAGGCGAAGAGTTTGATGTTCATGCTGCAATGGTAGCACAAGCCCGGGCATAACGGAATCCAGGTCCGCCGGAGAGGCTGACCTGGATGGCACGCGTTTTTCATTCAGTCCCGGGCCTGGACGACCAGGAGGCGCCCTTCGCCGATGGAGACCCGGGCGACGGGCTCGACCACCCGGTTGGAGATGCCCAGCGACTCGCCCCAGCGCAGGACTGCATCCGCCAGGGGCCAGTGCACCCCGCTCACGCAGACGCCCGTCACGACCGGGCTGAGCGGCACCAGGGAGAGGTAGGCGCCGGACTCGCGCCGCACCTCCAGCCACTGGCCGTCCCGCAGGGCCCGCGCGATGCTCTTGCCGTCGGTCATCGTCACGGGCACCGGGCACTCCGGCAGCAAAAGGACGTTGGAGAGGGTGTGGTCAAGCCGGGAGCCCGAACCGCCCACCAGGAGGATCTCGGTCGCCCCCCGGCGCAGCGCTTCCTCCAGAGCGAGGTGGCTGTCGGTCTTGTCCTTCTCCACCGGCACCTGGACGATGGCCACCCCGTCGGCGCGGGCGTCCGCCAGCGCGCCTTCGTCCAGGGAGTCGAAATCGCCCAGCAGCAGGTCGACGCGAAGGCCCAGCGCCTGCGCGTGGCGCAGGCCCGCGTCGGCACAGATTACCAGGTCAGGATGGCCCACCAGGCCCCTGACCCGATCCAGATCCAAGACGTCCCCTGCTGCGAAGATCGCCGCGCGCAGCCGTGCTCCCTCGGGCATACCCGGCCTCCTCGTGGTGCGTCCCCCGCGCACCCGTCTCTGCCCCATTATAGCAGAGCGACCCCGGCCGGGAAGCCCAGGCCGCGCAGCCCGCCGTGCCGGCGCTAGTGCTCCAGCAGGTCCTGGGCGATGCGCCGCGCGCGGAGAATGCGCGCGAGGCCCTTCAAACCGTAGTTGAGCCGGCTCTTCACCGTGCCGATCGGGATCTGCAGTTGCTCCGCGATCTCCCGGTAGCCCATGTCGTGGAAGAACCGCATGTGGATGACGGCCTGGTACGGCGGCGGCAGCTCCGCCAGGGCGTCGAGGATCGCCTCCGTCAGCCATGCCCGCTCCGCCTCGGCCTCGGGGTGCACCACCTCGTCCGCCGTCTGGTTCCCGTAGGGCTCGAGCACGACCCCGCGCCGGCGCCGCAGGCAGTCGATGGCGCGGTGGCGCGCCACCCGGAAGAGCCAGGCCTTCAGGTGACCGTCCTGGTCAAACTCCTCCCCCTGCTGCCACGCCTTGAAAAGGGTATCCTGACAGATCTCTTCCGCGGCGTGCCTGTCGCCGACGAGGCGGTGAGCGTATTGCAACAGCGCGCCTCCGAAGGATTCCATCATCATGCCCAGCGCTTCCTCGTCGCCCGCCGTCAGCCGGCGGACGATGCGACGCCCCTCGTCATCCCCCGTGCGGAGGGGCTGCGCGCCAAGGCCAGCCTGCCATGACACCGCTCATCCCGCCCCCTTTTCCAAGGCACTTTTGTTCACGACTAAATATTCTGTCTAATTTTCTGCCTTTGACCTGTCATGGGTAGAGTTATTCTACCTGATCCCTCTGCACCACGCCACTCCATTTTGCGAACGAGTCCCACTTCTGTTACATGAATGTGACAGAAGTCGGCCTCCTAGAACAGCCGCAGTTGCTGCGGGCGCCGCGCCTCCTCAGGGGGCAGGGGCACGCCGCGCGCATCGCGCGGCGGCGTGGGCATGCCGAGCAGGCTCATCAGGTCCAGCGCGTTTCGCACCGCGTAGTTGGATCGGTTGTTGTTCATGAGCAGGTGGACCTCCGCGGCGGCGGGGGCCAGGACCTCCCGGATCGGCTGCAGCCACTCGGCCAGCTCTTCCCTGCTGTACAGGTAGTCGAACCGCTGCTGAGAAGTGGTGCCGCGGATGTACCACGTCTTCGCGTTGCGCCCGTGGAACCGGACGATCGCCAGGCGCGGGTCGGTCACCGCCACCACCCGGGGCACCGTGCCCGAGCCCAGCTGCGGCGCATCGCAGACGACGTGCACGGCGCGCAGGCGGCGCAGGAACTCCAGGGTGGCCGCGCGGTTCTCCCCGCTGAACCAGGAGACGTGCCGAAACTCCACCGCGACCAGGTCGTCGGCGAAGAACTCCCGGCAGAACTGCACCCACTCGCGCGCGGCCGGCGTGCAGGTGAACCAGGGCGGAAACTGAAAGTGGAGCGCGCCCAGCTTCCCGGCTTCCCTGAGCGGCGCCACCGAGGCGGCGAACCGCCTGAACACCTCGACCACGTCCTCCTCACCCGGACGGGGCTCCCGGTGGTGTTTCGTCATGGCGCCGTAGGCCTTCACGTTGAACCGGAAATCGGGCGGCGTGCGCTCCGCCCAGCTGGCGAACCACTTGGCCGGCTGCAGGCGGTAGAAGGTGCTGTCAACCTCTACAATAGAGAAATGGCGCGCGTAATACGACAGCCGCTCGCGCGGCGGCAGGCCGGGCGGGTAGTACGCCTCGTGATCGGACCAGGCACAGGTGCCGACGCGGATCCTGGCCACGTTCGCTCCCTCCCTCCGGCTACATATTAACACGGGTCCCCCCGCGCGCGAAGCAGGCGCCTCCTGTACCTCCGGGCAGGGGCACAAGAGGCGCCTGAAATCAGTGTCGTTCGAAGTGCTCTGGAGCCTGCGCGGCGGCCGGGTGCATCGTCGGGTCTGCCGTGTGGTACCGGCGGAACGAGGGGGCGTCGGTCAGCCCCAGTCTGCGGTACTGCTCCGCATAGCGCCGGCGCACCTCTGCAATCTGACCGGGGGCCGCTGCCCGGGTCGGGTACTCGCCCCTGGTGTGCAGGAAGTGAAACAGCACCTCCTGGTTGTGGGTCTCCTCTCCGTGCATGCCCAGGAAGAATTCCCGCACGCCGTTGTTGCTGGCCTCCAGGGCCGCCTCCGCGTAGAGCTTCGCCAGTTCCCTCGCGCTGCAGAGGCAGTCGCGCAGACGGTCCGCGTCAGTCATCCGCACGTCGCCGCACCCCTTCCCCCGACTGCAGCAAGAGCTTCGCGTGTTTGGTGATGTCCCCGGGCGCCTCCAGCAGCGCCAGGAGCATGTTGATCCTCCGGTGGTGGATGTCGGCATGCTCCCGCATCAGCTGGCGGGCGTTTTCGTCCGTCATCTCATCCGCGTAATGGTGGTTCTTCTTCAGGGCCAGCAGCTCGCCGTCCAGCGCGCGGCCTACAAACATCAGCTCCTGATCGGTCAGCCGGCGCTCGCCGGCGGGACCGCTGCCCGCAAGGGCGTCATGCTCCATGCCGCTCCGCCTCCTTCGCGCTTAGTATGGCGCGACGGAATGCACGGCATACTCTGACGGCGACCCGCCGCCGGGTCGCCGTCAGGACGCTGCTATGTGGCTACTTCTTGGCGGCCGCGTACCGCTCCGCCACCTTGTCCCAGTTGATGACGTTCATGAAGGCCTGGATGTACTCCGGCCGGCGGTTCTGGTACTTCAGGTAGTAGGCGTGCTCCCACACGTCCATCCCCAGGATGGGCGTGTCGCCCTGCATCAGCGGGCTGTCCTGGTTGGCGGTGGAGTACACGGCCAGCTTGCCGTCCTTGGTCACCACCAGCCAGGCCCACCCGGAGCCGAACCGGCCGGCGCCGGCCTTGGCGAACTCATCCTTGAAGCTCTCGAAGGAGCCGAAGGCCGCCTTGATCGCCTCGGCCAGCTCGCCGCTGGGCTCCTTGGCGCCGCCGGGGGTCATGATCTCCCAGTACAGGGTGTGGTTGGCGTGGCCGCCGCCGTTGTTCCGCACGGCCGTGCGGATGGCCTCAGGCACGCTGTCGATGTTCCGCAGCAGCTCCTCGATCGACTTGTTCTGCAGGTCGGCATGCCCCTCCAGGGCCGCGTTCAGGTTATTGACGTACGCGGCGTGGTGCTTGCCGTGGTGGATCTCCATCGTCTGGGCGTCGATGTACGGCTCCAGGGCGTTCGTCGGATACGGAAGCGCAGGAAGCTGGAAAGCCATGTGCAAACCCTCCTAACTCAACCTCAAAGTTTCCTTTCCATTCTTTATGACGCCAGATGTTGGCGAAGGGGAATGGCCTCTGCTGGATAGCCTACCGAATTCCACCCGGATTTTCAACTTTGTCGCTCCAACAGTTGGCCAACCGCTGCGCCTGTGTGCGCCGCGCCTGCCTGACCCTTGAGTCTTCCCCACCCCTGGGCGATAATCGTACGGGGACTTCGGGCTTCCGCTTGCACTTCTGTAAGGAGGTTATCTCTATGCCAGTCCCGAGGGCAGTGATCGCGATCGCCGGGGGCACCGGTTCCGGCAAGACATCCATTGCCAACTGCATTTCCGCCGCCTTTCCGGATGACGTGTCGCTGCTGCCCCACGATGCGTACTACAAGGACAACCGCCACCTGACCTACGAGGAACGGGCCGCGCTGAACTACGACCACCCCGACGCCTTCGACAACGAGCTGTTCATCGCCCACCTGAAGGCGCTGAAGGCCGGCAGGGCGGTCGAGCGGCCGGTGTACAACTTCTCCACCCACCTGCGCGAGTCCGAGACGGTGCGGATCGAGCCCGCGCCGATCATCGTCGTCGAGGGCGTGCTGGTGCTGGAGAACCCCGAGCTCAGGGCTCTGTACGATCTCAGCGTGTTCGTGGACACCGATGCCGACGTGCGCATCCTGCGCCGCATCGTGCGCGATATCAACGAGCGGGGGCGCACGCTGGACTCGGTGATCAACCAGTACCTTTCAACCGTCAAGCCCATGCACGAGGCCTTTGTCGAACCGACCAAGCGCTACGCCAATGTCATCATTCCGGAGGGGGCACACAACAAGCCCGGGCTCGAGGTGCTCATCGCCCAGGTGCGTCACCTTATTGCCCAGCATGAACCCTCAGTATGACTGGCTTTTCAGTACCGCGCCGCTATGTTACACTTATCCTGTCAAGCGTCCGAAGCCTTGGTGTCCGTCAGTTGCACCGAACCGGGGGTGAGAATGAATGGCAGAATGAATGGCTGAAGAGACCTTGTTTGAGCGCGTCGAGCGGGCGCTGGATCTGATTAGGCCCGCGATTCGGATGGACGGCGGCGAGGTGGAACTGGTCTCCGTGGAGGACGGCGTGGCTCGCGTCCGCATGATGGGCGCCTGCGGCGGCTGCCCGATGTCGACGATGACCCTGAAGATGGGCATTGAGCGGGCCGTCCGGCAGCAGGTGCCGGAGATCCGGGCCGTGGAGGCCGTCTAGGCGCACAGGGGGTGGATGGAGGGTGTCCCCAGAGGGGCGTGATCTGCAGCGTGAGGTGCAGGCGCGCGTTCACCGGCAGATGGGCATCACCGCGGCGGTCATGGGGGTGATCGCCGCCGGTGTCGGGTTCTGGTGGATCGGCCGGGTCTTCGGGGTCGGACCGCTGGAGGCCCTGCGTGCGGCCCTGCCGCTGTTCCTGATCGTGCTGGTCATCCTCGCGCTGGGCGCCCTGCTGAGCCTGGGCGCCGCCCGGGCGGCCTGGCTGACAGAGCGGCTTGTTACCAAACACCGGAAACAGAGGATCGACGAGTAGTCGATCCTCTTATTTTTCCCTCTTCTTTTAATGCCGTTAATCAAACTTCTAGCGCGATATTGTTTCGGGCAGAGGAGATATAGATTCTCGAACAGAAGTACTTTGGTGTTTTCCCCAGGTAAAGCGTTAGGGTGAGAGATTGGCCCTATTGCTGAACTGGTGGAAATCTTCTATATTTAGGGTTTCGGTCGGTGCCGATGTGAAGGTGAGGAGGTGAACAGAGGACACCGGCCAGACAGGCGACCGCGATCCCATGAGAGTTCGGGAACCAGACGACACAGAGACAGAGAAGCGCTGAGGGAGGTTTACACACTATGCGTCGTTTCGTCGCAGGCATGCTGGCTGTGCTGATGCTGGCAGCCGTCGGTTGTTCCGGACAGTCCACAACGGCTCCGGATGAGATGGTTATCCGGATGAACATCGGTACGAACCCGCCCTCGCTCGACCCCCGGGTCACCACCGGCCTTCCTGAGGCCCACGTCCAGATCGCCCTGTGGGAGGGCCTCATGCGGCTGGATGAGGATGGCAACGCCATTCCGGGCGCGGCCGAGCGTTACGATGTCAACGATGACGCTACAGTATTCACCTTCTACCTGCGTGACGGCCTGAAGTGGTCCAACGGCGACCCGCTGACCGCCGAGGACTTCGTCTGGGCCTGGAAGTCCGCCCTCGACCCGCTGCTGGCCTCCGAGTACGCCTACCAGCTGTACTACATCAAGGGCGCCGAGGAGATGAACACCTTCACGAGCGACCCCAAGTGGGAGAACGCCAGCGACGAGGAGATCGCGGCCGAGTTTGAGCGGCTCGCCGAGAACTTCGGCGCCACGGCCATCGACGAGAAGACCCTCCGGGTTGAGCTCGAGGCGCCCGCGCCGTACTTCCTGTCCCTGACCTCCTTCCACACCTACTACCCCGTCCACCGGCCCAGCGTTGAGGCCAACCCCGAGGCCTGGTTCCGCAACCCGGAGACCACCGTCGGCAACGGCCCGTTCAAGATCGTGAGCTGGACCGATAAGGAAAAGGTCGTCGTGGAGAAGAACCCCAACTACTGGGGCGCTGACGAGGTCAAGCTGGACAAGATCGAGTTCTACCTGATCGAGGAGGAGTCCACCGTCACCACCATGTTCGAGACCGGTGAGCTCGACATCGTGGAGTCCGGCGTGAACATCGCCGAGCTGGACCGCCTGAAGGCAGAGTACCCCAACGAGCTGCTGATCCTGCCTGACCTGGGCGTGTACTACTACCTCCTCAACGTGGAGAAGGAGCCGCTGAACGACAAGCGAGTCCGCCAGGCGCTGGCGCTCGCCATGGACCGCAACGCGATCGTCAACGAGATCACCAAGGGCGGTCAGATGCCCGCCTACGCACTGGTCTCCCCCGGCATTCCGGATGAGACGGGTCCCGAGAAGGACTTCCGCAAGAATGCCGGCGACCTCTTCGCCGAGGACGTGGCCAAGGCCCAGCAGCTCCTGGCCGAGGCCGGCTATCCCAACGGTGAGGGCTTCCCGAAGCTGACCATCCTGTACAACACCTCCGAGGCCCACCAGAAGATCGCCGAGGCCATCCAGGAGATGTGGAAGAACAACCTGGGCATCGACGTGGAGCTGACCAACCAGGAGTGGGGCGTCTACCTCGACAGCCGCAGCAGCGGTGACTACGAGATCGCCCGCGCCGGCTGGATCGGCGACTACATCGACCCGATGACCTTCATCGACATGTTCGTGACCGGCGGCGGCAACAACGACACCAACTGGGGCCACCCCGAGTACGACAACCTGGTCCAGACCGCCAAGCGGAGCGCCGACCAGGCTGAGCGGATGAAGGCCATGCACGACGCCGAAGCGCTTCTGATGGACGAGATGCCGATCATCCCGATCTACTTCTACACTCGGGTCATCATGGTCTCCGAGGATGTTGAGGGCTGGTCGATGCCCCTGACCTCGCCGCTCAACCTGCGGGACGCCTCGATCAAGCAGTAGCCCGGCAACCAGGACGGTGCAGGAAGCGCCACCGTGGCTCACCGCGGTGGCGCTTCCCAAATATTCGTCCTGATGAGATGGAGGGATACGATGGCCCGCTACTTGATGCAACGCATAATTACGATGTTCTTGGTCGCCTTCTTCGTGGTGACCGCGACGTTCTTCCTGATGAGGGCCCTGCCCGGCGGCCCCTTCAGCTCGGAGCGGAACGTGCCGGAGGCGATCCTGAAGAACCTGGAACGGCGGTACAACCTGGACAAGCCGCTGCACGAGCAGTATCTGGACTACGTAAAGGGCGTCATTGTGTGGGACCTCGGTCCGTCCTTCAAGTATAAGGGTCTGACGGTCAACGACGTCATCAACCGCGGTTTCCCGATCTCGGCAAAACTGGGCGGCATCTCGCTGCTGCTCTCCATCGTCGTTGGCATCCCCCTGGGCATCCTGGGCGCGATGAATCACAATACCATCGGCGACCGCGCCATATCCGGCGGCGCCATTCTGACGGCAGCGGCGCCCAGTTTCGTCATCGCGGGCGTGCTCCAATACGTCTTCGCGTACAAGCTGGGCTGGTTCCCATCGGCCACCTGGGGCGGGGGGCAACTGCGGTACATCGTCCTGCCGATTCTCGCCCTGTCCAGCTACAACCTGGCCTGGATCGTGAAGCTCACCCGGTCCAGCATGCTGGAGGTCATCAACCAGGACTACGTCCGCACCGCGCGGGCCAAGGGGCTCCGTGAACTGGTAATCGTCTACCGGCACATGATCAAGAACGCCATGGTACCCGTGGTGGCCTCGCTGGCGCCGATGACGGCCAGCATCCTGACCGGCAGCTTCATCGTGGAGAACGTCTTCGGCATCCCGGGCATCGGCCGGGAGTTCGTGCAGTCCATCACCAACCGCGACTACACGGTGACGCTGGGCATGACGGTCTTCTTCTGCCTGCTGCTGGTGGGCTTCACGCTGATCGCGGACATCGTGCTGGCGTTCATCGATCCGCGCGTACGTCTGGAGAAGGAGGGGTAGTCCATGGCGGTTCCTGTTGACCAGCGCTTCGCACCGCTCCCCGACCGCCAGGCGTCCGCCGAGCACATCTCCACGCCGCCGATCAGCTTTGCCGCCGACGCCTGGCGCCGCTTCAAGGCCAACCCGATGGCCGTGCTGGGGCTGATCACCCTGGTGATATTCCTCATCGCCTGCTTCATCGGGCCCCTGCTCACTGCGCACGACCCGACCACGCAGAACTTGGCGATGCGGGACCAGCCCCCCTCAGCCCAGCACTGGTTCGGCACTGACTCGCACGGGCGCGACCTGTTCGAGCGCACCCTGTACGGCGGCCGCATCTCGCTGGCGGTGGCCTTCTTCGCGGGCCTGCTTCAGCTGGTGGTGGGCGTGACCTACGGCGCCACCGCCGGCCTCCTCGGCGGCAAGTGGGATAACATCATGATGCGCATCGTCGACATCATCGACACCATCCCGCTCACGATCTACGTCATTCTGCTGGCGGTGCTGATGGGCCAGGGGCTCACCTCGATCTTCATCGCCATCGGCATCGTCTACTGGACCAGCATGGCGCGGCTGGTGCGGGCGCAGGTGCTCTCGCTGAAGGAGCAGGAGTTCATGCTCGCGGCACGGGCCCTCGGCGCGAACCGCAAGCGGCTCGTCCTGCGCCACCTGATCCCCAACGCCATGGCGCCGATTGTGGTCGAGCTGACTTTCTCGATTCCGCGGGCGATGTTCACCGAAGCGTTCCTGTCGTTCATCGGCCTGGGCGTCAGCGCGCCGATGGCCTCTTGGGGCGTGCTGGCCTCCAACGGCTTCGAGGGGCTGCGCTCCTACCCGTGGCAGCTGGCATTCCCCGCCGCGGCCATCATCATCGTCTCGCTGGCTTTCAACTTCATCGGCGACGGCTTGCGCGACGCGCTCGATCCGAAACTCCGCCGATAAGGAGGGACGGCCATGAACCCGATTCTCACCATCGAAGGACTCCGCACAACGTTCAAGACATACGCCGGTGACGTTCAGGCCGTCCGCGACGTCAACCTGACCGTCCGGGAAGGCGAGTGCCTCGCCGTCGTCGGCGAGTCCGGTTCCGGCAAGAGCGTCACCATGCTTTCCGTCATGCGCCTGCTGGCCGACAACGCCCGCATTGAAGGGAAGGCCATCTTCGACGGCGTTGACCTGATCAGCCTCCCGGAGCGGGAGATGCGCAAGATCCGGGGCAAGGAGATCGCCATGGTCTTCCAGGACCCCATGACCGGCCTCAACCCGACGCTGACGGTGGGCCTGCAGCTCAGGGAGGGCATGATGCAGCACCTGGGCCTGAGCCGGGCCGAAGCCGACGCGCGCGCCGTGGAGCTGCTCAACCTCGTCGGCGTGCCTGAAGCCGAGCGCCGCCTGAAGCAGTACCCGCACGAATTCTCCGGCGGCATGCGCCAGCGCGTGATGATCGCCATCGCCCTGGCCTGCAACCCCCGGCTGGTCATCGCCGACGAGCCCACCACCGCCCTGGACGTGACCATTCAGGCGCAGATCCTGGACCTTTTGAAGCGGCTGAAGAAGGAGCTGAACACCTCCGTCGTCCTCATCACCCACAACCTCGGCGTCGTCGCCGGCATGGCCGATCGTGTGGCCGTCATGTACGGCGGCCGCGTTGCCGAGGTGGCCACGGTGGAGGAGATCTTCGAGCAGCCCAAGCATCCCTACACCTGGGCGCTCCTCAGGGCCGTTCCCAGGCTGGACCGCGCGAAGGGCGGCCGGCTGGAGGCGATCGCCGGCTCCCCGCCCAACATGCTCCAGCCGCCTTCGGGCTGCCCGTTCCACCCGCGCTGCCCCTATGCGATGAACATCTGCGCGGAGGAGGCGCCCGACGTGACCACAATCTCCGACGAACACCGGGCGGCGTGCTGGCTCCTGCACCCGGACGCACCGCCTGTCCGTTTCCCGCAGGAGGTGAATGAGGCGTGACCAAGCAGGCAACTCCCCTGATCGAGGTCAAGGGCCTCAAGATGCACTTTCCCATCACCCGCGGCTTCCCGGTTCCGCGCCAGGTGGGCGCGGTGCAGGCGGTGGACGACGTCTCCTTCGCCATCGCCCCCGGCGAGACGCTGGGCCTGGTGGGCGAGTCGGGCTGCGGCAAGACCACCGTGGGCCGCACCCTACTCCGTCTCTACGAACCCACCGCAGGCGAGGTCTACTTCGAGGGGCAGGAGATCCTCCACCTCTCCCAGTCCGAATTCCTGCCGTACCGCCGCAAGATGCAGATGATCTTCCAGGACCCCTACGCCTCCCTGGACCCGCGGATGACCGCCGCGGACATCATCGGCGAGGCGCTTGACATCCACAACCTGGCCTCGGGCAAGGAGCGTATGGAGCGCATCTACCACCTGCTGGACCTGGTCGGCCTCCTGCCCGAGCACGCCAACCGGTTCCCCCACGAGTTCTCCGGCGGTCAGCGGCAGCGCATCGGCATCGCCCGGGCACTGGCGGTGGAACCGCAGTTCATCGTGTGCGACGAGCCCATCTCGGCCCTGGACGTCTCCATTCAGGCGCAGGTCGTCAACCTCCTGGAGGACCTGCAGCAACAGCTGGGGCTGGCCTACCTGTTCATCGCCCACGACCTCTCCATGGTCAAGCACATCTCCCACCGCATCGCGGTGATGTACCTGGGCCGCATCGTCGAGCTGGCAGACAGCGACAGGCTGTACGAGCGGCCGATGCACCCCTACACCCTGGCGCTCCTCTCCGCTGCGCCGATCCCCGATCCGAAGGTCGAGACCACCCGGCAGCGCATCCTGCTGGAGGGCGACCCGCCCAGCCCGGTCAACCCGCCCCCCGGCTGCCGGTTCCAGAATAGATGCGCGTATGCGCAGGAGCGGTGCCGCACGGAGGATCCGAAGCTGACCGAAGTCGAGGATGGCCACTCCGTGGCGTGCCACTTCCCTGTCAACGCCTGAGACAGAAAAAGAACCGCCTGCCCATCCGGCAGGCGGTTTGTCGTTTATGATTCATGCGACCAGGCTTGTCTGCAGGGCCAGCTGCCCCACCACCACGGCCAGCCAGGCTGCGCACCAGAGCAGCGGCCTGTTCCACGCTGCCAGACGGCGGCCCGCCGCCAGCAGCAGGACCGGGACCAGGAGCGAGCAGCCCAGCCAGAGCCCCAACAAGGTCGGCAGCGCCACTTCGCCCGTGAGCAGGGCTCTCCCGACGTCGGAGGCGGCGAGGAGGGTAATGCCGAGTCCGGTGGCCGCCACCCGGATCGGGATGCCGTCGCAGTTGGGGTCCACCTCCACCTCATCCCGCCGGCCGCCCAGCGCGCCGCACAGGGCCAGAATGCCCAGGCCGCCCACCAGGGCTGCGCTGCCCAGCGACGCGGCCAGCGACAGCACCGGTGGTCCGTCCCCGCCCGTCTGCGCCAGGCTGGCGAACAGCACTGCGAGCACGCCGAGCACGGCCGCCTCCCGCTCCCGCTGACGCCGCAGACCGGCCGCCGCGCCCCGGTACCAGACCCAGCTGGCCGCCAGGGCCATGAGCGTGTAGGGGAGCGCCAGGCCCAGCGACACCCAGCGCGGCGCATCGCCCAGCAGCACCGCGGCGAAGCTCAGGGCGGCGAGCGGACCGAGCAGCATGCCCGCGACGCGCCACCCCAGCGGCGGGTGATCGCGCACCAGGCCGCTGCGGCTGTCCAGCAAGACCAGCGTCACCGCGAGGCCCAGCGACCACGAGAGCAGCTGCAGGCCAGCAGCGTAGCAGAGGTGTGTCAAGTCGGGCACCCCCCTGAGGGTGGAATAGATATTTCCTACCTCAAGGGTAGCGCCCGTTTCTTTCGCGATCCTTTCGCGGTCCTTTCGCAAACCTAACTTGGACCAAAGTAATCCTAAAGGTTATCCATCAAACTTATAACCAATGCCCCAAATGGTCTTGACAAGCTCCGGATGGCCGGGATCGCGCTCGATCTTCTCGCGCAGCCGGCGCACGCACACGGTGAGGGCGGCCTCATCGCCGGAGTACTCGGAGTGCCAGACCCGCTGCAGGATGGCCTCGCGGCTGAAGACGTGCCCGGGGTGGCTGGCCAGCAGCCAGAGCAGGTCAAACTCCTTCGGCGTCAGCTCCACGGCCTCGCCCCGCACCACGACCGTGCGTGAGGAGCGGTTGATCTCGATGTCCTTGAACTTCAGCGGGCGGTCTTCGTCAACGGGCTGCGCGGCGCCGGACGTGCGGCGCAGGATCGCCCGGACCCGCAGCAGCAGTTCGGAAAGCCGGAAGGGCTTGACCAGGTAGTCGTCCGCGCCCACGTTGAAGCCGACGACCTTGTCCATCTCCTCCCCCCGCGCGGAGAGGATAAGCGTGGGGGGGCTGCCCGTCGACTGCAGCTGCGCCAGCACCTCGAAACCGTCCATCTTGGGCAGCATGATGTCCAGGATCATCAGGTCGGGCTTCACCTTCCGCGCCATCTCCAGGGCCTCCAGGCCGTCCTCGGCGCGGTAGACCTCATACCCCTCCTGCTGCAGCGCCTGGTCAAGAGCCTTCAGGATCTTCGGGTCGTCGTCGACCACCAGGATTCGCTTCTTCGTCTGCGTCATCGAAACCGCTCCCTCACTCCATCCAGATCGGTAATGTAAAGGTAAACGCTGCGCCGTGCCCGGGCTCCGACTCGACCCAGATGCGGCCGTCGTGCGCCTGAACCAGAGAGGCGGAGAGGGGCAGGCCCAGCCCCCAGCCCTCAGGGCGCCCTCCGCCCTGGGTGAAGGCCTGGAAGATGAGCTCCTGCTCCTCCTCAGGCACGCCGGGGCCCGTGTCGCGCACGGTGACGTACACCTCGCGCGCATCGGCCCGGCACTCCACCGCCACCCGGCCGCCTTCCGGCGTAAACTTGACCGCGTTGCCCAGCAGGTTGAGCAGCACCTGCGAAATCCGCAGCGGGTCGGCATGGACCAGCGGCGCCTCAGCCGCGCAGTCGACGGTGAGCTCGATTCCCTTCTTCTCCGCCAGGGGATGCACGGTGCGCGCCGCGTCGCGAATCAGGTCGCGCACGTCCAGCATCTCCCGGAACAGCTTCACCTTGCCGGCCTCCAGGCGGGAGTAGTCCAGCAGGTTGGTGATCATGTTCAGCAGCTTCTGGCTCGACTCCAGCACCTCCGTCAGCGACTCCCGCTGTTCCGGGGCCAGCCGCTGGTCGTTCAGCAGGAGTTCCGTGAAGGCGATGATCGAGGTGAGCGGTGTGCGCAGTTCGTGGGAGACCGTGGTGAGGAACTCCGACTTGTAGCGCGAGGCCCGCTCCAGCTGGCGGTTGGCCTCCTCCAGCTCCCGGGTGCGTTCGGCCACCTTCCGCTCCAGGCCGGCGTACAGCTCCTGCAGGCGGCCCGACATCTGCTCGAACGCATGGGCCACCACGGCGGTCTCCTGGTTGGCCTTCAGGGCCTGCAGCCGCTCCCGGCTGATGACGAAGTTGCCCATGCCCACGTGCGTGGCCACTTCGGCCAGGTCGGCCAGCGGCGTGGCCACCTGCCGGTAGAGGATCAGCCAGATCAGGACGAAACAGAGCAGCGCCAGGAAGACGAGGAGAAACGCCAGCCGTATGGACTCGGTCCGGGCCATGGCGAGGGTCTCCCGCATGGGCAGGATCACGCTGATGGCCCCGGCCACATCGCCCAGGGCGAGCCCCTCCTTCGGGTAGCCGGTCTGGTCCAGCTCGCCCCTGGGTTCGCCGTGGCAGCGCAGGCACGACTCCTCGGCCCTGAGGGCCATCACGTAGCGGAAGGCCGGCGTGCCGTCATCCAGGGTCACCCGCTGCCAGACCTCGTTGTGGCTCTCGTCCTCCATAAAGTACTCCAGCGCGGCCCGTTCGAAGTCGTCCGGCGCGTTCTGGGGGATACGCGGATTCAGGTTGGTCTGCTTCACCTGCGACCGGGAGAGGTCCGCGAAGATGTGGCTCACCCCCTGGCCGACCTCGGCCGGTTCCAGGGGCCGTGCCTCGCCGCCGTGCACGAACTCGTCCCCGCTGGACCGGGAGATGAACGCGCGCGTCGCCTGCTGCTGCTTCGCGACCAGGCTGGCCTTGGCCAGCAGGTCGGCGTCGGCCTGCCGCTGCTGATAGGCAAAATCCCACGAGAGCGAAATAAAGAGAACTGCCAGGACCAGGCCGGTGATGCCTACCATGAACTTGGCCGTCAGGCTGCGCATGGCTCACTCCCCCTGGTTCTTATGATACCTGCACTTACCCGAACGCACCATTGGTCGCAGGACCATACAGCCCATGGCGCACAATCACTATGTCGTGCGCCAAAAGTGCCATAAACAGCAGGAGGGCGGCATCCCATGGCCCCCTCCTGCTCCGCGTCTCACACCCAGCGTTCCGTGCCGCTGCTCGTGACCAGTCCGTAGACCAGCGGCGGCTCTTCCGGGCGCTCCTTCCCGATGCGGTAGGCGCCTGCGAGCCGCGCCTCGGCCTCAGCCAGCCGCTTCTCCGAGTTCACGTGCAGCTCGGCCAGCACCTCGCCGGCCGCCACCGGGTCGCCCACCTTCTTGCGCAGCACGACGCCCACCGCCAGGTCGACTGCAGATTCCTTGGTCTCGCGGCCCGCCCCGAGCAGCAGGGCGGCCACCCCCACCTCCAGCGCGTCGATGGCCTGCACATAGCCTTCCCCGGGGGAGACGACCGGCACGATCCTCCGCGCCCGGGGCAGCTTGACGGGCTGCCGGATGTAGCTGGCGTCGCCGCCCTGCGCCTCCACCATCTCGATCAGCTTGTTCAGGCCATGACCGGCCCTGAGGGCCCTGAGCAGCATCTTCCGGGCGGACTGGCCGTCCTCGGCCACCCCGGCCAGGCGCAGCATCTGGGCGCCGAGGTGCAGGCAGATCTCCTCCAGGTCCTTCGGGCCGAAGCCGCGCAGGGTCTCGATGGCCTCGGCCACCTCGAGGGCGTTGCCGACGGCGTGGCCCAGCGGCTGGTCCATGTTCGAGATGATGGCCGCGACCTCCCGGCCGACCTCGCGGCCGATGGCCACCATCATCTCCGCCAGGCGGAAAGCTTCATCCAGGTCCTTCATGAACGCGCCGGCGCCGGTCTTCACATCGAGCACGACCGCGTCGGCGCCGCCGGCGATCTTCTTGGCCATGATGGACGACGCGATCAGGGGAATCGAATCCACGGTGGCCGTCACGTCGCGCAGGGCGTACAGCTTCTTGTCGGCGGGGACCAGGTTGCCGCTCTGCCCCGCCACCGCGCAGCCGACGCGGTTCACCTGGTCGATGAACTCCTGCGGGGTGAGTTCCACCCGGAAGCCGGGAATCGACTCCAGCTTGTCGATCGTGCCGCCGGTGTGGCCGAGCCCCCGGCCCGACATCTTCGCCACCGGCGCGCCGCACGCCGCGACCAGCGGCACGAGGACCAGCGACACCTTGTCCCCCACGCCGCCGGTGGAGTGCTTGTCGACCTTGCGGCCGTGAATGGCCGAGAGGTCGATCTGGTCCCCGGATTCGGCCATGGCCATGGTGAGGTCGGCGGTCTCCCGCGGCGTCATGCCCTGTAAGCAGACGGCCATCGCCCAGGCAGCCATCTGGTAGTCCGCCACCTCGCCGGAAACGTATCCGCTGATCAGGGCCCGGATCTCCTCGGTGGTGAGTTCCGCGCCCATCCGCTTGCGGTAGATGATGTCGTACGCGCGCACGGGTTGACTCCTCCTTCGGCATCGGTGCGCCCTCTGAGTTCTTCGACTGCCGGCTGCCGGGTTCCTGTTCGTGCCACCCGCACTCCCACGCCGCCGTAGAGTTTTGTGTTTACTCCGTCGTGAGCGAATAGAGGATTTTTGTCATTGAGTGCGAATAGTAAGACTCACCATACACGCCTGGAGGTGAAAGGCGCAAGATCGAGATAAGGAAGTCTGCCCGCAGTTGGCTCCGATCACAAAAAACCGTGAAGGAGGTATGGGTTGCGTGAAGCGATTCCTGGTTCTCATTCTTACCACCGTGATGGTCCTGACAGCGGCCATGCCGGCGCTGGCTGCTCGCCCGGAGGTGAAATACCCGGTCACGTTCAACGGCCACCCGGTCACGTTCGACGTTGAGCCCGTGAACGTGAATGACCGCGTCTTCGTTCCCTTCCGGGCCATCTTCGAGAAGATGGGCGCGGACGTGGCGTGGGATGAGGCAACCCGCACGGTCACGGCCACCCGGGGGGACACCACGGTCCAGCTGGTCATCGGCAGCACCACCGCCCGCGTGAACGGGCAGGCCCGCACCCTGGACGCCGCCCCCTTCATTCAGGACGGCCGCACGCTGGTTCCCCTGCGCTTCGTGAGCGAGGCCTTCGGCGCTGAGGTGGAGTACGATGCCGCCACCACGGCGATCAGCATCGTCGACCCGAACTGGCCGCGCCGCGGCGGCAGGCTGAACCTGGCCATGTGGAACAAGCCCATCGGGGCCTTCAACCCGATCATCGTCAATGACACCTACGGCGCCAACATCGCCGACCGTCTGTACGAGGGCCTCTGGAAGTACGACGAGCGCTTCATTCCCGTGCCCGCCCTGGCTGAGCACTGGGAGTGGGACGACACCAACACGAAGCTGACCTTCTACCTGCGCCGCGGCGTGACGTTCTTCGACGGCACCCCGGTGACGGCCAAGGACGTCGTCTTCACGTACAAGGCGATCTGGCATCCCAAGTACATCGGCCCGCGCGACGCCGGCTTTGAGGACGTGCTCGGGTACGAGGAGTACGCCAACGGCATCAGCGGCGAAACGCCCGAGAACTTCGAACGGGGCATCGTGACCACCGGCAACCTGCCCGGCCTCTACGCGGAAGACGACTACACCGTCGTGTTCCAGCTGAAGCAGCCCAACGCGCCGTTCCTGTACAACCTCGCCTACGGCATCCTGGACAGCAGCAAGTACGGCAGCATCCCCGTGCAGGACTGGGGCACGGCCAACGACCCGTACAACATCTACCCCAACGGCAACGGCCCCTTCCGTATGAAGGAGTATGTTGACGGCCAGTACGCCATTCTCGAGGCCAACCCCAACTACTGGGCAGGCCGGCCGTACATCGACGAGGTGGTGTGGCGCGTCGTCGCCGCGGAGGTCGCCGTCGGCGAGATGGAGCGCGGCACGCTGGACTACGTCGAGTTCAGCCCCAACGAGATGGACGCGTACCTGGCCATGCCGCACGTGAAGATCCACGAGTTCGCCGACCTGGTCTTCCAGGAGATGGTCTACAACACCGGCCCCAACGCCCAGGGCGAGATGGGCCCGACCACCGACGTGCGGGTGCGCCGTGCGATCAACCATGCCATCGACCGGATGGCGATCATCAACAACCTGATGGGCGGCCACGCGTCCACGATGTACGGCCCGATCCATCCGCTCACCTGGGCCTACACCGAGGACGTCGAGCAGTACCCGTACGATCCTGACAAGGCCCGGGCGCTGCTGGAGGAGGCCGGCTGGGTCCTCGGCAGCGACGGTTACCGCTACAAGGACGGCAAGAAGCTGTCGCTGCGGCTATTGTATCCCAACGTCGGCAACCCGGTCCGCCAGGCCACCGCGCCGGTCGTGCAGCAGTGGCTGAAGGAGGTCGGCATCGAGGTCCACCTGGAGGGCTACGACTGGCCGACGCTGGACGAGAAGCGCGCCGCCCGCGACTTCGACATGTACTTCATCGGCTTCTCGCTGGGCAACTCCGACCCCGACCCGACGGGTCTGTGGGACAAGGCGGCCACGGAGCCCGGAGGTTTCAACGACAGCCAGTGGTGGACTGAAAAGTCCGAGCAGTTGATCGCCGCCGGCAAGGCCACCAACGACATCGAGGAGCGCATCGAGATCTACCATGAGTGGGCACGGCACTGGACCGAGGAGACTCCCGCCTACATCTTCTACGCCGTGAACACCCTGCTGGCGGCCAACGAGCGCCTGCAGAACTTCAAGCCCGGCCCGCAGGGCTACCTGTGGAACATCGAGGAAATCTGGCTCTCCGAGTAATCGGCTGACTACCCTGTGGCAGGCGGCCCGGGGGGCTGAATCCCCCGGGCCGCGCGCCGCAGGGAAGAAAGGAGATTGACAGGTGGGCCGGTACTTATTGCGGCGCCTGCTTCAGACGATCCCGATTCTCTTTGGCGTCAGCATCATCGTCTTCGTCATCATCCACTCTGCACCGGGAGACCCCTACGCGTACCTCTTCGGCCCGAGAATCGACCCCACGCTGCGGGCCCGGCTCATGGAAGAGATGGGCTTCAACGACCCCATCCCGGTCCAGTACGTCCGCTGGCTCAAGACCACGCTGAGCGGCAACCTGGGATACTCCATCCGCACGCAGGAACCGGTGATCAACATGCTGGCCCAGGCCATCCCCAGGACGCTGCTGCTTACCGGCAGCTCGTTCCTGTTCGGACTGGCCATCGCCATCCCCATCGGGGTCATCTCCGCCACCCGCCAGTACTCGCTGATTGACTACGCGGCCACTACGTTCGCCTTCATGGGTATCTCCCTGCCCTCGTTCTTCGCCGCCCTCCTGGCGATCTACTTCTTCGCGGTGAAGCTCCCCATCTTCCCCATGAACGGCATCCACACCCCGGGAGGGGGCGGGTTCTGGGACGTGCTCCACCATCTGATCCTGCCCGCCGTCACCCTGGGGCTGCGGGACATGGCCTCATACGCCCGCTTCACCCGCTCCTCGATGCTGGAGGTGCTGCGGCAGGATTACGTGCGCACGGCCCGCGCGAAAGGGCTGGCGGAACGGCTGGTCATCTACAAGCACGCGTTCCGCAACAGCCTCATCCCGGTCATCACCCTCTTCGGCTTCAGCCTGCCTGCTCTCTTCGGCGGGGCCGTGATCATCGAGCAGGTCTTCACCTTCCCGGGCATGGGCCTTCTGACCTTTGAGGCCGTTAACAACCGCGACTACTCGGTGCTCATGGCCACGAACCTGTTCTTCGCCCTGCTCGTCATCCTCGGCAATCTCCTCGCGGACATCCTCTATGCCATCGCCGACCCTCGCATCCGGTACGCCTAAGGAGGTTCTCCCGTGGCCCTCACCCATCCAAAACCGAATCCGAACCAGCCCCAGTTTGACGGTCTGGTGCCGCACGAGACCTCGTACGCCCGGATGGTCCTCCGGAGGTTCGTCCGCAACCGCGCGGCCATGATCGGGGCGGCCATCCTCCTCATCCTGATCCTCGTCTCCCTCTTCGCCCCGGTCATCACCCAGGCCACGCTGGGCTGGGGGCGTGACGAGATCGACATCCGGTACATACGGGCCGCACCCAGCGCCCGCCACCCGCTGGGCACCGACAGCGCCGGCCGCGACAACCTCACCCGCCTGCTCTACGGCGGACGGGTCTCGCTGGCGATTGCCCTGGGTTCGGTCGTCGTTTACATGACCCTGGGCATCCTCGTGGGTTCTGTCGCAGGCTACTTCGGCGGGTGGGTGGACAACGTGCTGATGCGGCTGGTCGACGTCATCCAATCCTTCCCATTCCTGATGTTCGCGCTGACCATCGTCGCCATCCGCGGCCCATCGGTCTCGAACCTGGTGTTCGCCATCGTCTTCCTCAGTTGGCCGGTGCCGGCCCGCCTCGTCCGCGGCGAGTTCCTCTCGCTGCGCGAGCGCGACTTTATAGAGGCGGCCCGGGCCGCCGGGGTCGGTCCCTTCCGCATGGTCCTGCGCCACCTGCTGCCCAACGCGATGGCGCCGCTGATCGTGAACGCGACGCTGGAGGTCGCGGGCATCATCCTCGCGGAGGCCGGGCTCAGCTACCTGGGATTCGGCGTGAGCCAGCCGGTCCCCACCTGGGGAAACATGCTGAGCGAGGCAAACAACATGGCCGTACTGCAGACCAAGCCATGGACGTGGCTGCCGCCGGGTCTGATGATCTTCCTGACCGTGCTCTCCATCAATTTCATCGGGGACGGGCTGCGCGACGCGCTCGACCCCCGCTTGAAGCAGTAGCTGGCAGAGGAGGATATCTGTGAGGAAACGTAAGCTCCTGATCTGGCTGACAGCGGTCCTGCTGGCCGTGGTGGCGGCCGGCTGCGGTAAGCACGCCGACGAGACCGGCCCGGGAGCCCCCGCTTCCGGAGCCTCCGGCTCCACCGGTACGGCGGGCGGCGGCCAGGATACACCGAGCAACGGCGGGACCGCGCCGGAACCGGCCGAAAAGGTCCAGCTCGGGCCTCTGGCGGTGGGCGACACCGCTGAGGTGGGACCGCTGACCGTCACCGTGAGCAAGATCGAGGCCGTGGGCCAGGCCCCGGCGCCCGGGTACACCTACGTCCTGGTCGAACTGACGGTGGAGAACAGCGGCGCCGCCGCCTACACGGTGAACCCCACCGAACAGCACAAGGTGCAGACCCCCGAGGAGAAGAACGCGCCGTACAACCTGCAGGCAACGGCCGTGCGCTCTCCCCGCCTTCAGGGGACCCTGAAGCAGGGCGAGTCGGTCACCGGCTGGCTGGGGTTCCTGGCCAAGAAGATGGAGGGCACCTACACCTACACCTTCACGCATCCCGATTACGGCGAGGCCGTCTGGGAGTTCAGTCTGTAGGTGTGCGCCGCCCGCCAAAGAGTTGAGACCGCACCGGGTTGGTGCGGTCTTACGCATGTCCGAATCGTTTGTTCCCAGCCCTTGTTCCCGCCGCTACCGGCCCTGCTGCAGCCGCTGCAGCACCTCGGCGTTGATCTCCTTGCCCTTGGCGACCCGGGCCCGGATCACCGGATCGAGGTACTGCTTCCGCAGCCGGATCGACTTCGGCGTGATCTCCACCAGCTCGTCGTCCCCGATCTGCTCCAGGGCCTCCTCCAGGGTGAGCTTCCGGGGGGGCTCCAGGAGGAGCTTCTCGTCGGCTCCCGCCGCCCGGATGTTGGTGAGGTGCTTGGTCTTGCAGACGTTCACGTCCAGATCCTGGCCCCGGCTGTTCTCGCCCACGACCATGCCCACGTAGACCTCGGTGCCCGGCTCGATGAAGAGCGTGCCCCGCTCCTGAATCTGGTACAGGGCGTACTGGGTGGCCGTGCCGGCCTCCGAGGCCACGAGCGATCCGCGGAGGCGGGTGGGAATGTCGCCCCGGTAGGGACCGTAGCCGTGGAAGACGTGGTGCATGATGCCGTAGCCCCGGGTCATGGTGAGGAAGTCGGAGCGGAAGCCCACCAGCCCGCGCGCCGGGATGATGAACTCCAGCCGCACGTTGCCGTTGCCGTGGTTGATCATGTTGGTCATCTCGGCCTTCCGGGTCCCGAGCGACTCCATCACCGTGCCCATGTACGCCTCCGGCACGTCGACGATCAGGTGCTCCAGCGGCTCCAGCCGGTTGCCCGCCTCGTCGTGCCGGAAGATCACCTTGGGCTTGGAGACGGCCAGCTCGTACCCTTCCCGGCGCATGGTCTCGATAAGGATGGAGAGGTGCAGCTCGCCCCGGCCGGACACGATGAAGACATCCGGCGAGTCGGTCTCCTCCACCCGCAGGGCCACGTTCCGCTCCAGCTCCTTGAAGAGGCGCGCCCGCAGGTGGCGGGAGGTGACGTACTTGCCCTCCTGGCCGGCGAAGGGCGAATCATTGGTACGGAAGGTCATCTGCAGCGTCGGCTCGTCCACCTTGATCGGCGGCAGCGGCTGCGGCTGGTCCGGGTCGGTGATCGTCTCGCCGATGTTCACGTCCTCCAGGCCGGTCATGGCGATGATGTCGCCGACGGAGGCCTCCTCCATCGGCACCCGCTTCAGCCCCTCGAAGCCGAAGAGCTGCGCCGCCCGGAACTTGACCACAGACCCGTCCAGCTTGGCCACCGCCACCTGCTGGCCGGCCCGCACGGTGCCCTGCCGCACCCGGGCGATGGCCACCCGGCCCACGTACTCATCGTAGTCCAGCGAGGTCACCATGGCCTGCAAGGGGGCCTCGGGGTCGCCCTCCGGGCAGGGGATGCGCTCGAGGATGGTGTCGAGGATGGGCTGCAGGTCCTTCCCCTCCTCCTCCAGCCGGCAGGTGGCAACGCCCTTGCGACCGGAGGCGTACAGCACCGGATACTCCAGCTGATCGTCGTCGGCGCCCAGTTCGATGAACAGGTCGAGGATCATGTCCTCCACCTCGGCGATGCGCCGGTCGGGCCGGTCGATCTTGTTGATCACCACCACCGGCTGCAGGCCCGCCTCCATGGCCTTGCGCAGCACGAACTTGGTCTGGGCCATCGGCCCCTCGGCCGCGTCGACGATGAGCAGGCAGCCGTCGACCATCGTCATGATCCGCTCGACCTCGCCGGAGAAGTCGGCGTGGCCGGGGGTGTCCACGATGTTGATCCGGACGCCCTTGTAGGTGATCCCCGTGTTCTTCGACAGGATGGTGATGCCCCGCTCCCGCTCCAGGTCATGCGAGTCCATGACCCGCTCCGCGACCTGCTCATTGGCCCGGAAGGTGCCGGACTGGCGGAGCAGGCCGTCGACCAGGGTGGTCTTGCCGTGGTCGACGTGGGCGATAATCGCCACATTGCGCAGGTCCGTCCGCTTCATATCTCATCGCGCTCCTCAGGCGAAGTGTGCCCACGAAAGTGAGAGCCCACCACGTGAACTCCAACTTTGCTATTATACGAGCGATGCCATAAAAAGTAAAGGTGCGGAGTAGCAGTCCCCGCCCTCCTGCCGTAATGATGGTTGAGACTCCGGCGGGAGGAGCGATCTGCATGGGCCGAACGATCTGGCGGTCACCCCCCTGGCACATCCGGCGGACCGGCTTCCCGGAAGCCTGGCGGCTGTTGCGGCTGCGCCGGAGGCGGCGCAGGCCGGTCGAAATCGGCCTGCTGGACAGCGGGGTGGACCTCACGCACCCGTACCTGCGCGACCTGCTCGGCCCCGGCATCAACCTGCTCTCGCCGGGCGAGCCGCCCCAGGATGAGCACGGCCACGGCACCCACATCGCGGGCATCCTGGCGGTGGCCTCAGGCGCCGTCTGCGGGCAGCGGCCGATCTGGCCCCCGCCCCTGCGCATCCGGCCGGTGAAGATCTTCGACCGGCAGGGGTACGGGCGCATCCGCGACATCGTGGCGGGCCTCACCTGGTGCCTCGCGGAGGGCTGCGAGATCATCAACCTGAGCTTCGGCACCGACCGCCGGGCCAGCGACCAGCTGGCGGAGGCCATCCGCACCATGGAGAAGAACGGCATCCTCCTCGTGGGCGCCGCCGGCAACGACGGCCGCGGCGGCGGGGTGGATACGCCGGGGCTCTACCCCGAGGTGCTGGCAGTGGCGGCCATCAACCGGCGCGACCGGCTGGCCCGCTTCTCCAGCCGCGGGCCCGAGGTCGACCTGGTGGCGCCGGGCACGGGCCTCTTCTCGCTGGCCCCGAAGGGCAAGTTCTGCTACATGAGCGGCACGTCCATGGCCGCCCCGCACGTAACGGCCGCGGCCGCCTTGCTGCTCTCCGCCCGCCCCGAGCTCACCCCCGCCGCCGTGCGGGCTCACCTGAAGAACACCGCCGAGTGGCTGCCCCAAATCCACGTGTCGGCACAGGGCGCCGGCCTGCTGCGGGCAGACCGGCTCCTGCGGGAGGAGGTGTAGGCCGCCCTGGAGGAGGGCGGCACCGCAGTACCGAAGGGAATCCTTGCAACGGAAGCAGCTGGGTGGAAGCACGGGAGGTGCACCCGATGCAGGAGCGGACCCTCACAGTCCAAGGCGGTACCTTGTATTACTTCACCAACGGCAGGTCCGGCCGGCCCCTCTTCTTCCTCCACGGCGCCGGGCTGGACCACCGCATGTTCGCAGAGCAGTATCGGGCATTCGATCAGGACTACGCCCTCTACGCCTGGGACGCCCGCGGCCACGGGCGGTCTGCGGGCGTGGAGGGCTTTTCCGCGGACCTGCTGGTCGAGGACCTGTTGGCCGTCATGGACCGGGAGGGGCTGCACCGCGCGACCCTGATCGGCCAGTCGATGGGCGGCAACCTGGCGCAGGAGGTCGCCCTGCGCCGCCCCGACCGGGTCGAGGCCCTGGTGGTGATCGACGCGACGCGCAACAACCAGCGGCTGTCGGCGCTTGAGGCGGCCAGCCTGGCCCTGGCGGGGCCCCTGCTGCGGCTCACGCCGTTCGCATGGCTGGTGGACGCGTCGGCCAGGGCGTGCTCCCACCGGCCTGAGGTGCAGGAGTACGTGCGGGCGTGCCTGCGGCGCATGGGCAAGGCCCGCTTCTGCAACGTGATGGTGCGCGTCTCCGACTTCGTGCAGTGCAGGCCCGAGCTGCGCTACCCCGACCGCACCCTGCTGATCCTCGGCGAGCACGACCGGACGGGGAACATCAAGAAGGCGATGACGGCCTGGGGCCGGAGCGAGGGCGTCGCGCTGCACGTGATCCCCGAAGCCCGGCACAATGCCAACCAGGACGCGCCGGAGGAGACGAACCGGATCATCCGGGCGTTCCTGGAGCGGGGATGAGCACGGTCGCGGCGCTCAGGCCGGCCCCTGCTGCCCCTGTTGCAGGGGTGCCACGCGCGACGTGCAAGGCTGGTGCATAACAAGCACCAGCCTTGCATGTGTTCAGTGGCTCAGATGATACACTCGCCTCAGTCTTGATACAGTCGAGGCGGCAGCGCCGCCTGATCCCCCCGAGACTGATGGAACCGCAGCATGGTGCGCCCGGCTCAGACAACTGGGTTAAATCGGCAGATGCGCCTGGAACAGCTCGCCCTTCTTCACCAGGTTGTGCACCGAGAGCCCCAGCAGGCGCACCTTCCGCCCCTCCCACTCCACCCGGGCGAAGATCTCGCGGGCCACCCGCCCAATCGTGCGGGCGTCGTTGGTGGGCATGGGCAGGGTCTGGCTCCGGGTGATCTGGAGGAAGTCGCCGCCCCGGGGACCGCCCTCCACGAAGACGTTCCACTTGATCTTCACCGTCACCGTGCGGGCGGCCATCCCCTGCCGCTTCAGCTCCGCGGACAGGTTGTCCGCGTACCGCTCCAGCAGCTGGTTCAGGTACTCCCGGTCCGTCTGGTCCACCGGGAACGTGTTCTCCTCGCCGATGGACTTGGCCTCGCGGTGCGGCACCACCGGGCGGGGGTCGATGCCCTGCGCGAGCATGCGCAGCTCGTCGGCCCGCTTGCCGAAGTGCTTGCGCAGGGTGTCGGGGTCGTAGGCCAGCAGATCGCCGCAGGTGTAGATGCCCAGCGCGTTCAGGGCCTGCTCGCTGGCAGGCCCCACGCCCCAGAGCTTGCGCACCGGCAGCGTCGGCAGCAGCTCCTGCGCCCGCTCCCAGGTGATGACGGTCAGCCCGTCCGGCTTCTGCATGTCTGAGGCCAGCTTGGCCATGAACTTGCAGTAGGAGACGCCGGCGGAGCCGGTGAGCTGCAGCTCAGACCGGATGGCCTCCTTCAGCTCCCGCGCCACCTTCACGGCGTCCTGCCCCGACACGTCCAGGAACGCCTCGTCGATCGAGAGCGGCTGAATCACGTCGGTGAACCGGCGCATGATCGCCCGCACCTGGCGGCCCACCGCGGCGTACTTGGCGTGGTTCGGCCGGATGAAAACGGCCTGCGGGCAGAGCCGCAGGGCCTCCCGGGAGGGCATGGCGGAGCGGACCCCGAAGCGGCGCGCTTCGTAGGAGCACGTCGAGACGACGCCCCGGGAACTGGGGGAGCCCCCCACGATGACGGGCTTTCCCCGGAGCCGCGGGTTATCCCGCTGCTCCACCGAGGCGAAGAACGCGTCCATATCCAGGTGAATCACCCAGAGGTCCGTTCTCACTGCAACGCCTCCACCAGCGATTTGAAGTGGCGCCCCCGTTCCTCGAAGTTCCGGTAGGCGTCGAAGGACGCGCAGGCGGGCGAGAGCAGCACACAGTCGCCCGGCGCAGCGGCGGCGCGGGCCAGGGCCACCGCCTCGTCCATGCCGGCGGCGCGCTGGATCGGCCCGGCGTAGCCCCCCCTGCGCACCGCCTCCTCGATCTTGGGGGCGGTGGGCCCCATCAGGATCAGGGTTTTGACCTTCTCGGCCACCAGGGGCGCAATGGGGTCGAAGGGGATGCCCTTGTCCGACCCGCCGGCGATCAGCACGATCGGCGCGGGCAGGGTGGACAGGGCGGCCACCGCCTCCGCGGGCGACGTGGCCTTGGAATCATTGTACCATTTCACACCGTCCAGGGTCCGCACCGGCTCGATGCGGTGCTCCACGCCGGTGAACTGCGTCATCACCTCGCGCACCGCCGAGAGGGGCGCGCCGGCCAGGTAGCAGGCCGCCATGGCCGCCAGGATGTTCGCCTGGTTGTGCAGCCCCGGCAGCTTGATCTCCTCCAGCAGCAGGGTCGGCAGCTCCCGGCCGTTTCGCCGCCAGACCACCTGGTCATCCCGCACGAACGCCGCGTCGCGGCCCCCGGGGTCGCCCCGGCGGCTGAACAGCACCACCCGGCTGCGCGCCTCCCGGGCAAAGGCGGCGACCTGCGGGTCGTCCGCGTTGAGCACCAGCCAGTCGGTCTCCGACTGCCGGCGGAAGATCGCCTTCTTGGCCTCCACGTACTCCTCCATGCTGGCGTGCACGTCCAAGTGGTTCGGGCTGATGTTGGTCACCACCGCGATCTGCGGCGAGCGGTGCACCAGCTGCAGCTGGAAGGAGGAGAGCTCGAGCACCACCGCCGCTTCCGGCGGAATCGCCTCCGCCTTCTCGATCAGCACCGTGCCGATGTTCCCGCCCACGTAGGTCTCGCGGCCGGCGGCCCGCATGATCTCGCCGATCAGGGTCGTCGTGGTGGTCTTCCCGGCGCTGCCCGTCACGCCGATCACCGGCGCCCGGCAGAGGTCGAGCACCAGGCCGATCTCGCCGGAGATCGTCGCCCCCCGCCGGCGGGCGGCCTCGATCTCCGGCAGGTGCTTCGGCATGCCGGGGGTCAGGAAGATGAGGTCGTGGTCGGCCAGAGGCGCCAGGTACTGCTCTCCGGTCACCAGCGGGACCCCGAGCCGCGCGAGCTCAGCCGCGCGGTCGCCGAGCTGGCCGGCCGGGCGGCGGTCGCAGGCGGTGACGCGGACGCCCCGCTTCACCAGGTACCGAATCAGCGCCAGGTTGGAAATTCCGATTCCCACGACGACCGCGCGTTCCTGCAGCTTCACTCCGGCCAACCTCCTGCCGTGCGCTCCTCTGTCCTTCAGCCGACGCTCAGGCGGCCCTCTGCCCGTCCACCGGCAGTCGGGCCGCCTGCTCCTCTATCCCTCGTTCAGCAGCCGCTCGATGCGGTCCAGCCCCTCGTCGATGCGCTCCATGGATGTGGCGTAGGAGAAGCGGATGTAGTTGGGAGCGCCGAAGCCCGTGCCGGGCACGACGCCCACGTGCGCCCGCTCCAGGATGACCCCCGCCAGGTCGTCAGCCGACGTGATCTTGCGGCCGGCGATGGTCTCGCCGAAGAGGGCCGACACGTTGGGGAACAGGTAGAACGCCCCCTCGGGCGCCACCTTCACCGAGAAGCCCGGCAGCCGGTTCAGCCGCTCCATCATGTGCCTGCGCCGGCGGTCGAACTCCTGCCGCATCTGCTCCACGGGCTCCTGGCTGCCCCTCAGCGCCTCCACGGCCGCTGCCTGGGAGATCGACGAGGGGCCCGAGGTCGACTGCGACTGCAGGGCGGCCATCGCCTTGGCGAAGACGGCCTCCGAGGCGGTGTAACCCATGCGCCAGCCGGTCATGGCGTAGGCCTTGGAGAGGCCGTTCACCGTGATCGTGCGCCGCCTGACCTCCTCGCCGAACGACGCGATCGAAACGTGCTCGGCGCCGTCGTACAGCAGCTTCTCGTAGATCTCGTCGGTGACGATCATCAGGTCGTGCTCCACGGCCAGGGCCGCGATCTCCTCCAGTTCCTTGCGGGAGAGGACGGCCCCGGTGGGATTGCTGGGGCTGTTCAGGTTGATGACCCGGGTGCGGGTGGTCAGCTTCTCCCGGATCATGTCGGCCGTCATGCGGAAGCCGGTGGACTCGTCGGTCTCCACCACCACCGGCACACCTCCGGCCAGACGCACGATCTCCGGATACGAGACCCAGTACGGCGCCTGGATGATCACCTCTTCGCCGGGATCCAGCAGTACCTGATAGGCGTTGTAGAGCGACTGCTTGCCGCCGTTGGAGACCACGATCTCCTCGGGCCGGTACCGGAGGCCGTTGTCCCGCTCCAGCTTCTCACAGATGGCCTTGCGCAACTCCAGGGTGCCTGCGGCAGGGGTGTACTTGGTCTTTCCCTGTTGGATGGCGGCGATGCCTGCGGCCTTGATCGACTCCGGCGTGTCGAAGTCGGGTTCCCCCACCGAGAAGTTGACGACGTCTATGCCCTCGGCCAACATCTGTTTCGACTTGGCGTCGATCGCCATGGTCGGCGACGGCGTGAGCGTTCTGGCACGGGCGGACAGACGCATGGTGCTTCCACTCCTCTCGGCTGGGCCTGCTTACTGGGTATGCATACCTCAGTAGGCAGTATACACCTCTTCTGCAGTGCTGGAAAGCACTGCAGGGAAGCTACCGCTCGGCGTAGAACCGCTCCAGGGCCCGCACGATGGCCTGCGCGGCCGCCTCCTGGAAGGCCGGGTCCTTGGTGCGGGGGCCCTCCGCGGGGTTGTTGACGAACGCCAGCTCCAGCAGCGCGGCCGGCGCCAGGGTGTTGCGGGTCACGAAGAAGGTGTCGTCGAAGACGCCGCGGTCCCGGGTGCCCAGGGCCCCCACCAGCTCCTGCTGCAGCAGCGTGGCCAGCTCCAGGGAGCGCTCCCCGTTGAGGGCCCGGCCGGTGTAGTAGACTTCGGTGCCCTGTGAAATCCGCTCGCCGGCGTTGTGGTGGATGGAGAGGAACAGGTCGACGCCCAGCTCATTGGCCAGCATGGTCCGGTACTGCAGGTCCAGCTGGTCGCGGGGCTCGCCGTTCACGCTGTTCAGGAAGGACTCGGGCGCGACCCGCACGTCGGTAGCCCGGGTCATGTAGACGATCGCCCCCTGCTCCGCCAGCAGGGCCCTGAGCCGCAGGGCCACCTGCAGGTTGACCTCCTTCTCGACCACGCCCACTTCCCTGCTCACCGCGCCGCCGTCCTCGCCGCCGTGGCCGGGATCCAGCATGATCACCTTGCCCGCCAGCCCCGGCGGGTAGGTCACCAGGTAGTACCCGCCGTCCCACCGCTTCAGGGCGTACGGCCGGTTGCTGGGCACGACCGCCCGCACCCCGACGGCGGTCTCCTGGACCTGTACGCCGGCGGGAATCTCCGCGGCCCCCAGCACGGCGCCGGGGAACTCCACGATGATGTGGCCGCCCTCCGCCCGCGCCCGGGGCTCCACCGCGCCGCGCACGCCGAAGCGCACGACCCCCTTGTCGGCGACGGTCTCCTGCCGGACCGATGATACGACGGGCCGCAGCACCATCAGCAGCGTGCCGTTCAGATCGGACTCCACCTCCACGTGGGGCTCGCCGGCGAGCTTCAGCCGGAGCCCCTCTCCGGTCAGCACGGCCTCGTCAACCCCCAGGTGGTGCAGCGGCATCGACCGCTCCGCCTCCAGCCCGGTGGCGAAGGGAACCCACAGGGCGCCGTCCTGCAGCACGGGCGCGCCGTAGCGCCGACCCGGCGCGTTCAGCTCCAGCGTGTAGACGCCGGGGGCGCTCTGCCGCATGCTCACCGTGAAGCCGCCGTCGGCCGCAGCGGGCCCCGGCGCGCCCTCTTCAGGCGCCGGAGCCGGCTGCTCCAGATGGGCCGCCCGGGTCCAGCCCACCTGGCCCGAGGCCAGCCGCACCTTGACCCAGTGCGAATCCCGGTCCAGGATCTCCAGCGGCTCCCCGGGCGCCAGCTCGCCCAGCACCCGCGCCGACGTCGCCGGGATGAGATGCAGGGTCGCGCCGTGCTCCCCCACCACGGCATCGCCCACCGTCAGCGCCGCGGCAGCCGGCTGCCGGACGGCCGGCCGCTCAATGCTCCAGCCGGACTCATCCATCCGGATGCGCAGGGAACCGTCGGCCACCTGCACCAGTTCCCCACGCACCCACCCCCAGCGGTCCCGCGGCGACGCCACGCGCACCCAGCCGCCCCGCGCGTCCAGCAGCCGGAGCGGCTCGCCGGGCCTCACCGTGTCGGTGCGGCGCGCCTCGTGGTTGGGACCGGCGAAGATGCCGGTCTCCTGGGTCACGGAGACCTGCTTCCCCGGATGCGGCGCCGGGTGGACAGGCGGGGGGAACGTGAGGTCAGGGACGGTGCCGGGCGGCGCCGCCGGCGGCTGAGCCACAGGCGGAAGGCCCGGGTCCGGCGCCGGGAGCGCACCGGGGTCCGGGCCGGGCTCGCCCTCCGGCGGCGGGGCCTCGGCCTGGCGGACGTACTGGGCGAAGACCCAGCCCTCGGTGCCGTCGTCCAGCTGGATGCGCCACCACTCCGGGTTCATCTCCAGCAGCCGGACGTACTGATCCTGATAGATGCGCGTCAGCACCGGGGCATCCAGCCCCGGTTCCCCCCGGACGTTCAGGATGTCGGTGTCGACGATGGCGTAGCGGAGCTCGTCCTCCAGCAGGATCCGGCTGAACCAGCCCGCCACCCAGCCCTCCACGCCGTTTTCGAGCCTGATCCGGTACCAGTCGCCCTCCCGGCCCAGCACCGTGGCCCACTGGTCGTAGCCGAGCCCCCCGACGATGGCGTACTCGGTTCCCGGACCGGACCGGACGTTGAGGCCGTCATGGTCGATGGGACGCAGGGTGGCAGCCTCTGCGGACACAGACGACATAAATGCCAACAAGAACGCCGCGGCGGCGACTCGCTTCAAAGCCCGACACTCCTCAATAGCTTTATACCAAAATAGACGGAGCCTAATCCGTCAGGTTCCATCGCTTACATGTTTCGACGGCTCACCCCAAAACCTTGTCCGCCTGAAGCCGGGAAGTCCCCTTTCGGCACGCCCGGAGCCTCTTCTGTGCACCACCGGCCCTCCTTCCGGTCCGCCACCCGATGCTTCGCTGGCACAAAAGGACTATCGCGCGCACCCATCCCCCACACCAACGGCTCATTCTCCCGTAGACTGTGAAAAACGTCACATGCCGCGGCCCGGCCGGTGTGCGAACGTAGGAAACCGAAAAGCGATCTCTTCACGAAGGAGCTGAGGTCCTGTGTTCTGCAACCAGTGCGAGATGACCGCCCACGGCACCGGCTGTACCAAGGTGGGCATCTGCGGCAAGGACGAAAACATCCAGGCCCTTCAGGATAACCTGATCTACGCCCTGAAGGGGATTGCGGCGTACGCCTACCACGCGCGGGAGCTCGGGTACACCGATCCCGAGATCGACGCCTTCTTCGCCGAGGCGCTCTACTCCACCCTGACCAACGTCAGCTTCGACCTGAACCACTTCCTGGAGCTCAACATGAAGGCGGGCCAGATGACCCTGCGCGCCATGACCATGCTGAAGAAGGCGCACACCGAGCACTTCGGCGAGATGGTGCCCACCGCGGTCCCCACCGGCACCTTCGCCGGCCCGGCCATCGTCATCACCGGCCACAACATGAAGGCGCTCTACGAGTTGCTGAAGCAGACCGAGGGCAAGGGCATCAACATCTACACCCACTCGGAGATGCTGCCGGCCCACGCCTACCCCGGTCTGAAGCGGTTCCCCCACCTGAAGGGCAACCTGGGCGTCGCCTGGTGCGACCAGAAGAAGCTCTTCGCCGAGTTCCCCGGCGCGATCGTGGGCACCTCCAACTGCATGCAGATTCCGCTGAACGCTTACAAGGACCGCATCTTCACGGTTGGCGCGAGCCGGCTGCCGGACGTGCCGCACATCGAGAACTGGGACTTCACCCCGGTCATCGAGAAGGCCCTTTCACTGCCGCACTGCGAGGAGAAGCCCGGTGAGGTGACGCTCACCACCGGCTACGCGGACACCAACATCCTACCGATGGCCGACAAGATCGTGGAGGCCGTGAAGGCGGGCAAGATCAAGCACTTCTTCGTGGTCGGCGGCTGCGATGCGCCCGGTTCGCTGGGCAACTACTACCGGGAGTTCGTCAAGCAGACCCCGTCCGACAGCATCATCCTCACCCTGGCCTGCGGCAAGTTCCGCTTCAACGACCTGGACCTCGGCGCCATCGACGGCATTCCCCGCCTGCTCGACCTGGGCCAGTGCAACGACGCCATCTCCGCCATCAAGATCGCGGCGGCCCTGGCCGAGGCCTTCGAATGCGAGGTCAACGACCTGCCGCTCTCCATCGTCCTCTCGTGGATGGAGCAGAAGGCCGTGGCCGTGCTGATGAGCTTGCTGTCGCTGGGAATCAAGGGCATCTACCTGGGCCCGAAGCCGCCCGCCTGGATCACCCCGGACGTCCTGAAGGTGCTGCAGGAGCAGTTCGACCTGCGCCTGACCACCACCCCGGAGGCAGACCTGAAGGCGTTGCTGGGCTAGAAACGAAGACAAGCGCGAGAAGGGTTCGCCCTTCTCGCGCTTGTTTGGTTGCGCAGTGTGGCCGACGGTCAACTAGTCCAGGTGACCGTAGTGCTTCTCGATGCTCTCCACCGAATCGCCGTCGATGACGAACAGCGAATTGGGGGTCTTCAGCCGAATCACCCGCTCGTCGTAGTCGAACTCCGTGTCGCCGATGTGAATCTCGAACTTCTGGCCGGCCGAGGTGACGATCATGATCTCGCCCCAGCCCTTCAGCTCCTTCTCCACGAACTCCATCTTCACTGCGACTCAGCTCCTTTCTGCTGCTGGTACCCGGTGGAAAAGCATCTACCAGGATCATCTTACTACTTAATCTTGAACCATTCAAGATCGACACCACCGGGCGCACGGATAGTGTGCCCAGTTTTTTCAGGGTCAAGACCGCCGCGCGGCCTCAGAAAACCCCTTCCAGTTCCAGCAGGCGCCGCTTCACCTCGGGCCCGCCCATGTTGTACTGGCCGATGGTCCCGTCCCCCCGCAGCACGCGGTGGCAGGGGATCAGGAGCGGCACCGGGTTCCGGCGCAGGGCGCTCCCCACCGCCCGGGCGGCCCGGGGGCGGCCCACGGCTGCCGCCAGCTGGGCGTAGGTGCGCACCTCCCCCCGGGGGATGGCCCGGCAGGCGGCGAGCACCTCACGGGCGAACGGGCTGAGAGACGACAGGTCCACCGGCCCGAGGTAAGGCTCGCCCTCCAGCCACCCCTGCAGCATCCGCTGCAGCTCGGGCCGGCGGCTGTCGTCGCGGTCCGGGCTCTGCCCGGTGCAGGTCCGGCAGCGCGCCCGGAAGGCCTCGTCGGTGCGCTCCTCGCCCGACAGGCAGGCGATGCCGTGCGCGGTCCAGGCGACGTAGATGGGGCCGAAACTGGTGTCACAGCACGTGTACCGCAAACGCTGCTCCCTCCCTCGTGAGCCGGTCTCGCCCTTTGCTCATGATATCACAGCTGCACACGGGCAGCCGACTCAACCCGGCACAGCACCTGCGCCGACGCCGCACCCTCGCCGGCGCCGCAGCTCAGCCCGACGCCGCCGCACCTCGGGCACGCTGGATCTCCGCCACCGCCTCAGGGTTCTCCAGCGCCGAAAGGTCGCCGAGCTCCAGGCCCAGGTAAGCCGCCCGGACCACCCGGCGCATGATCTTGGCGTTCCGCGTCTTGGGCAGTGCCCCCACGAACAGCACGGCCTCGGGCTGCAGAGGCCGGCCCATCTCGCGGGCGATCAGCTCCCTGAGCTCCTCGGCGAGCGCCTGGTCCGGCGCGGCGTCCGGCCGGGGCACGACGAAGCAGATGGCCGCCTGCCCCTTCACCGGGTGGGGCACCCCGATGGTCGCCGCCTCCTGCACCTGGGGGTGGCCCACCAGCACCGACTCGTACTCCGCCGGCCCCACCCGTTTGCCGGCGACGTTGATGGTATCGTCGGAGCGGCCGTGGATGTACCAGAAGCCCTCCTCGTCCACCGACGCCCAGTCGCCGTGGACCCAGAAGCCCTCGAACCGCCGCCAGTAGGCGTCCAGGTAGCGCTCGGGGTCCCGCCAGAAGCCGCGGGTCATTCCCGCCCAGGGCGCAGTGAGCGCCAGCTCCCCCACCTGCCCGGGCGGCGCGGGGCGGCCCTGTTCGTCCAGCACCGTGGCCGCCATGCCGGGCACGACGGCGTTGAAGGAGCACTCCTTGATCGGCCGGATGGGCACACAGCCCAGGATGCCGCCGGAAATCTCGGTGCCGCCCGAGTAGTTGATCATCGGGCAGCGGCCGCCGCCCACGTGCTCGACGAACCAGCGGTAGGGCTCCGGGTTCCAGGGCTCGCCGGTCCCGCCGAGCACCCGCAGGCTCGACAGGTCGTGGCGGGTGACCCACTCCGTGCCCGCCGGCGCGAGCGCCCGGATGACGGTGGGCGAGAGCCCCAGGTGGGTGATGCCGTGCCGCTCGACCATGTCCCACAGCCGGTCGGGCGCCGGATAGTCAGGGGCGCCGTCGTACAGGTAGACCGTCGCGCCCAGGAAGAGCGCCCCGTAGATCAGCCAGGGCCCCATCATCCAGCCCAGGTCGGTGAACCACATGACCAGGTCGCCCGGCCCCACGTCGAAGCAGTGGGCCATGTCCTGCGCCGCCTTCACCGGGAAGCCGCCGTGCACGTGCACGGCGCCCTTCGGCCGGCCGGTGGTGCCCGAGGTGTAGATGATCATGCAGGGGTCTTCCGGATCCATCGGCTCCGTCTCAAAGCGGGCCGGCTGGCCGGCGACCAGCTCATGGTACCAGCGGTCCCGCTCCGGGGACCAGGCCACGTCGGCGCCGGTGCGCCGCACCACCAGCATGTGCTTCACCGAGGGCGCCTGCGCCGCCGC
>JAMNXV010000152.1 GCA_023623185.1 Bacillota bacterium
CTGCGGGAGCAGATCAAGGCCCTGCACGAGCTGAAGGAGATGGCCGCCGGCTACGGGTGCGACGTCGGCCGGCCGGCGATGGACGCCCGCGAGGCCGTGCAGTGGACCTACATGGGCTACCTGGCCGCCATCAAGGAGCAGAACGGCGCAGCGATGTCCATCGGCCGCATCTCGACGTTCCTGGACATCTACATCGAGCGGGACCTCCGCGCCGGCAGACTCACCGAGCAGGAGGCCCAGGAGCTGATGGACCAGCTCACCATCAAGCTCAGGCAGGTGGCCTTCCTGCGCACCCCCGAGTACAACGAGCTCTTCAGCGGCGACCCCACCTGGGTGACGGAGTCCATCGGCGGCATGGGCATCGACGGCCGGACCCTGGTCACCAAGAACAGCTTCCGCATCCTGCAGTCGCTCTACAACCTGGGGCCGGCGCCGGAGCCGAACCTGACAGTGCTCTGGTCCCCGCGGCTGCCCGAGGGGTTCAAGCGCTTTGCCGCGAAGGTCTCCATTGACACCAGCGCGATCCAGTACGAAAACGACGAGATCATGCGCCAGTACTGGGGAGACGACTACGGCATCGCCTGCTGCGTCTCCGCCATGCGCATCGGCAAGCAGATGCAGTTCTTCGGCGCCCGGGCCAACCTCGCCAAGTGCCTGCTTTACGCCATCAACGGCGGCGTGGACGAGCGGCTGGGCATCCAGGTGGGGCCGAAGCTGCCGCCGCTCACCAGCGACGTGCTGGACTTCGACGAGGTGTGGGACCGGTTCTTGCAGATGATGGACTGGCTGGCGCGGCTCTACATCAACACGCTCAACATCATTCACTACATGCACGACAAGTACTTCTACGAGCGGCTGGAGTTCGCGCTGCACGACCGGGACATCCTGCGCACCATGGCCTGCGGCATCGCCGGCCTCTCGGTGGTGGCCGACTCGCTCTCGGCCATCAAGTACGCGAAGGTGCGCCCCATCCGCAACGAGCAGGGGATCGCGGTGGACTTCGAACGGGAGGGGGACTTCCCCGCCTACGGCAACAACGACCCCCGGGTGGACCAGATCGCGGCCCGGGTGGTGGACGAGTTCGCCGCCCGGCTGGCCAGGCACAAGACCTACCGGGGCTCCATTCCCACCCTCTCGGTGCTGACCATCACGTCGAACGTCGTCTACGGCAAGAAGACGGGCGCGACGCCCGACGGCCGCAAGGCCGGCGAGCCCTTCGCACCCGGGGCCAACCCGATGCACGGGCGGGACGTGAAGGGCGCCCTGGCCTCCTGCACGTCGGTGGCGCAGATCCCCTACGCCTCGGCGCTGGACGGCATCTCCTACACCTTCTCCATGGTGCCCGGGGCCATGGGCAAGTCGGCCGAGGAGCAGGTGTCGAACCTGATCGGCCTGCTGGACGGCTACGCCACGTCGGGCGGGCACCACATCAACGTCAATTGCCTGAACCGGGAGACGCTGCTGGACGCGATGGAGCATCCCGAGCAGTACCCGCAGCTGACCATCCGGGTCTCGGGCTATGCGGTCCACTTCGTGAAGCTCACCCGCGAGCAGCAACTGGAGGTGATCAACCGCACGTTCCACCAGTGCCTGTAGGGGGCGATTTCCGTGCAGCTCTGCGAGTTTACGCAGCTGGAACTGCCGGCGGCCCTGCGGGTGGGCCGGGTGCACTCCGTGGACTCGATGGGCGCGGTGGACGGCCCGGGCCTGCGCTTCGTGGTCTTCCTGCAGGGCTGCCTCTACCGCTGCCGGTACTGCCACAACCCCGACACCTGGGACCGGCGGGGCGGGGAGGAGCGGACGGTCGCGGAACTCATCGCCGAGATGCGCGCCTACGTGCCCTACATGCGGGCATCCGGGGGCGGGGTGACGGTGACCGGCGGCGAGCCGCTGCTCCAGGCCGACTTCGTGGCGGGCCTCTTCGAGGAGGCGCACAAGGTCGGCATCCACACGGCCCTGGACACCAACGGGTTCGCACCGCGGGAGCGGGCGGCGCCGGTGCTGGATCACACCGACCTGATCCTGCTGGACCTGAAGCAGCTCAACCCGGAGAAGCACCGGGCCCTCACCGGCCAGTCGAACGAGCTGACCCTGGCCTTCGCCCGCTACGCTTCAGACCGGGGTGTGCCGCTCTGGATCCGGTACGTGGTGGTGCCCGGGTGGAGCGACGCCCCGGCGGATGTGGAGGCCCTGGCGGACTTTGTGCAGGGCCTGCGGGGCGTGGAGCGGGTGGAGCTGTTGCCCTACCACCTGCTGGGGAAGCACAAGTGGGAGGCGATGGGGATCCGCTACACCCTGGAGGGGGTGGAGCCGCCGACGCAGGAGACCATGGACCGGATTCGGGCGCAGCTGGAGCGGCGGGGATTGAAGGTGACGTAGGACCGCGGCGGCAGTGCCGGAGGAAGGACTTCTCAGCGCCGCGCCGCCCTCTCCCGTGCTACGATTTAGCATAGGATTAAACGTTTAGGCAGAGAAAGGGGGAGGGCGACGATGAAGAGGGCTCTGGCTGGCGCGCTCATCTGGCTGTTTGCGCTGGGCGGCGTGGCCCGGGCCGCCGCGCCGGCGAGTTACGCCGTGAGGCCGGGCGACACGATGGGCCAGATCGCCTGGCGGCACGGCGTGACGATCGGCGAACTGGTCCGCGCGAACCCGCAGATCACGGACATCACCAGGATCTACCCCGGTCAGCCGCTCACCCTGCCCGCAGCAGGGGCGCGGGAGGCCTCCCGCTACACCGTCAAGCCCGGGGACACCCTCGGCCAGATTGCCTGGCAGAACGGCCTGACGATCGCCGACCTGGCTGCGGCCAACCCCCAGATCAGGGATATAGGCCTGATCTATCCGGGCCAGCGGCTCTCCCTTCCCGAGCCGGCCTGGAAGCGGACGGCCGACAGCATCATCGACATGGGGCTCACCTACTGGGGCACGCCGTACGTCTACGGCGCCCAGCGGTTCCAGGACAGGAGCTTCGACTGCTCTTCCTTCGTGCAGTACCTCTACGACAAGCACGGCATCGCGCTGGGCTGGAACTCCCGGGAGCAGGCCGTGCAGGGCGAGTGGGTGCACTTCGACCAGATGCGGCCCGGCGACTTGCTGTTCTTCTGGGACGACCGGTTCCCGGACGAGGAGGGAATCTCCCGGGTGCGGCATGTGGCCATCTACATGGGCGACGGTCGGATCCTTCACACCTACGAGGAGGGCGTGGGGGTGACCATGGCGACCCTCAGGGACGATCCCGAGAAGGGCGACTACTGGTACACCCACTTCCTGTTCGCGAAGCGTGTGATTCACTAGTCCGGTACGCGCCCTGCAGTCCGCCGGGGATTACCGGCCGGCCGGACTGGGCAGCGTGCGGCCGCACCCGTGACAATCTGACAACCTGACAAAATGTCATGCATGCACAGACCACCGGGGGTGACAAAATGTCACCCCCGGTGCTGCTTTGTGCTGCCCCAGTGGTGCCCCAGTGGTGCCCCAGTGGTGCCCCACTGCCGCCCCAGTGCGGTCCTGGCGCCACACCTGCCCGGCTGCGGAGCGAAATTTCGCCGATCCAACCGTTGGCACGTCCCTTGCTACATCTCTCTGGCGAAGGCACAAGATCCAGAGAGGGAGTGACCCCGATGACCGCAGCAGCCCAGGATCCCGGCTCGCGGAAGGAGCCCTACTGGGTGATGGTGATCGACCTGCAGAAGTGCATCGGCTGCGATACCTGCACCGTCTCCTGCAAGGCCGAGAACCGCACCCCGCCTGGCATCAGCTACAACGTTGTGATGCAGATGGAGATCGGCGAGTTCCCCCATACCCGGCGGACCTACGTGCCCCGGCCGTGCATGCAGTGCGACCGGCCGCCCTGCGTCGGCGTCTGCCCGGTGGGCGCCACGTACAAGGGCGAGAGCGGCGTCGTCATCATCGACGACGACCGCTGCATCGGGTGCCGCTACTGCATCGCCGCCTGCCCCTACGGCGCCCGGTCCTTCGACTTCGGCGAGAACTACGACGAGATGATCGCCTTCACCGAGGTGCAGGCCCCCGAGTACGGGGTCGAGCAGGGCCCCCGCCGGAAGGGGGAGGCGCCCATCGGGACGGTGCGCAAGTGCACCTTCTGCCTGCACCGCATCAACCGGGGCGAGGAGCCCGCCTGCGTGGAGACCTGCATCGGCGACGCCCGGTACTTCGGCGACCTGAACGACCCCGACTCGGCGGTGGCGAAGCTGGCCGCCAGCCCGCGGGCCTTCCGGCTGAAGGAAGAGATGGGCACCCAGCCGCGGGTCATCTACCTGAAGTAAGAGGAGGGAGCACACGATGTCCGCGCTGACCAGAGAAAAGGCGGCCCTGCGGCTCGCCGACGAGCATCCTGCCCCTGAGCCGAGCAAGCATCTCCGAGCAGGCTGGTACGCCCTGCTCGCCGTCCTGCTCATCGCCGGCGGAGCGGCCATCTTCCACCGCACCGTAAACGGCCTGGCCACCACCAACCTGACCTCGATCACCCCCTGGGGGGCGTGGATCGCGTTTTACATCTACTTCGTCGGCCTGTCGGCCGGGGCGTTCCTGCTCTCCAGCCTCATCTACGTCTTCGGCATGACCCGGTTCGAGCGGCTGGGGCGCATGGCCCTGCTCACCGCGCTGGTGGCGATGATCGTCGCCCTCTCCTTCGTGCTGCTCGACCTGGGCCGCATGGAGCGGGCACTCAGCGCCCTGGTCTACTTCAACTGGCTCTCGCCGCTGGCGTGGGAGATGCGGTTCTACCTGATCTACATCCTGCTGCTCGCGGCCGAGCTCTGGTTCGCGATGCGGGTCGACCTGGTGCGCAGGGCCGACCGGTCGCGGCTTGCCCGGTGGCTCAGCTTCGGCAGCAAGTCCCTGGACACCGCGCGGGACCACCGCATGCTTCGCATCCTCGGCACCATCGGCGTGCCCATCGCCATCTTCGGCGTGCACGGCGGCACTGGCACGATCTTCGCCATCGTGAAGGCCCGGGGCATGTGGTTCTCGGCGCTCACGCCCATCGTCTTCATCGTGTCGGCTTTGGTGTCGGGCACGGCGCTGCTGGCCCTGCTCTACATCCTGCGGCAGAAGGCCCTGAAGCGGCCCGTGGACGGCGGGATGGTGGCCGACCTGGGCCGGCTTCTCGGGGCGTTCCTCCTGGTGGACCTGGGCCTGCTGTTCTACGAATACCTGGTGCCGCTGCTCTCCATGGCGCCGCACGACACCGGCGTCATGCACCTGATGATGGAGGGGCCCTACGCCTGGACCTTCTGGATCTTGCAGTTGGGCATCGGCATGGTGGCTCCTGCGATCATCCTGATGACCCGCCTGCGGGAGTCGGTGCCGCTCACCGCCGTGGCAGCCCTCATGGTGGTGGTGGGCATCGTCGGGGTGCGGTTCAACATTGTCGTGCCGCCGCTCATCACGCCGGCGCTGGAGGGGTTGCCCGCCGGGCAGTACTTCCCGAGCGCGGTGGAGTGGTGGTCGAGCGCCGGCATCATCGCCATGGGGCTGCTGCTCTTCAGCCTGGCCGCGGACCTGCTGCCTGTCGACGAGGATGTTCACGTGATCGGAGGGACGGCTCATGACTGACGACCGCAAGCGCAGCACCGCAGAGACCGCCGGCACTCAGAAGGCCGGCGTTACCCGCCGCCAGTTCGTCGCCGGGGCGGCCGTGGTGGGCGGCTCCATCGCCGCCATGCCCCTCCTGGGCGGCGGCATCTCCCAGGCCTTCGACGATCCCTTCGCCAACACCAAGACCCACGGCGCCGGCTCGTTCGGCGAGGAGGCCCCGGCGGAGCGGGTGATCTACACCACCTGCGAGCAGTGCCAGACCCATTGCACCATCAAGGTGGTCCTGACCGATCCGGCCAAGACCGGCGGCAAGGCCTACGTGCGCAAGATCGCCGGCAACCCCTACTCGCCGCTGAGCACGGTGCCCTACGACCAGATCCCGTACGACACCTCGCCCTTCGACGCCGCCAGGGGCCACGGCGACCTGGCCAGGGACGGCCGGCTCTTCGCCGGCGGGCGCACCTGCCTGAAGGGGCAGGCGGGCATCCAGACGGCGTACGACGGCTACCGCATCGCCAGGCCCCTGAAGCGGGTGGGCCCCCGGGGCTCGGGCGAGTGGCAGACCATCTCGTGGGAGCAGGCCATCGAGGAGATCGCGGAGAAGCTCCGGCCGCACATCGCCTTCGTCGACAAGGAGCCGGTGATGGCGGACTGGGCGAAGGTGAAGGCCGGCGAGATGACCTGGGAGGCGTTCGACGCCAAGTACAGAGACGTCCTCATCGACACGCGCCACCCGGACCTGGGCCCCAGGTCCAACCAGATCGCCTTCGTCTTCGGCAACCGCGACGACTTCATCACCCGGATGTTCAACCAGGCCATCGGCACCGTGAACACCTTCAACCACGGCGGCATCTGCGGCGTGCCTGGGGTGGCCGCGAACGTGCGGGGCCGGAACGGCAACCAGCTGAAGAAGCGGCAGTACGCCGATCTGGATCACTGTGAGTACCTGATCGCCTGGGGCACCAACCTGGCGGTGGCCAACAAGGGGCCGACCTGGCTGGCGCCGCGCCTCATGAACGCCATCGAGCGGGGCATGAAGCTGGTGGTGGTGGACCCCCGGCTCTCCCGGACGGCGGAGAAGGCGCACCTCTGGGTGCCGGTGAAGCCGGGCATGGACATCGCCCTCGCCTTCGGCATGATCCGCTGGATCATCGAGAACAAGCGCTACGACGAGCGCTACCTGCGCAACCCGGGCAAGAAGGCGGCCGCGGCCGACGGCGAGCCCACCTGGTCCGACGCGACCCACCTGGTGAACCTCTCTCACCCCAACCGGCCGAAGCTGCGGGCGAAGGACATCGGCCTGGAGGGAGACGCCTTCGTGGCCCTGCAGGACGGGGTGCCGGTGCCGGCCACCGAGGCCATGGACGGCGAGCTGGAGGTCGACACCGAGATCAACGGCATCCGGGTGAAGTCGGC
>JAMNXV010000163.1 GCA_023623185.1 Bacillota bacterium
CCCGGGCCCCCGGGCCCGATGTGCGGTGAGCAACAGGAAAATCTCACGTGTGGAGGGGTATGCATGCGCTCGAAGAAATGGCTTCTCGGCACCCTGGCTCTGCTGCTGACCCTGGCCCTGGCGGCGTGCGGCTCGTCCAGCCAGTCTCAGCAGCCCCGGAATGAGAGCGGCAACCAGCAGCAGTCGGCCGGATCCGTCGGCACGCCCGTGGAGCTGGTGGTCTGGTCGCACCTAACCACTCCTGAGGTGATGGAGGTCCAGAAGGTCGCCGACGAGTGGGCCGCCCAGACGGGCAACAAGGTGACGGTGCTGGAGGACCAGACCGGCTTCCAGGAATTCGCCGCGGCGGCAACGGCCGGGCAGGGGCCCGACATCATGTACGGGCTGCCCCACGACAATCTCGGCCCGTTCTGGAAGGCCGGCCTGCTGGAGGCCGTGCCCGACGGGGTGATCGACGAGTCCAACTACGAAAAGGTCACCCTCGACGCCGTCTCCTACGAGGGCCAGAAGTACGCGGTGCCCATCTCCTACGAGGCCGTGGCGCTCTTCTACAACAAGGCGCTGGTGGATGAGCCCCCGGCCACGTGGGATGAGTTCCTGGCGCTGGCCCGGGAGAAGGGCTTCATGTACAAGATCAAGGACTTCTACTTCTCCTACGGCTTCATCGCCGGCAGCGGCGGCTACGTTTTCAAGGACCGGGGCGGCGGCGACCTGGATCCCACCGACGTCGGCTTCGCCACCGCGGGCGGCGTCGCAGGCCTGACCCTGCTGAGCGACTTCGTCAACACGTACAACCTGATGCCCAGCGACGTCGACGACAACATGGCCAAGGCGGAGTTCCAGGCCAACCAGATCGCCTTCTACCTCTCGGGCTCCTGGGATGTGAAGGGCTTTGAGGATGCCGGCGTCAGCTTCGGCATCGCGCCGATGCCCACCATGCCCAGCGGCGAGCCCTTCCGGCCCTTCGTCGGCGTGCAGACGGCCTTCGTCAGCGCGGACTCCAGGCACAAGGCCGAGGCCTGGGACCTGATCAAGTACCTGCAGGAGAACGTGCCCGAGAAGCTCCTGGCCGTGGGCAACCGCATCCCGGCCCAGAAGTCGCTCTCCTCGGTGCTCCAGACCAACCCCTACCTGGCCGGTTTCGCCGCGAGCGCCCAGAACGGCCACCCCATGCCGAACATCCCCGAGATGGCCTCGGTCTGGAGCCCCGCCGCCAGCATGATCGAGCTGGTCGTGATGCAGCAGGCCACGCCGGAGCAGGCCGCGCAGCAGGCCGTTGAGGCGATCAACGAGGCCGTGGCGGCCCAGCGCTAGTCCCCGGAGCCGCCCCTGGGGAGGGATCACCGATGGCTGCGCTTCGCCAGCGCCTGGCGCCCTACATCTATTTGTCGCCGGCCCTGATCACCATCCTGATCCTGACGCTCTTCCCGATGCTCTTCACCATCTATCTGGCCTTCACCGACGCCAGCCTCTACACATTCCGCACCGGACCCAGCTTCGTGGGCCTGGCGAACTTCGTCGATATCTTCACCGGCTCGTTCTCCCGGGCGTTCTTCCCGGTGCTCGGGTGGAACATCTCGTACGCGCTCTTCAGCGTGCTGACGCAGTTCGCCTTCGGCCTCTTCCTGGCGGTGCTGCTCAACAACCCCCACATGCGGGAGTCGCACCTGTACCGCGCCCTGCTCATCATCCCCTGGGCGATACCCGGCACGCTGGCGGTGCTGGCCTGGCGGGGGCTGCTCAACACCAGCTCCGGGGCCATCAACGTGGCGCTGGGCGCGCTCTTCGGCCTGGACCCGATTCCCTGGCTCCAGGATCCGCACCTGGCCAGGGTCTCGGTGCTGCTGGTCAACCTGTGGCTGGGCTTTCCCTGGTTCATGACGGTCTGCCTCGGGGCCCTGCAGTCCATCGACGCCGGCCTCTACGAGGCCGCCGAGATCGACGGCGCCACCGTGTGGCAGCAGTTCCGGCACATCACCTTCCCGCTGCTGGCCCGCATGACCGTGCCGCTCATGATCAGCTCCTTCGCCCACAACTTCAACAACTTCGGCACGGCCTTCCTGATGACCGACGGCGGCCCGGTGCGGCTCAGCGCCTTCCAGGCCGGCTACACCGACATCCTGGTCTCGGTGGGCTACAAGCTGACGGTGCAGCAGTACCGGTACGGGCTCTCCGCGGCGCTCTCGCTGGTGCTGTTCGTGATCGTCGCGGTCATCAGCCTCATCAACATGCGGGTCACCGGGGCCTTTGCGGAGGAGGACTGAGGCGATGGCGCGTGAACGGAAGAAGCTCCGCCCCTACGAGCGGTGGCGGCTCTGGCTCTCGCGGGTCGTCATCTGGCTGATCATCGCCCTGGTGTTCTTCCCGCTCTTCTCGGTGGTGGCCTCGTCGTTCCAGAAGGGCGACGCCTTTGCGGTGAGGCGGCTGCTGCCCGACCCGGCCCTGTTCACCCTCGACAACTACCGGGAGCTGTTCGGGGAGAGCCGGTTCCCCATCTGGCTGAAGAACACCCTGCTTATGGGCACCGCCGTGGGGCTGCTCCAGGTGGCGGTCACGGTCACCTCGTCGTACGCCTTCAGCCGGCTGAAGTTCTGGGGGCGGAAAAACGGCATCCGCACCCTCATGATCCTGCAGATGATGCCCTCCATGGTCTCGCTTGCGGCGATCCAGTTCGTGCTGTTCAAGCTGAACCTGGCCAACCTCTGGGGCTTCCTGCTCTCCTCCATGGGGGCCAGCGCCTGGTCGATCTGGCTGCTGAAGGGCTACATCGACGGCATCCCCCGCGACCTGGACGAGGCGGCGAAGGTAGACGGCTGCAGCGACTGGCAGGTTTTCCGGCTGATCATCCTGCCGCTCTCGGTGCCCATGCTGACCGTGCTGTTCCTGTTCAGCTTCATGGGCGTCTTCAGCGAGTTTGTCATGTCCAGCGCGCTGCTGAAGAACCCCGACCACTGGCTGATGGCCCAGGGGCTGCGCTCGTTCTCGGCCAACGCCTACTCCACCGCGTGGGGCAAGCTCTCCGCGGCGGTGGTGGTGACGGCCTTCCCGCTGGCCGGGGTCTGGATGCTGGCGCAGAACCTGGTGCAGTCGGGCCTCACCCGCGGCGCGGTGAAGGGCTAGAGGAGCGGAGGGAGGGATCGCCATTCAGCGCGCAGCACTGCAGCACCGCGCGACCCAGCCGTTCGCCTGCCCCGTGGGTGACGGCCACCTGTGGGTGATGCTGAAGGCCGCCGACGGCGACCTGGCGGCGGCAACCTGCGTCTACGGGGACCGGTATGCCTGGCCGCCTGCGGAGGACGCGGCCCTGCCCATGGCGCGGCTGGGCGGCGACGGCGTGCACGAGTACTGGGGCGTGACGCTGCCGGCCCCCGAGCGGCGGGTGCGCTACCGCTTCCGGCTGGAGGCCCAGGATGGCGAGGTGGTCTGGCTGGCCGAGTCGGGTCTGCACGACGCCCGTCCGGATGAGGGCTGCTTTGAGTACGCCTACATCCACCGGGCGGACCGCTTCCGGCAGCCCGGTTGGGTGAGCGGCGCGGTCTTCTATCAGATCTTCCCGGACCGCTTCTGCAACGGCGACCCGGCCAACGACCCGCCGGGCACCGGCCCGTGGGGCGAGCGGCCCACGCCCACTTCCACGGCCGGCGGCGACCTGGTGGGCATCCGCAAGCGCCTGGACTACCTGGCCGACCTGGGGGTCAGCTGCATCTACACCACCCCGCTCTTCCGGTCGCCCTCCAACCACAAGTACGACACGGCCGATTACTACCAGGTCGACCCGGCCTTCGGCACCAACGCGGACCTGGCCGACCTGGTGGCCGAGGCCCACCGGCGCGGGATCCGCTTCCTGCTGGACGCCGTCTTCAACCACAGCGGCGCCGACTGGCCGCCGTTCCGGGACGTGGTCGCCCGGGGAGCCGACTCCCCCTACCGGGACTGGTTCTACGACCTGCGGGGCTTCCCGGTGGACCCGGCGGCGTGCAACTACGAGACCTTCGCCCGGGGCGTGGCGACGATGCCCAAGCTGGACACGGGCCATCCCGAACTGGCCGCCTACCTGCTGGATGTGGCCGAGCACTGGCTGCGGGCGGCCGACGTGGACGGCTGGCGGCTGGACGTGGCCAACGAGGTGGACCACCGCTTCTGGCGAGCCTTTCGGGACCGGGTGAAGCGGGTGAAGCCCGACGCGTTCATCCTGGGCGAGGTCTGGCACGACGGTCTGGACTGGCTGCGGGGCGACCAGTTCGATTCGGTAATGGACTACCCCTGGCGGGACGCGACTCTGGCCTGGCTGACGGGGCGGGTGGACGCCCGGGGCTACGACCGCTGGCTCACCCGCCTGCGCTTCCGCTACAGCGCCGAGGCCAACCGGGGGCTCGTGCGCATGCTCTCGACCCACGACACCCCGCGGGTGCGGACGGTGGTGGGATCCCGGGAGCGGGCGGCGCTGGGCGCGGTGCTGCTGCTCACCGCCGAGGGCGTGCCGATGATCTACTACGGCGACGAGGTCGGCCTGGAGGGGGGACCCGACCCCGACTGCCGCCGATGCTATCCCTGGAACGACGAGGAGCCCCGTGACCTGGGGCTGCTCAGCCTCTACCGGCGGCTTGGGCGCATCCGCCGGGCCTTCCCCTGGCTGAACGACGGGGCCTGGGAGACGGTGCGGGCGGAGGGCGACATCCTGGCCTACCGCCGGTTGCCCGTGCCGCTGCATGTGCGGCGCGGCGCCCATCCCGAGGGCCCGGCCCGATCCAGCCCCTCCGCTGAAGAGGCGGGGCTGCTGGTGGTGCTCAACCGCGGGGCCGGGCCGGCACGGGTGACGCTGCCGCCTGCCCTGGAGCCCGCAGGCGGCTGGGTCGACCTGCTGGCGGGCGAGGTGCAGGCGGGCGAGATGCAGGCTGGCGAGATGCAGGCTGGCGAGATGCCGGCGGACCAGTCTGCCTCCGATCGGGGCACGGGGTCGCGGCCCGGACAGGGCAGGACCCTTCTCTTACCAGCCTGCGGTGCGGCCATCCTCGCGCCCGCGCGCCTGGCGGAGGAGGTGGGGGTATGACCCGGCGCCTCCGCATCCGCGCCCGCGTGCCGGCTGCCCTGCTGGTCGCGGCGATGTGGGTTGCTGCGGGCGGCACAGCCTTTTCAGCAGACCGCACGTGGCAGGACGAAACCATCTACTTCATCATGATCGACCGGTTCCACAACGGCGACCCCAGCAACGACGGCCCGACCGACAGGAACAACCCCCGGGCCTGGCACGGGGGCGACATTCAGGGCATCATCGACAAACTGGACTACATCCAGTCCCTGGGCTTCAGCGCCATCTGGATTACCCCCCACGTGAAGAACGCGGGCAGCGACTACCACGGGTACGGCGCCGTGGACTTCTACCAGACCGACCCCCACTTCGGCACCAATGAGGCGGTACGGCGGCTGGTGGAGGAGGCCCACCGGCGGGGGATGAAGGTCATCTTCGACATCGTGGTCAACCACACGGGGCCTTCCAGCCCGCTGCTGGCCGAGCACCCGGACTGGTTCCACCCGCGGCGGCCCATCGTGAACTGGAGCGACGAGACGGAGGTTCAGGAGGGCTGGCTCTTCGACCTGCCCGACTTCGACCAGTCCAACCCCGCGGTGCGGGAATATATCCTTGACTACTCCCGGTTCTGGATCGAGACCACCGGTGTGGACGGCTTCCGCCTGGACACGGTGAAGCACGTGCCCCGGGAGTTCTTCACGTGGTACAGCGCCGAGCTGCAGAAGGTGAAGCCGGGCTTCTGGCTGATCGGCGAGGTCTGGGAGAACGCCGCCTGGCGGCTCGCCGCCTATCAGGAGGCGGGGGTGACCGCCGTGCTGGACTTCCCCACCAACGCCGCCGCACGGTCCGCCATCGCCCGGGGCGGCTCCATGCGGCAGCTCGCGAACCAGGTGCGGGCGGTGGGGGCCACGATGCCCGATCCGTATCAGATGGGCGGCTTCATCGACAACCACGACATGGCCCGCTTCGTCACCGAGGCCAGGGACCGGCCCATCGAGCGGCTCAAGCTGGGGCTCGTCTTCCTGTTCACCCAGCGGGCGATTCCCATCGTCTACTACGGCACCGAGATCGGGATGGCCGGTGGGAACGACCCCTACAACCGGAACGACTTCCCCTGGGGTGCGGAGGAGAATCCCGACGTGCTCACGCTGGTGCGCCAACTGAATGCCATCCGCCGGGCCCACCCGGCCCTGCGCAGGGGCTCTGTGGAAGAGTTGCTGGCCACGGATGCGCAGTACGCCTACGGAAGGGTGGCGGAGGGCGACCGGGTGGTGGTGGTGCTGAGCAACGCGACCGAACCCGTCGCCGGCCTGGCGGTGGACGTGACGCCGCTCGGGCTTCCCGACGGCGCCCGCCTGCGGGATGCGCTGTCGGGCCGGGAGGTGCGGGTGGCCGGCGGTCAGATCGTGCTGGACCTGGAGCCGCTCGCGGGGGTGATTCTCGCGGTGGGGCCCGCGGACCGGGGGCACGGCCTGCTCTACGGCGCCCTGGGAGGGCTGGCGGCGCTGACGGCCGGTGTCTTCCTGCTGCGTCGGCTGCCGGGCCGGTCTGGGGTGCGGTAGCCGGGGATGAGCGCGAAAGAAGCAGGGCGGTGCCTGACGGGGCACCGCCCTGAACTACTTCTTTCCTGCGCCGTGTCCGCGGCGACGCGCAGCCGGATGCGGGGGGCCACGCGGGGCTGGTGAGCGCGCAGAATGTGCGGCGAGGCGTGGCCGGTTGGTGTACATCCTGCGCGGAACGTGGTGTATGACCGGGCAGATACGGGGGCTGGGGCCCGGCGCGGCCCTTGCGGGGGAGTCGGCCGAAGGCGCGACAAGGCCGTGAGGAGGCAGAATGTGCAGATAGCCCGGAGCGACGGGTGCACATTTTGCCCGGAAGTGGTCGGG
>JAMNXV010000045.1 GCA_023623185.1 Bacillota bacterium
GTCTTCATCGGCGGGCAGGTCATGCTGTGGCAGCCGGCACCCCGCCAGTACGGAGTGGCCGCCGCCCTCGACCTCGGGGCTGGCGAGTGGATGGGTACAAACAGCGTGACCATCGTCGGGCCCCCACGGGAGGGTCCCTTTCACCAACTGGTTGTCCTGAACCCCCCGTGGGACCGGGAGAGGGACCTCCTCATTCAGGCCTTGTTCGGCCGGGTCACCGACGCACAGGCCGGGCGCCTCACGGTGGAGCTGGCGGACGGGGAAGTGCTGGAAGCAACGGTACGGGGAGGCTTCTGGCTCGTCGCCATGACCTCCCCGGGCGGTATTCAACTTGATGGGGCCGTCCTCCGGCTCTACGACGAAAGCGGCAGCCTTCTCCGTGAAGGGCTGCTGGCGGATGAACGGTTCCAACCGGCCCCGTGACCCGCAACGAACGGATGACCCAGCAGCCCTAACTGCCTCCCGCCGCGGCCGCCTCGGCTGCTTCGGCTGTCTGTGCAGTCCCCGGCGGCGGCGCCAGCCGGCCCCTGCGGCCGTCCACCCCGAGCCGGCCCACCAGGAAGGCGCCCCACCGGAAGCGGTTGAGGGCGTAGGTCACGAGCGCCGAGGCCACCGCGGCCAGGACGAAAAGCAGGAGAATCCCCGCCACCTTCGGCAGCCCCGGAATCCGCACGACCCACCGGCGGAACAGCTCCAGGAAGAACCAGTGGAGCAGGTAGATGCCGAACGACGCCCGGTTGACGTGGTTCAGCACCGCCGGAATCCGGCGGACCCGGCCGGCCAGCGGGAAGGCGATGAGGATGACCCCCGCCGCGTACAGCACCACCTCGAAGCGCTGCGACGTCACATCCGGCAGGAAGCCGCTCAGGGCGTTTCGCAGAAGGAGCGCCCCGCCGCCGATGAAGAGCGCCGCCGAAAGCGGCCAGTACCGGCGCAGCGCGAGCTGGAACTGGTCGCGGTCGCGGCCGGAGTAGTAGCCCAGCACGTAGTAGAAGAACCAGGCGGGCAGGAAGTGGTACCAGTTGAAGCCCAGGTAGGGCAGGCTGATCAGCCCCAGGTTCAGGGCCCCCAGGTACGCGGCGTTCAGCAGGCCCGCGGCCGAAAGGCCCACCAAGGCCGGCACCCGCTCCAGGATGGGCCGGAACAGCGGGTGGAACACGTAGAACTGCATCACGACCAGCACAAAGTAGCCGTGGTAGCCGCCCTTGACGTTGTACCAGATCCGGTCCAGCAGGGGCGCGCCCCATTGGTAGTGCTGCCAGAAGGCGTAACCGACGGCGCACACGAGGTAGGGCAGGATGAGGTACTTCACCCGCAGCAGGATGGTCTCCAGATACGTGCGCCGGGTCTTGGAGTAGCCGATCAGAAATGCCGACATGTAGGCGAACGTGGGCGTGGCGAACAGGAGCAGGAGCCGCGCGATGTTGAGGCCGCGGTTTGCGTCCGGATCCCCGATGAGCATCGTGATCGAGTGCATGAAGACCACGGCCAGGCAGGCCAGGGCGCGGATGATAATTAACTCGGGGACAATGACTTTCTGTTTCAACAGGTCCTCCTGAAAGGCGTATTCGTGCCAACGGGTGCCATATGGCCATTCGACCCGGCAGCCGCCCGATCCTGCCCTTTCCAGCGGGACCCATGCGCACGCAGGAGGCCCGCGTCGGGTCAGCGCCCTGTAGCGCCTCTTGCACGGGAACCATGTGCCCGCACGAGGTCTGCGTCGGCCCAGCGCCCCGCAGCGCCTCTTGCACGGGAACCATGCGCCCGCACGAGGCCCGCGTCGGGTCAGCGCCCTGCAGCGCCACGTTCACGGGACCCATCCGCGCGCAGGAGGCCAGGGGCCGTTCAGCCCCTGGCCTCCGTGCAACTCCCCCCTTCACCACTCGGGGCGGCGCCCGCTCACCAGCGCGAACGTGAAGTCGACCAGCACGTCGTCCTCCGTGACCGTCGTGCGGTAGGCCCGCTGCACCTCGGGCGGCGTGGAGCGGTGCATCTCCAGAAGCAGGGCTTTCAGCGCGTCCGAGAGGTCCGAGCGCTCCAGCCAGCCCCGAACGCTCACCTGCGGCATCACGTACCGCTCAAAGCGGATGTCGACGAAGCCGGCGGCCTCCAGGAGCCGCACCAGGTGCTCCGGCAGGAGGACCAGCCGCTCCTCCTTCAGCGCGAAGACCTCGGTGAAGTGGGGCACCGACTCCGGCGAAGGCGGGATGCCCTCACCGATCACCAGCCGGCCGCCGGGGCGCAGCACCCGGTAGAGCTCCCGCATCACCTGCTCCAGGCCGTGGGTCACGTGGTGCAGCACCGACCGGGCCAGCACCCGGTCAAAGGACCGGTCCAGCAGGGGAACCGCCCGCAGGTCCGCGTGCAGGAGCTCCAGGCCCGGCAGCTTCCGCCGGGCCTGGACCAGCATCTCTTCTGAGTTGTCCAGCCCGACGTACCGCGCCACCAGCGGCGCGCCCGCGGCGGCCACCTGGCCGGTGCCCACTCCCGCCTCCAGCACGTGGTGCTCCGGCTTCAGGTCCGCAAAGTTGAGGAAGGCGGAGAGGTAGTCGGGATTGGCGGCCCACTGCTGCCGGTCGTACTCGGCCGCCCGGCGCTGCGAGAACTCGTTGAAGACGGGCGGAGTGCGCCCCACCCGGTCCGGGGGCGCGGGCAGCCCGGCCGCGCGGGCAATCAGCCGGAAGCCGTCGTGGAAGTGGATGTCACAGCGCTGCCCGCGGTAGACCCCCGGCCCCCGCAGGGCGTAGAAGCCCTGCCAGGCGTGCGTGCCGCTTAACAGCCCTCCGTCCGGCCCTTCCATCACGGCCAGGTCCGGCGAGAGCAGGCGGCAGCCCGCCTGCTGGCACTCCCGGGCCACCTCCGCCATCGCCGGGTTCGGCGGTTCCCGGGTCAACAGGTGTGCGATCGGCACCACGCCGCAATCGGAGAGGAACAGCACGCTCTCCGGCCTGAGACGCTCAATCAGCCGGCCGCAGATGCGGTCCAGCTCCGCATATGCCTGCACCAGCGTGCAGGGCGGCTGCTCGTGCATCAGGAAGCGACCGGCGATGTCCGCCTCCCGGAAGTGGACCCAGAGCACGTCGGTCGGCCAGCGCTCGTACAGGCGCAGAACCCAATCGGCGTACCACTCCAGGTGCGGCCGGAGGCGCTCGGGCAGGTCGCCGAAGTAGCCTCCGGCCAGGATCCGGTTCAGCTCCTCATCCGACAGCCCTGCGAAGGGGCGGTCGACACCCAGCTCTTTGAGGGTCGGCGGCTTCGGGATGCCGGCCCCGTACTCCCGGTCGATCAGCGCGCGCAGCTCGGGCGGGTGCACCGATCGGTCGGTCCGGCGGTGCGGCGGGCGGGGCGCGCCGGAGACGAAGAAGCCGTGAATCCGCGGCGCAGGGAAGGTGTGCGGCGGCTCCACGAAGCCGACGCTCAGCCCCCAGCGGCCCAGCCAGTCCCACAGGAACAAGTCCGCCTTCACCCGGGTGAGGTCCGCGGGCTCCCCGGACTGCGCCGGGCTGCGGGCCTGCACACCGTGCACCTCGGGGGGCAGCCCCGTGTAGTAGGTGGCCCAGACCTCTGAGGCGCGGGGGAGCGAATCGACGATGCCGCAGCTGCCGTCCCGGCACAGCGCATCCAACGTCGGCAGGCGCTGCCGGTTGGCCAGGATGATGTGGGGGTCCGCGGCTTCGCAGGCCAGCACCAGAAGGCGCGGCGCCTTCACAGCTTCACCCCCCTGCGCCGCTCGGCGGCGGCCGCCTGCACCGCGGCCTCAACACGATCGACGAACGCGTCCCAGGTCCGGGTCCGCACCGTCTGCAGGGCGGCGTCGGCGAAGCGGCGAGCCCGGTCCCGGTCCCTAAGGGCCGCAAGCACCAGGCTGCCCAGCATCTGCGCGTTGTTCGGCAAGCCCATGAAGCAGTTGACCCCCGGCTCGGCGTAGTCCCGGATTCCGCGGGCGTCGGTGGCCACCACCGGCGTGCCGCAGGCCATGGCCTCCAGCACCCCGAGCTGCGCGCCGTCGCTCACCGAGGCTGCGACGAACACGTCCAGGCTGCGGTAGAACTCGGCGATCTCGGCGTCGCTCCCCGCGGCCGCCACCTCCACCGGAATGGGCGCGTCCACCGGCAGCCCGTCGGGGTTCAGCACACAGACCTCCACGTCCCGCTCCTCGTGCAGCACCCGCTGCATGGCGGCAAAGAAGGTGTCCGCGCCCTTGAAGCCGTACCCCAGGGCCGGGTGGCGGTAGATGAACCCCACACGCCTCCGGCCTCCGCCGGGGCGGGGTCCCGGCTTGAAGACCGCCGTGTCGACCCCGGCCGGCACCGGGTGGCAGGGCACGCCGCTCAGCTGCTGCACGCGGGCCGCCACGGACCCCGTGGTGGCCATGGAGCGGTAGGGCAGGCTCGTCACGTGGAGGGCGGTGCGTACGTCGTAGGCCACGTCCGGCTCGAAGCGGAAGTGAAGCGGCACGGTGACGGCGTCGGGGCGGGCAAGGGCCCTGGGAATCAGCCCCAGCGACGCCGGGATGAGCACGTCTGCAGGGGGATACCGGTGCGGCTCGAAGAGGGGCACGCGGTGGACGGGCACGCTCACGGGGTAGGCCACCGGCTGCCCGTCCAGCATGACGAGGAAGGACTGATGCCCGCGGCGGGCCAGCCCGTCGGCCAGCTGGGCGACCGTGCGCCCGCGCCCGCCCGTGTGGATGCCGTAGGTGAGGATCCCGATGCGCAACGGTGGCACCCCCGTACTCCGATTTGATGGTACAAAACCTTTGCCCGGCGCGGATCGTGCGGCGGCGCCCGTGCCTCCGCCCGCGCCGGGGGCCTGTGCCGGGCCAACAGCCGCAAGAGTGGACTGCGCCCTGCCGCTTCCCGCACCTCCGGCCTGTGCCGGGCCAACAGCCGCAGGGGTGGACTGCGCCCTGCCGCTTCCCGCACCTCCGGCCTGTGCCGGGCCAACAGCCGCAGGAGTGGACTGCGCCCTGCCGCTTCCCGCACCTCCGGCCTGCACCGTGCCTGCATCCGCCGGAGCGGTCTGCACCGGAGCTGCTCCGGCGGCGGGAAACAGCGGCCCGCGGTACGGCCTGCGCCGGGGGGGCAGAGGGAGATTCAGCACGCGCATGATCAAGCCGAAAACGTCGTGGAAGTGGATGTCGGCCCTGACGCCGGCCCGCACCCCCGGGCTCCGCACCGCGTAGAAGGCCCTGTCCCGGTGCGTGCCGGTGCTGAGACCGCTGTTGAACCCCTGCACCACGGCGAGGTCGGGGCGGAGCAGCCGCGCGCCGGCCACGCGGTACTCGATGGACAGCATCTTCATCAGGTGCGTGGCCTGCGGCTCCGTGAGCAGCGAGGCGATGGGGGCCATGCCGTGGTCGGAGACCACCATCACCGCCTCCGGGCGCAGCTGCTGGGCCAGCCGGGCGAACGCCCGGTCCATCTCCTCGTAGACCTGAATCAGCGCCTCCGGCGGCGTGGCGTTGCACGTGAAGTGGCCCAGCACGTCGGGCTCCATGAAGTAGACCCACAGCACATCGCAGGGGCTGTGCGCCCACAGCCGGTCGATCAGGCCCAGATACCACTCCAGGTGCGGCCTGAGGAGGGCCGGGGCGTCGGCGAAGTATCCGTCAAGGAGCGCCAGCAACTCGGCGTCCGTCAGCTCCGCGAAGGGGCGGGTCACCCCCAGGTCCTGCAGGCTCGGCGGGCGGGGAATGCTGGGCATATACTCCCGGTCAATCAGCGGCTTCAGCGCCGGCGGGTAAACGGCCCGGTCTGTCTGCGACAGGGCGGGCCGCGGCATGCCGGAGACAAAAAAGCCCTCCACCTTCGGGGCGGGGTAGGCGTGCAGGGGCTCGACGAAGCCAACCGTGAGGCCGTGCCGGTTCAACCAGTCCCACAGGAAGAGGTCGGTCTTCACGGCGCTGAGGTCGGCGGGCTTCTTGGCCAGGCCGAGCCGGCTCAGCTGGACGCCGTGCTCCTCCGGCGTGAGGCCGGTGTAGTAGGTGGTCCAGATGTCACACGAGTGCACCGCCGACTGCACCACCCCGTAGCCGCCGCCCTGGCAGAGGCTGCGCAAGAAGGGGAAGCGGTGCAGGTAAGCCAGCACCAGATACGGATCGAGCCCGTCACAGGCCAGTACCAGCAGGCGGGGATTGGACCGCTGCTTCACGTTCTGCCGCCTCCCTCCGGGGGCAGATGCTGCCCCAGATACGCCCGCGCCTTGGCCAGCACGCGGTCGTTGTAGGCCAGCGCGTCGGGCCGGGCGCTCATGTTCTCGCCGTGCCAGCGGTAGCGGAGCAGCGGCTCCGCCACGTGGCCGAAGCGAAAGTCCCGGGCGAGCCGCAGCCACATGTCCCAGTCGTGGGCCTGGGGCAGCGACTCGTCGAAGAGGCCTGCGCTCACGTAGGCCTCCTTGCGCACGAGGGTCGTGGAGCCGTTGATGACGCAGCCCCTGAGCAGGGCCGTGATCTGCTCAGACTGCGTCCGAAACGTGGGCGAGATCAGGTAGGAGATCTTCTCGCCCCTGGCGTCCACCACGAACCAGTTGGTGTAGATGAGCGCGCACTCGGGGTGCGCCTCCGCGAACGCCATCTGCTTCTCCAGCTTCTCGGGCAGGAAGGCGTCGTCCGCGCTGAGCCAGGCGATCCACTCGCCCCGGGCCCGGCGGATGCCCTCGTTCAGCGCCGAGGGGGTGCCGCCGTTGGGCTTGCGGATGATGCGGATGGCCCTGCCGTACCGCTCCAGCAGAAACGGGGTGCGGTCGGTGGAGCCGTCGTCCACCACCAGCACCTCCCGGTCGGTGAACGTCTGGTTGAGGGCGCTTTCCACCGCCTCGGCCAGGTAGC
>JAMNXV010000040.1 GCA_023623185.1 Bacillota bacterium
GCCACGTATCCACGGCTAAACAGCCGTGGCTCCATTGAAGCGAGATGACGCACCAGCCCCCCAGGTCGTCGCCGTGTATCCACGGCTGAACAGCCGTGGCTCCATTGAAGCTCCTTGTTGCCGTTGAACTGGCAGATCATCTCCATTCAGTATCCACGGCTGAACAGCCGTGGCTCCATTCAAGCCAGAACCTGCGCGAGGTCAAGACCAACCGCTACCCGGTATCCACTGCTGAAATGCCGTGGCTCTGTCTAGAAGCGCAGCGGCCGCGCGATGCAGCCCCGAACCCACAGTGCAAGCAGTGCAAAGCATTCCCACATCACCGGCCAACCGGAACAACCCTGGTGTCCACGCGAACACAAACAGGAAACGGGGGCTGTCCCAAGCAGAAACATTGGGACAGCCCCTCTACCGCGCCAACTCTTATTATCGCCGGCCGGCCTGAGGGGGCGGACGGCAACGTGACGACGGAGAGCCGCATCGACCACCGGGCGATCATGGGGCTGATGCTCGTCCCCCCGAGGGCCCGTGAGCCGGTGGTGATTCGGGACGCGCCCCTCGTGGCGAAGCGGGACCCGGCCTTCTTCGCCGACCTGCGAAGGACGCCCCGGTGACCTGGGGGTGGATGGCGGCCACGCTTCAGTGGAAGATGACCGTCAAGGGCATGATGGCGGGGTGTTTGGGGTTCGCCAATGAAAACAGGAGGCCCGCAGATCGGGTCTCCTGTTTTGCAGTCCAAGAACGGAAGTCGCTGCGAGCTTCGGATATGAATGGCGTCGAGATCAAGCACGCCATTCGCTAGGCCAATCATCCTGCTTCAAGTAAGCCGAAGCTCGCAGCGTCTATTAGTATATCACTTCATCGTGGTTGCTTGACAATGACTTCAGGATCAGCGCATTTCCATCAGGGGACTGCGAGTGACAGACTGTTGTCACTGGTCAACGTTACAATAAGGATAAGCCCACCTTGGGTACTGCTTGCCTGACCTTTGGAACCGCTCAGCCCGCCCAACGCCAGACCGTGTAGAGGAGGTAAGGTGATGGCGTGGTCCAGCTATTGGGATTTCTTTACCTACATGACTGGCGGTACTCATCCATACAGGTACCAGCACCGCCTGGCCGAGGTCCCGGAGTTACCAGCACTGGTCCGTCTCCCCACTGGGGTCGGCAAGACCTGGGCGGTATTGCTCGCGTGGGCCTGGCGTCGGCTGTACCACCCCGATCCAGCAATCCGGGCCGCTACGCCCCGACGCCTGGTGTACTGTCTGCCAGCACGCAATCTTGTGGAGCAGACTGTGGCCGTTGCCAAGTCACTCAGGCTGGACATTCCGGTTTACACGATGATGGGCGGCGAAATCGAGGAGGGTTGGTACCTCTACCCTGAGCGCGAGGCTATTCTCATCGGGACGATCGATATCCTGGGGAGCCGCGCCCTGAATCGGGGGTACGCCATGAGTCGTTACCGCTGGCCCATCGCCTTCGGTCTGCTCAATAACGATGTGCTCTGGGTCATGGACGAGGTGCAGTTGTTCGGGGTGGGTCTCGAGACCTCCGCTCAGCTCCAGGCGTTCCGCAGCAAGCTGGGCACCTTCGGCCCGGCCCGGACGATCTGGATGTCGGCGACCCTGCAGCCCGAGTGGCTTGGCACGGTAGATCACCCTGTCCCGGAAGCCGTCTTTGAACTAGAGCCCGACGAGGCCGAAGAACTGGCCGAACGGCTTCAGGCACCAAAGCGCCTGTTCCGGCTCGACACCGGCAGTGTGACGGACAAAGGCTACGCGGGCAGGCTGGCCAAGTCCGTTCTGGAACACCACCAGGCCGGAACCCTGACACTGGTGATCTGCAACACCGTTGAACGGGCAACCCAGGTCTTCCGCGAGCTTGAAGGCAGGAGCCAGGCCGATCTGGTGCTGCTGCACTCCCGCTTCCGGCCCCCGGAACGGACAGCCCAACTGGCCCGCCTCGCGGCACCGATACCTCCGGCCGGCCGCATCATCGCGGCGACGCAAACGGTGGAGGCGGGGATGGATTTGGACGCACGAACGCTCATTACCGAACTGGCTCCGTGGTCTTCCCTCGTTCAGCGCTTCGGCCGGTGCAATCGCAAGGGCACCTGTTCCGAGGCCACGGTGCTCTGGGTAGATGTGTCGGAGCGGCCCAGACCGTACACCGCCGAGGAGCTTGAGGAAGCCCGCGGCCACCTTGTGCGCCTGGAGCGTCGTTCTGTCGCCCCAGCCAACCTTCCACCTGTCTCTCCGTGGCGTCCTGAGGTGGACGTTCTGCGCCGTCGCGACCTCATCGACCTCTTCGACACCACTGCCGATCTCCTGGGCAACGACATCGACGTCTCGCGCTTTATCCGGGAAGGAGATGAGCACGACCTCTACCTGTTCTGGCGCAACTGGCGAGATGACGCCTCCCGGCAGGACCAGCCAGCGCCTGACAGGGCTGAGCTCTGTCCGGCTCCGGTAGTGGCGGTACGTGAGTGGTTGCGCCGCAAGGGGGAAGGGACAGCCTGGGTTTATGATCACCTGATGGACCGCTGGCGGCAGGCGGGAGCCAGGGACATTCGCCCCGGGGCCATTCTGATGGTACCGGCCGCAGCGGGCGGCTACGATCCTCTGACGGGTTGGGATCCCAACGCGCGAGGGCCCGTGCCGCTGGTACCGGTGTCCTCCGGTGAGGCGCCGGAAGGATACGGTGGGGATCCGATGTCGGGCACCGGTCACCCGCAGAGCATCGCTGCGCACACCGACGAGGTGGTTGCCGTCCTGCGTGAGTTGCTTGATCACCTTCCCTGGTTGGCGCCTGTGGCCGAAGACCTGCTCGCGGCAGCTCGCTGGCATGACTGCGGCAAGGGACACGAGATTTTCCAGGAAACGATGCGGGAAGGCCTTCCAGCGGAACTCCTGGACAAACCCGTCCTGTGGGCCAAGACAGAGAAACGCGGTTTGAAGCACCGCATTCGCGGCTTCCGGCACGAGCTGGCGAGCGCCCTGGCGTTCTGCGATGTGCACCCCGATCGTTTCCTGCCCGCCTACCTGATCGGCGCTCACCACGGGCGGGTCCGGCTCAGCATTCGCAGCCTGCCCGATGAGCGGCTGGACGAAGGCGGGCAGCGGGTGATGGGCATTACGCAAGGGGACGTATTGCCTCCCGTTGACCTGGGCGGCGGGCATCGTTACCCGGGCGGCACCCTCGACATTTCCGCAACCTATCTGGCCGGCGACAGGCCGGCCTGGACCGAGCAGGCAGTTGCCCTGCGCGACCGACCTGACCTCGGACCGTTCCGACTGGCCTACCTGGAAGCCGTGCTGCGCGCGGCAGACCAGCGGGCGAGCGCACGTACGGCCGATAACGAAGCCGAAAGGGGGTGAACGCTGTGCAAACTGTCTATCGAACTCGCCTTTCCGGTTGCCGCCCCGAGCCTTTGAGCCACTACCTGAAGGGAGCGGGCGTCCTGCGCATCCTGGGAAACCAGTTGGAGGGGGCCACTGTTCGGGCGTGCTGGATCGGAGATGAGCTGTACCTGGAGGCACCCCTCAGCGCTGAGGAACTCGTCAACTTCTTCCTTGACCAGTACCGGCCCACCCCGGTCATCGCCCCATGGAACGGTGGTGGCGGTTTTTGGGACCAGCGGGCGGCCGGCGAGGCGCTGGAAAGGGTAGAAGCTTCCACGACCCCGCGTCTGGCTCTTTACCGTGAGGCCATCCGGGCAGCCCGGAAGGCGGCCGCCTCACTCGGGCTCGAGGCCGCGCCGAAAGATGCCATGAAAGCCCGCCTCCTGCGTCTGCTCAGGGCCACTCTGCCCGACGAGGCGCTGGACTGGCTGGACGCCGTGGCCGTCCTCACCGCCGATAAGCCGCAGTTCGCCCCCATTCTGGGCACCGGTGGCAACGACGGAAATCTCGATTTCAGTTCGAACTTCATGCAGCGCCTGGCCGATGTGATGCCGTTCGGTGACGACTGGGCGCCTCCCGGGCGCCGGCCGCGCAAGGGACAGGGTCCGTCGCGGGAGCAGAGCAAAGCATGGCTCAGGGCGGCACTCTTCCGGACCAGAGACGTTCCCCTCGTCCGGGCGGCCACTGGCCAGTTCCATCCAGGCGGCGTGGGCGGCCCCAACGCCACGGCGGGCATGGAAGGCGACTCCATGGTCAACCCGTGGGAGTACATTCTGATGATCGAAGGGGCGCTGGTCCTGGCTGCCTCGGTCACTCGCCGCATGGGAACCGACAGCACCGGCAAGGCTTCGCTCCCCTTCACGGTGAGTGCCGTAGCAGCAGGCGCCGGAAGCCTGAGCGACGCCGATGAGGACAAGGCCCGGGCCGAGATCTGGCTACCGCTGTGGCGGCGACCCGCCACCTGGGGCGCAGTTCGCCAACTCTTCGCGGAGGGCCGCGCGGAGGTGGGGCGAAGGCAGGCCCGCAACGGCCTGGACTTCGTGCGGGCGGTGGTTTCGCTCGGCGTTGACCGGATGGTGGACGAGTTTCTGCGCTACGGTGTACTCCAGTGGTACGGCAAGTCGCACCTCGCCGTTCCGCTGGGTCGGATCCGGGTGCAGGTCCGGCCGTTGATCCGCCTGGTGGACGAGGTGGAAGGTTGGCTCAACCAAGTGCGCTCCGTGTCTGCGGATGCGCCCCATGCCCTGGGCCAGGCGGTGCGGAGAGCGGAAAGAGCAGTGTTCGCCTATGCCCAGCGGGAGGAACGCAGAGCACTGCTCGAGGTGCTCGTTGCCCTGGCCGAGGCGGAGATGGTGGTGAGCCGGAGCCGGAAGCTGCAAGAACGCATTTCTCCGATCCCCCGGGTTTCCTCCCGGTGGATCGAGGCCACCGACGATGGATCGCCCGAGTTCGCCATTGCCGCTGCCCTGGCATCCATTCTGGATCCGGCGGCCGGTCCCCTGTGGTTCCACTGGCTGCCAGTCGCCGAGGACCGGGGAAGGCTCGTCTGGCTGGACCCGGCGGATCGTGATGTCACCCTCACCCATCTCCTGCCGGACCTCGTGACGATGCTGCACCGCCGCCTGATGACCGTGGGGCAGCGCCGGGTGCCGCAGGTACCCGCCAGGGAGGGAGCGCTGCCCGCGCAGCCGGACGACGACCAAGGTGGCCTGCAGTGCGTGCCCATCCGGGCGAAGAGACCGCTCTCTCTGGACCACGTCGACCAGTTCCTGGAGGGGCGGGTGGACGACGGACGCATTCTGCGGCTGCTTCCTGCCCTGTCCCTGATCGACTGGCAGCACGCATCGTTCCGCTCTGCGGGAATGAAGCGCGAACCGATGCTCAACCGTGCCTATGCCCTTCTGAAGCCCCTCTGCATGCCCGAACCCCTGCGACCGGATCAACTCGAAGGTCAGCAACTGACACTGCGCCTTCCCCTGGAAGTGCTGGCCCGGCTGCGTGCCGGCGACATGGAGCGGCCCCTCGACCTGGCTGCGCGCCGGCTGCACGCGGCGGGCCTCACGCCCATCGGATTCCGCACCCGGCAGTATGTGCACCTCAAACCACCTGCCGGATCGCCCCTCCGGCTGGCGGCTGCGCTGCTGCTGCCCATCGAGAGCGCTCAACCCCTGCTCGATCTGGTCTTGCCCGAAAGCGTTAAGGCGAAGAAAGGAAGGGATCTGGTGTGAATCTGACCGCGACGCTGGCTCATGCCCCTCGCCTTCTCATGCAGGCTCCCCTCCGCCCCGTGCAGGGCGAGCGGTTCCAGCCCACCGGTTTTGCTGACCTGGGGCCGGCTACCTACAAGGTCCCGGTGCGGGCGGAAAACGGCGAATGGCGAATCGTGGACAAGCTGCTGGTCGAATCCGTGCAGTCGGTGGCCAACCGGCTTGAAGCGGTCTGCTGGGATCCGGATGCAGACGAACTGGTGCAGCCGCTGCGCGGGCTGCCCTACGTGCGGGTGGAGCGGAACGGCAAGCACCTCACCAACTCGCTCCTCGAGGCGCACCGCATCAATTCGCCATACATCCTGGAGGGCTCGGGTGGCGCTTTCTTTGAGACACTGAAGACGGAACTGGTGGTGGAAGAGGAGGCCCCTGTCGACCTGCGGCACGCGGCACGGGTCATTTTCCGGTACGACCCCAACAGCGTGCTGCACGGCGTGTTCCTGGCGAACAAGGAGATCGCAGGCGGGAGGATCCGACTGCAGCGGCTGCTTTCGGGCTTTATCGAGGCGACAGACGTGTTCCCCGTCGAGAGTGGAGGCGTGAAGAACGACCGTATCAACCCGAGCGGGGACGCGGCGGCGGGCTATGGGAACGTTCCGTATCACCGCACGGAGTATGTCGCGCGGGAGATTACGGCCTTCTTCAATCTGGACCTGGCGACCCTGCGTTCATACCGGTTGGGCCCTGAGGCCGAGGAACTCCTGATCGCACTCGCACTGTGGAAGATCCAGCGGTTCCTGCAGGTGGGACTGCGTCTGCGCACGGCCTGCGATCTTACCGCCGGCCCGCTGACCGCAGATGCGCTCACCGAACTGCCATCGGTGCAGGCACTGGAAGAGCAGTTGCCGGCGTTGATCGAACGGGTCCCGCTGTGGCGCGAGCCGCGGGTCACCGTCATCCAGGGGGAGCCGGAGAAATCGCGGCGGAAGGCAGCGAAGAAGGAGGCATGACGGCCGTTGCACTGCGCTTCCTGGCCGGCCGCTTTCACGCCACGCCCTGGGGGCACCATGTGAATGAAGGGGTTCCCGAGTGGCCGCCCTCCCCCTGGCGGCTCCTGCGGGCGCTGGTGGCCACCGCGAAGCGCACCATGCCCGAACTTCCGGACGAACGGTTGGCGGAGTTGATGTGGCGGCTCGCGGCGCCTCCGCACGTGATGCTGCCCCCGGCCTGTCCAGGCATGAGCCGGCACTGGATGCCCTGGTTCAAGAAGGGGCCGCGCGACAGGACCCTCGTTTTCGACAGCTTCCTGGCGCTGGACCCGCGTGCCGAAGTGGTGTTCTTTTGGCCGGGGCAGATTCTGAGCGAAGCCGAGCGTGACTTGCTGAGCGCAATCCTGGCCGGCCTGACGTACTTCGGAAGGGCGGAATCCTGGGCCGAGGCCCGGCTGGTGGAGGACCCTGACGCTCCGAACTGCGTGCCTGTGGCATCCGACAGATCCATACCGGCAGACGCTGAACTGGTGGAGGTGCTTGCTCCGGCCGATACCGACACCCCCATGGAACTGCTCCGCGCACTGCTGGTTGATACCGGGGCCATGCGCAGCTCGAACCGGTTGGTGCCGGCAGGCAGCAGGTGGGTGACCTATGCCCGCCCGTTCGGGGCGGTGTGGACCGATCCGGTTCCGCGGCCGCTGCCGGCTGCCGCGCCGCCCGTTCATCTGATCCGGTTCGCACTGAGCGGCAAGCCGCTGCCCCCGCTTACCGACGCCCTGCGGGTCGGTGAGCTGGCCCGCCGGGCTGTGCTCAAGGTGGTGAGCCAGACGACAGGGGAAACGCCTTCCCCGGTGTTGACGGGTCACGACCTCCCGGCGGATGTGCAACACCAGCACGCGCACTTCCTACCGGAGGATCGCGACGCTGATGGTCGGATCGACCATCTCTCCATCTGGGTTCCGGCCGGCCTTGACCTTGCCGAGGCCCGTGCGGTGCTGCGCGGCATGCGTCTTTTCCGCAACTGGCACGAGC
>JAMNXV010000012.1 GCA_023623185.1 Bacillota bacterium
GTGGAAACTGACCGCAGTTGGTCGGCGACGGGCGGCCCGGGCCGGATGGTTGAGACGTGCAGGGGTCGGGCAACGGATGGGAAGTGCGGCGGATTACGACTTGGCTCGCGTGCGTAGTGGAAACTGACCGCAGTTGGTCGGCGGCAGAGGGGCCGGATGGTTGAAGCGTGACGGAGCTGGGGGCCTGTCGGCTCGTAGGGGCCCGCAGATCTACACAGGAAAGGGCGATCCCGGCATCGTGCACCGCCGGGATCGCCCCTTTCAGGTTTTCGCACATGGAACCGCGGACCGTTGCCGTAGTCTTCGGCATCCTCATCGGCATCGAGGAGCTCCTCGCAGCCTTGTGGCGAGCCGGGGCCGGGTCCCCCATCCTCCCCGGCTTAAGCAGATCCGCCGTCGCCGGGATCCTCATCATCCCCCGGCTCACCGGGTTCTCCACCAGCCTCAGGCTGACCGCCGGATCCAGACCCGCCGGACCCCGGCTTACCGCCGGACCCCGGCTCACCGCCGGACCCCGGCTCACCGCCGGACCCAGGCTCGCCGCCGGACCCCGGCTCACCGCCGGACCCAGGCCCGCCGCCGGATCCCGGCTCGCCGCCGGACCCGGGCTCGTCGTCGCCGGGTTCGCCATCGCCAGGCTCATCGCCGGAGCCCGGGCCGCCATCGCCCGGCTCCTCCAGCTCCACTACCACCTCAACCGGCGCCGACGGCTCGCCGACCGCCCCCGACGCCGCGTCCACGGCCACCACCCGGTAGTAGTAGGTGCCGGCCTCGGAGAGCACGTCCAGGTAGGGGGAGGAGGCCACCGTGGCGATGGTGTGCTGGTCGTCCGCGGGCACGTCGGGATCGGTGCCCCGCAGGACGCGGAACCGGAGGTTTTCGCCGGCGGCGTCGCCGCCTTCGGTTTGCCAGGTCAGGTTGACCGAGCCTGGCTGCGGTCCCGGCGATGCTTTGAGGCCCGCAATCGCCGGCAGGGCGGGTTGGGCCGGCTCCTCAGGCGGCGCGGAATCCGGCGGCTCTGCCGGCTCCGCAGGCGGAGTCTCCACCACCTGGGGCGGGCCGCCGTCAGGGCCGGGGAAGGCCAGGACGGGCCGCCCGGCCAGGGCCGCGCCCACCACCTGGCGCCAGAGCCAGGTGGGGTACGTGGAGCCGTTTACCTCCGGCGGCAGGTAGTGGTCGGGGTCCACCTGGTCGTACCCGACCCACACGCTGGCCACCACGTCGGGCGTGTACCCGACGAACCAGGCGGCGCTGTTGCCCGCCAGGCCCTCAAAGGCGGGGCCTGGCGGCAGCTCCACCGAACCGGTCTTCCCTGCCATCGGGCGGTCGATCAGGGCGCCGGTGCCCGTGCCCTGGGTGACGGCGGTCTGCAGGATGTCGGTGACCGCATGCGCCGTCTCGGGGCGCATGGCCCGCCGCTGGATGACGGGCCGGCCCCGGAGCTGGCCGCCGGCCGCGACCACCCGGGTGATCGTGTGCGGCTCCCGGTAGACACCCCCGTTGGCGAAGGCCTGGTAGGCGCCGGCCATCTCCAGCGGGCTCACCCCCTCGGCCATCGCGCCCAGGGCGAGGGTCAGGTCCTGATCGGCCTCGGCGAAGGGGATGCCCAGCGCCTCCGCGAACGCCCTGGCCCGGTCGACGCCCACCTGGTCCAGCAGCTTGACGGCCGGGATGTTGAGCGAGAGCCGGGCCGCCTCCCGCAGGGTCACCTCGCCCCTGAACCGGAAGTCCCAGTTCTGCGGCTGCCAGCCATTGATGTCGATGGGCTCGTCGACCACGGTGCTCTCGGGGGTGAGCCCCGCATACTCGATTGCCGGGCCGTACACGATGACGGGCTTCAGGACCGAGCCGGGGGAGATGCGGCCGTGGGTGGCCCGGTTCAGGCCGCCGCCGACCGGATACTCCCGCCCGCCCACCAGCGCCCGCACCTCGCCGGTGCGGGGGTCGACGGCCGCGAACGCAGCCTCCACCCCATCGGGGGTGTGGGCCGGGAAGATCCGGGCGGCCAGCCGCGCCTCGGCCACCTGCTGGAGCGCCGGGTCCAGCCCGGTGTGAATCTCCAGCCCCATCAGCGCGACCACCTGGGGGTCAAGCCCGTAGCGCTCCTGCAGCTCCGCCCGCACCTGGTCCAGATACCACGGGTAGGGGTTGTTCAGGTCCAGCTCCCCCTGCACCACGTTCAGCGGCAGCGCCTTCTCGGCCTCCGCCTCCTCCGGCGAGAGGTAGCCGGCGGCGACCATGCGGTCCAGGACCAGGTCGCGCCGCGCCTGTGCGGCCTCCGGGTCCCGCAGCGGGCTGAAGTTCTCAGGCGAGGGGGCGATGCCCGCCAGCGCGGCCGCCTCGCCCAGCGTCAGGTCGCCGGCGTCCTTGTTGAAGTAGAGCTCGGCGGCGGCGCCCACCCCGTAGGTGCCGTGGCCCATGTAGAGCTGGTTCAGGTAGAGACCCAGGATTTCGTCCTTCTCATACCGCGTCTCCAGGAGCAGGGCCAGCACGGCCTCCTGCATCTTCCGGGTCAGGGTCTGTTGCGGCGTGAGGAAGGTGTTCTTCACCACCTGCTGGGTGATGGTGCTGCCGCCCTCGGCGATGGTGCGCTCCCGCAGGTTGGTGACCAGGGCGCGGGCGATGCCCCGCAGGTCCACGCCGGGGTGCTGGTAGAAGCGTCTGTCCTCTGACGCGACAAATGCCTGGGGGACGTGAGGCGGCAGCCCGGCCAGGTCCACAGGCACCTGGTAGACATCGCCGGTGAGGGGCCCGATCTCGCTGCCGTCGAAGGCGTAGACCATAGACGGCCGGCCGGGCTGCAGCCCCACCGGGGGCAGGGTGGTGAACATGTAAACGGCGGAGCCTGCGCAGTAGAGCAGCCAGACGGCGATGACGAGGGCCAGGCCCAGGACCGTCCTGCGGATCCACTGTCCTGTCTTTCTCTGCTGTGCGTCGGGGGAATGCGACATGGGCTCCACCTCCTTAAACGTGAAATTCATACCGATTTAGTATAACAGACCTGCAAACCGCCCCTGCGTGGCAATCTCTTGTGCCGCTGGGCTTTCGTGCCACGGAGGGCGGCTGCGTGCACGGCCATACGCGCGCAGAACCCCGGAGCGCTCCGGGGTTCTGCTCGTGATGCCCCTGCGCAGGACTCCTTGGGAATCAGTCCCCCGTGGCCTCGCCGGCTTCGCCGGCCGCGCCGGCCACAACCTCGAACTGCACGCCCGGGAAGCGTTCGGTGATCCGGCGGCGCATTACCTCGCCGATCCGGCCGTAGCCGGGGGCGGTGTAGAGCAGGTCGATGTAGCCGTGCCGCACCCGGTCGGTGAAGGCCCGCACGTAGCCCACCAGGCGGCCGTCTACCCACGCCGAATCCACCGCCGACGAGTGGAGCAGCAGGCGCGTGGCCTGCTCGGGCTCCAGCGGCAGACCGGGCAGACCCGCGCGGCCGATGTGCCCGATGAGCCGGCCCTTCTCGCCGGTGTACTCCACCCCGTCGATCAGGAGGTGCCGGTAGTCGTGTTCGCCGGCCAGGCGGAACGCCTGCCCGTCCCAGACCACCGGGCTGACGCCGGTGTTGCGTGAGATGGACGATGCCGCGCCGGCGGTCCGCTGCAGGAAGTGGTTGATGAGGGCGCCGTGGGCGACGACGATGATCCGCTGGCCGGGGTGGCGCCGGGCGATTTCCTTGATGATCGCCTCGCCGCGCCGGCCCAGCTCCTCGTCTGACTCCACGCCGGGGATCGCGCCCAGGGGCCGCCCGGGCCAGAGGGCGTCCCGCTCTATGGCCGTCATCCCCTCCGCCGGCCCCATCCAGCGCTCCCGGAGCCGCTCGTCGGTGATCAGGGTGTGGCCGGTCCGGCGGCAGACCGCCTCGGCCGTCGCCCGGGCGCGCGCCAGGTCGCTGCTGTAAACGGCGTCCCAGCGCTCGGTCGCCATCCTGGCTGCGAGCGCTTCGGCCTGCCACTCTCCCTCCGCGTTGAGGGGGATGTTGGCGTGGCCCTGGGCGCGGCCGTCGTAGTTCCAGTCGGTGACACCGTGTCGCACGAGGGCGATGTAGGTCTTCACGGAGCAGCTCCTTTCATCATGTCTATGGTTTCAGTATAAAGCTGTGCGGGAATCCGGTCAAAAATCAGCGGGCGTCGCCCACGAATTTCCTCCGTTTCCAGCGCATATCCGTTTAGCGGGCGTGTCCGCAGCCACGCCACACACAACGGAGGAGAAAGGAAAGGGGATTCATGCCGCTGGGCAGAGAGGCGGAGGCCTTCCTGAAGCAGCTCGCCGAGGCCGGTGGCCCCGCGCTGAACGAGCTGTCGCCGGTGGAGGCCCGGCAGATGACCGAGCAGCTGGCCGCGTTCGGCGGCGAGGCAGAGCCGGTGGCAAGCGTTGTGGACCGGACGATTCCCGGGCCCGCAGGTGAGATTCCCGTCCGCATCTACACGCCGGCGGGGGCGGAGCCGTTCCCGGTGCTGCTCTACTTCCACGGGGGCGGCTGGGTGATCGGCAGCCCGAACACGGTGCACGCCACCTGCGCCCTGCTCGCCAACCGCGCCGGGGCCGTGGTGGTCTCGGTGGACTATCGCCTGGCCCCGGAGCACAAGTTCCCTGCGGCGGCGGAGGACTGCTACGCCGCCACCGTCTGGGCCGCTGAAAACGCGCGCAGCTTCGGCGGCGACCCGCGGCGCATCGCCGTGGCCGGCGACAGCGCCGGCGGCAATCTGGCGGCGGTGGTCTCGATCATGGCCCGGGACAAGGGCTATCCGGAGCTGGCCTATCAGGTGCTGATTTACCCGGTCACCGACCACAACTTCGAGACCCCGTCGTACCGGGAGAACGGGACCGACTACTTCCTGACCACGACCATGATGCAGTGGTTCTGGAACCACTACATTAACGGCGACGCCGACGGCAGCGACTGGCGGGCCTCGCCGCTCCGGGTGGCTGACGCATCCAACCTGCCCCCGGCCTTCGTCATCACCGCAGAGTACGACCCGCTCCGGGACGAGGGCGAGGCTTACGCCCAGAAGCTCGCGGCGGCCGGCAACATCGTCACGGTGAAGCGGTACCTGGGCCAGATTCACGGCTTCTGCACCCTGCTGGGGGCCATGCCCGCCGGCCGGCAGGCGCTGGAGGAGGCCGCGGCCCAGCTGAGGCTGGCTTTCGCAGCCGGGTAGGACCGCCTGGTGGGAAAGGGGGACGGGAGCATGCGCCGATTCGACGCCGTGGTGGTGGGCGCCGGCTTCTCGGGGCTCTACATGCTCTACCGCCTGCGGGAACTGGGACTCTCGACCCGTGTCTTCGAAGCGGGCAGCGATGTGGGCGGCACCTGGTACTGGAACCGGTACCCCGGCGCCCGCTGCGACTCGGAGAGCCATGTCTACTGCTACTCCTTCTCCAGGGAGCTCCTGGAGGAGTGGGAGTGGTCGGAGCGGTACCCGGCCCAGCCGGAGATCCTGCGGTACCTGCAGCACGTCGCAGACCGGTTTGACCTGCGCCGCGACATCCAGTTCAACACCCGGGTCACCTCCGCGGCCTGGGACGAGGAGAAGGGCCTGTGGGAGATCCGCACGGACGACGGCGCGGTGACGTCCGCCCGGTTCTTCATCACCGCCGTGGGCTGCCTTTCGGCCGCGCACGTGCCGCACTTCCCCGGGCTGGAGTCCTTCCGGGGCAAGTGGTACCACACCGGGGAGTGGCCGCACGAGAAGGTGGACTTCACCGGCCAGCGGGTGGGGCTCATCGGCACCGGCGCGACCGGCATCCAGGTGCTGCCGGAGGTGGCCACGGAGGCCGCTCACGTCTACGTCTTCCAGCGCACCCCGAACTTCGCCATCCCCGGCCGGAACCGGCCGATGGACCCCGAGTTCCTGCGGGAGGTGAAGGCGAAGTACGACGAGATCTGGGAGACCGCCCGCCATTCCCCGGCCGGCCACTTCATGGTGCCGCCCGACCGGTCGGCCATGGCGGTGCCGCCCGAGGAGCGGCAGCAGATCTTCGCCGAGGCCTGGGAAAAGGGCGGCTTCTGGTTCCTCTTCGCCTTCAACGACCTCACCGTGAACCAGGAGTCCAACGACGCGGCGGCCGAGTTCATCCGCTCGTACATCCGGCAGGTGGTGAAGGATCCGCAGGTGGCTGAGCTGCTCACGCCCCGCGACCACCCCTTCGGCACCAAGCGGCCGCCGCTGGAGCACGGCTACTACGAGGCGTTCAACCGAGAGAACGTCACCCTGGTGGACGTTCGCCGTGCGCCGATCGTTGAGATCACCCCGACGGGGCTGCGCACGGAGGAGGCGGAGTACGAGCTGGACGCCATCATCTTCGCCACCGGGTTCGACGCCATGACGGGCAGCCTGCTGCGCATGGACATCTGCGGCCGAGAGGGTCTCTCGCTCCGGGAGAAGTGGGCGGAGGGCCCGCGCACTTACCTCGGCCTGGCCACCGCCGGCTTCCCCAACATGTTCATGATCACCGGCCCGCAGAGCCCGTCGGTCCTCAGCAACATGCCGGTCTCCATCGAACAGCACGTGGAGTGGATCGCCGCCTGCATCCGGCAGATGCTGGAGCGGGATCTGCAGGTCGTCGAGGCGCAGGAGCAGGCCGAGGAGGGCTGGGTGAAGCACGTCACGGAGGTGGCGGAGGCCACGCTCTACCCGAAGGCCAGCTCCTGGTACGTCGGGGCGAACATCCCCGGAAAGCCGCGCATCTTCTACCCCTACGTGGGGGGTGTCGGCAACTACCGGCAGATCTGCGACGAGGTGGCGGCGAAAGGCTACGAGGGGTTCGCCT
>JAMNXV010000133.1 GCA_023623185.1 Bacillota bacterium
CCGCAGGTCCTCCACCGTGTCCCCCTCCAGCACCGGAACGGCGGCCTGCAGCACGATCGGCCCCTCGTCCACCCCCGCGGTGACGAAGTGGACCGTGCAGCCCGCCACCTTCACCCCGTACTCCAGGGCCTGCCGCTGGGCGTCGAGCCCCGGGAAGGCCGGCAGCAGCGAGGGGTGGATGTTGAGGATGCGGTTCGGGAAGGCCGTGAGCATCGGCCTGCGCACCAGCCGCATGTAGCCGGCCAGGCAGACCAGGTCGACCGCGTGCGCCTGCAGCCGCTCCACGAGGGCCTCGTCGAAGGCCGTGCGGGTGGGGTAGGCGGCCGGATCGATGTGCACCGCCTCCACCCCGGCCCGGCGGGCCCGCTCCAGCCCGAAGGCGTCGGCCCGGTCGGAGATCACCACCGCCACCTGGCCGGGAATGCGCCCTTCCCTGCAGGCGTCCAGGATCGCCTGCAGGTTGGTGCCGGCGCCCGATATCAGCACGCCGATGCGAATCATCGCCGCACCACCACCCTCGGCTTGCCGGCCTCCGCCGCGACCACCTCGCCCACGACCCAGGCCTCGTCGCCCAGCTCCCGCGCGGCGGCCGCCACCGCCTCGGCCTCGTCCGCCGGCACCGCCAGCACCATCCCGAGGCCCAGGTTGAAGGTGGCCTCCATCTCCGCCGGCGCCACCGGCCCGAGCCGCTGGATCAGGTCGAAGATCGGCGGCACCTTCCAGGCGTCCCACAGCAGCACCGCGGCGGTGCCGTCGGGGAGCATGCGGGGCAGATTCTCGTGCAGCCCCCCGCCGGTGATGTTGGCGATGCCGTGCACCTCAAACCGCTCCAGCAGGTTGAGCACCGTGCGCACGTAGATGCGGGTCGGGGCGAGCATGGCCTCAACGACCGTCTGCCCGTTCAGCTCCGGCGGCCGGTCCTCCAGCTCGAAGGCGCCGCCGTCCACCCTCAGCAGCACCCGGCGGGCCAGCGAGTACCCGTTGGAGTGCAGCCCACTGGAGGCCAGGCCCACCAGCACGTCCCCAGGCGCCACCTTCTCTCCGGTGAGGATCCGGTCGCGGTTGACAACGCCCACGGCGAAACCCGCCAGGTCGTACTCGCCCGGGGCGTACATGCCCGGCAGCTCGGCGGTCTCGCCGCCGATGAGCGCGCAGCCCGCCTGCAGGCAGCCGTCCGCGATGCCCTTCACCACCTGCTCCAGCACCGCCAGGTCCTTCTGCCCGGTGCCGATGTAGTCCAGGAAGAAGAGCGGCTCCGCCCCCTGGCAGAGGATGTCGTTCACCGACATGGCCACCAGGTCGATGCCCACCGTCTCGTGCCGGCCGCTCAGAAACGCCAGCCGGAGCTTCGTGCCCACCCCGTCGGTGCCGCTCACCAGCACCGGGTCGGGGTACCTGGCCAGGTCAAGCTGAAACAGGCCGCCGAACGCCCCGATGTTCCCCAGCACCCCGGGGCGCTGCAGGGTGCGGGCCGTGTGGGCGGCGATCCGCTCCACCAGCTGGTAATGCCGCTCCCGGTTGACCCCCGCGTCGGCGTACGTCAGCCCCTTCTCCGTCATCGCCCCTTTCCCCCCTCCAGCATGTACTTGTCGAGATCCTCCGGAATGGGAACCGGGTAGTCGCCGGTGAAGCAGGCCACGCAGAAGCCGCCGGGCCCGTCCACCGGCAGGCCGGTGGCCTTCACCATACCTTCGAGCGAGAGGTAGGCCAGGGAGTCGGCGCCGATGGCGTCGCGGACCTCATCCACCTCCCGCCCCCGGGCGATCAGCTCGCCGGACTGGGCGGTGTCGATGCCGTAGGGGCAACTGTACCGGTAGGGCGGCGAGGCGATGCGCATGTGCACCTCGCGCGCCCCGGCCTCCCGGAGCAGCTTCACCAGGTGGCGGGACGTGGTGCCCCGCACGATCGAATCGTCCACCAGCACCACCCGCTTGCCCTCCATCACCTTGCGCAGGGGGTTCAGCTTCAGCTTCAGGGCCGACTCGCGCCCGGTCTGCGTCGGCATGATGAAGGTGCGGGCGATGTACCGGTTCTTGATCAGCCCCATCTCGTAGGGGATGCCCGACTCCTCGGCGTAGCCGGTGGCCGCCGAGATGGAGGAGTCCGGCACGCCGATGACGATGTCCGCGTCGGCCGGCGCCTCCCGCGCGAGCTCACGTCCCATCGCCTTGCGCACGCTGTGCACGTTCACCCCGGCCAGGTTCGAGTCGGGCCGGGCGAAGTAGATGAACTCGAAGATGCACGGGCGGGGGCGCGCCGGCTCCTTCACCACAGACTGCGACCGCAGCTTGCCGTGCTCGCTGATGGTGATCATCTCCCCGGGGGCGACCTCACGGACGAACTCCGCGCCGATGGTGTCGAAGGCGCAGGTCTCGGAGGCCAGCACCCAGCTCCCATTCAGCCGGCCCAGCTGCAGCGGCCGGATGCCGTGAGGGTCGCGGATGCCGACGAGCCGGTCCTCGGTCAGGATGAGCAGGGCGTAGCCGCCGTGCACCTGGTTGATGGCGTCGACGATGGCCTCCTCGATGCTGGCGGCCCGGGAGCGCACGATCAGGTGGGCCAGCACCTCTGTGTCGATGGCGGTGGTGAAGATCGCCCCCCCCTCCTCCAGCCGGTGCCGGATGACCGGGGCGTCCACCAGGTTGCCGTTGTGGGCCAGGGCCAGCCCGCCGCGCCGGGTGTTCACCACCACCGGCTGGGCGTTCCCCAGCCGGGAGGCGCCGTAAGTGGCGTACCGCACGTGGCCGATGCCGATCTCGCCCACCAGCCGGGCCATTGACTCGGGCTTCTCGAAGACGTCGCTCACCAGGCCCAGGCCCCGGTGCGTGTACAGGTTGGCGCCGTCCGCGGTCACGATGCCCGCAGACTCCTGCCCCCGGTGCTGCAGCGCGATCAGGGCGTGGTAGACCACCCGGGCGGCCTCGGGGTGGCCGTAGATGCCGAAGACGCCGCACTCGTCCACCGGCCCCTTGGCCGGATGGGTGGCCCACCCTTCCCGGTAGGGGTGCACGGCGAGCCGCAGGGTCGGGTCGCCGGAACGAGTCATGCGCCCATCCACCGGGGAATCGCCTCCTCAAACGCCTTCTGCAGCTCGTCCACGGAGAGGTCGATCAGCTCCTGCCGCCGGAAGACGTCGTCAGACCCCGCACCGGGGGCCAGCGCCGCCAGCCGGAAGCGCCCGTCGCCGGTCACGTCCCCCAGCAGCTTGAACGGCACGTCTTCCACCATGAGCAGGGCCTGCAGCCGGGCCACGTCCTCCCGCCGGGCGGTGAGCACGATGCGCGACTGCGACTCGCCGAAGACCTGCCCATCTACACGGCCACGCCCCAGGAACAGGCTCACCTGGCAGCCCCGGGCCTCGGGCTCCGCCGCGATGGCCATCTCGGCCAGGGCGACGGCCACGCCGCCCTCGGCCACGTCATGGGCCGCAGTCACCAGCCCCTCGTGAATCGCCCGCAGCACCACCTGCTGCAGCTTCCTCTCAAAGGCCAGGTCCAGGGCCGGGGCGTCGCCGGCCAGCACCCCGTGCACCAGGCGGGCGTACTCCGACCCGCCCAGCTCGTCCCGGGTCTCCCCCAGGAGCAAGATCACGTCGCCGGCCTGCTTGAAGCCGGGGGTGGTCAGCCGCTCCAGGTTCTCGTGGACGGCGACCATGCCGATGGTGGGCGTGGGGTGGATGGCCTCGCCGCTGGTCTCGTTGTAGAAGGAGACGTTCCCGCCGGTCACCGGTGTGCCCAGGGCCTCGCAGGCCTCGGCCATGCCGCTGATCGCCTCGTCGAAGGTCCAGAAGATCTCCGGCTTTTCCGGGTTGCCGAAGTTGCAGTTGTTGGTGATGGCCACCGGCTGCGCGCCGATCACGACACAGTTGCGCGCCGCCTCGGCCACGGCGATGGCGGTGCCCCGCCGGGGGTTCAGGTAGACGTAGCGGCCGTTGCAGTCGACGCTGGCTGCGATGCCCTTCCGGCCGTCTGGGCCCAGCCGGATGACCCCCGCGTCGCCGCCGGGACCCAGGGCCGTGCGGTCACCCGCTGCGTGGTCGAACTGCCGGAAGACCCACGCCTTCGAGCCGATGTTGGGCGAGCGGAGCAACTGCAGCAGGGTCGCGTTCCAGTCCTCGGGCTCGGGGAGCCGCGACCAGTCAAAGGCCCGCAGCTCCGCCAGGTAGGCCGGCTCCGCCTTCGCGGGGTGGTAGACCGGCGCGTCCGCCAGAGCCCGGGCCGGCACCTCGGCCACCACCTGGCCGCCGTCCAGCACCCGCACCATGCCGTCGTCGGTCACCCGGCCGATCACCGCCGCGAGCACGTCCCACTTCCGGCAGATCGCCGCCACCTCGTCCTCCCGGCCCTGCTTCACACAGACCAGCATGCGCTCCTGCGACTCGGAGAGCAGGAACTCCCAGGCCTCCATGCCCTCCTCCTTCGCCGGCACCTTCCGGACGTCGATCTCGACGCCCACGCCGCCCCGGGCGGCCATCTCCGAGGACGAGGAGATGAGGCCGGCCGCGCCCATGTCCTGGATGCCGACCACCGCGTCGGTCTCAAACAGCTCCAGGCAGGCCTCCATCAGCCGCCTCTCCAGCTCCGGGTCGCCCACGGGCACGGTGGACGGCGGCTCCGCCTCCTCATCGGTAAACTCGGCCGAGGCCAGGAGCGACGCGGCGTGAATGCCGTCGCGCCCGGTGAGGCCCCCCACCAGCATGAGCGCGTTGCCCGGGCCGGCGGCGACGCCCTTGTGGATCCGGTCAGGCCGCACAACGCCGAGCACCATCGCGTTCACGAGGCAGTTGCCCCGGTACGACTCGTCGAAGTAGACCTCTCCGCCGATGGCGGGCACGCCCATGGTGTTGCCGTAGTGGGCGATGCCCTCCACCGCGCCCTTCAGGAGCTCGCGCTGCTTCGGGTCGTCCAGCGGGCCGAAGCGCAGCGAGTTCAGGCTGGCCACCGGCCGTGCGCCCATCGTGAAGACGTCCCGCAGGATGCCGCCCACTCCCGTGGCCGCGCCGTTGAAGGGATCCACGAAGGAAGGATGGTTGTGCGATTCGATCTTGAAGGCAACGGCCAGGTCCTCGTCGATCCGGACGACGCCCGCGTTCTCACCCGGCCCCTGGAGCACCCGCTCCCCTTTCGTGGGGAGTCGCTTCAGGGCCGCCTTCGAGTGCTTGTAGGAGCAGTGTTCGGACCACATGACCCCGAACATGTGCAGCTCCACATGGTTGGGCGCCCGGCCCAGAATCTCCACCACCCGGCGGTACTCCGCCTCCGTCAGCCCCACCTCGCTCCAGGGCTCGCGTGCATCAGACATGGCTGGTCCTCCCCGTCACGTAGTCGACCGCTTGAGGCGCATCTTGGGGTTAGCTGTTCCATCCGGCGGTAACCGGCGAAACGCCTTCCACGCACGCGCAGCATGCGGGGAAGGCCCTCACCCGGCATGCAGCACCTGCCTCAGCCGCTCCAGCACGTCCGCATAGCGGCGGGCGGTCTCCTGAATCAGCTCCTCAGGCAGCTCAGGCGCCGGCGGCTGCTTGTTCCACCCGATCCGCTCCACGTAGTCCCGCACCGGCTGCTTATCCAGGCTGTCCACCGGCTCGCCTTCCCGGTGCCGGTCCGCCGGCCAGTAGCGGCTGGAATCGGGGGTGAACACCTCGTCGATCAGCACGATCCGGTCGCCGTCGAAGCCGAACTCGAACTTGGTGTCGGCCAGGATGATGCCCGCCTTCTCCGCCTGCTCGGCCGCAAAGCCGTACAGCGCCAGCGACCGCTCCTTGATGAAGTCGGTCACCTCGTCGCCGAACCGCCTGCGCACCTCCGCCTCCGGCACGTTCTCGTCGTGGCCGAGGTCGTTCTTCAGAGCCGGCGTAAAGATCGGCTCCGGCAGCCGGCTGGAAAGCTTCAGCCCCTGCGGCAGCGGCACACCGCAGACCGTGCCGCCTGCCTGGTACTCCTTCCAGCCCGATCCGGCGAGGTACCCCCGCACCACGCACTCCACGTCGATGCGCCGCGCCCGGCGCACCACCATCGACCGCCCAGCAAGGAGCGGCCGGGCCTCCTCCGGCAGGTCCAGGCCGCTGAGATCGGTGGTGATCAGGTGGTTGGGCACGAGGTGCCGGGTCGCGGCAAACCAGAGCGCGCTCATCTGGGTGAGCACCCGCCCCTTGCCGGGGATGCCCTGGGGAAACACGACGTCGAAGGCGGAAAGCCGGTCCGTGGCCACCATCAGGAGCCGGTCGTCGTCGATCTCGAACATCTCCCGCACCTTGCCCCTGTGCAGCCGCCGGAGTCCCAGATCCGGCACCGTCAGCAAGACATCCATACTCAATCGCCTCCCAGGAGCGCTGCTACCTCGTTCATGTCATCGGATCCCAGGCGGCACTCCAGCGGGTTGATCACCTGCATCAGGCAGGCGCCCTCGTCCGTCAGGCCGAAGCGCATCCGGAGCGCCAGGCGCTGCACGCCGCGCAGGCTGAGGTGCGCCCTGAGGGACCGGGCCGCATGCAAAGCGGCGTCCTCCACCCGGTCCATCCGCTGTGGCGTCAGGCTGGCCTCGGCCTCCGCCCGGCTGATCTCCCGCCCGCCCTCCAGGAAGGTCAGGTTTACCTCGCCGGGCGCCGCCTCGGCCGCCACCTCCACCGTGAGGGGCGTCACCTTTTGAATGAGGAAGCAACGACCCGTGAGGCGCTCCTCGAAGCTGGTGGCCAGGGCGTGCCGCCGGAGCAACTCCTGAATGCGGAAGGCCGCCTCGCCCGCGGTCTCGTCGGCAAACTCCAGAATCAGCCGGTCGGCCCGGTCAGTGGCGTAGACCGCCACCCCCTCGCCCGCCCAGAGCCGCTCTCCTTTCAGAACCGGATCCGTCATCGCGCCCGCGCCCCCGCTAGATCTCGATCTGGGTCATGACCACCAGGGCCACGGCGAAGCCCAGGAGGGCCGCGACCATGGCGCCCAGGTGCCGGTTTCGGCTCCGGGGCCAGAGGTACATGACCAGTACGGTGATGACCAGGCCACCCAGGGCCCCCAGGATGATGCTGCCCGCGCTCATCATTCGATCAGCCCCAGTCGCTTCATGATGGTGTCGACGTGGCGGAGGTGGTGCCGAAGGTCGAAGGCGGCGTCCAGTTCCGCAGGCGTGAGCAGGGCCTGCACCGTCGCGTCCTGCTCCAGCAGCCGGCGCAGGTGCGTGCCCTCGGCCCAGGCCTGCATGGCCTTCTCCTGCACGATGGCGTAGGCCTGCTCCCGCGAGAGCCCCTTCTCCACCAGGGCCAGGAGCACCGACCCCGAGGAGGTGAGCCCGTAGGAGGCCTGCATGGAGCGGCGCATGTTCTCGGGGTAGACGTGCAGGTTCTCGATCACCCAGGTCATCTTGGCCAGCAGGTAGTCGGCCAGCGTGGTCGAGTCGGGCAGGATCACCCGCTCCACCGAGGAGTGCGAGATGTCCCGCTCGTGCCAGAGCGGCACGTTCTCCAGCGCCGCGATGGCGTTGGCCCGCAGGATCCGGCTGAGGCCAGAGATCTGCTCCAGGGTCACGGGGTTCCGCTTGTGGGGCATGGCGCTGGAGCCCTTCTGACCCCTGGCAAAGGGCTCCTCCACCTCGCGGGTCTCGGTCTTCTGCAGGAGCCTGAGCTCGGTGGCCAGGGCGTCCAGCGAGGACCCGAGGATGGCGAGCGTCGTGAGCAGGTGCGCGTGCCGATCGCGCTGCAGCACCTGCGTGGAGATGTCGGCCACCTCGAGCCCCAGTTTCTCACAGACGTACTGCTCCACGAAGGGGTCGATGTTGCCGTAATTTCCCACGGCGCCGGAGAGCTTGCCGACGGCGATGGACCGGCGCGCCTGCTCCAGCCGGGCGGCGTCCCGTCTGAACTGGGCGTAGAAGACGGCCAGCTTCAGCCCGAACGAGGTGGGCTCGGCGTGCACCCCGTGGGTGCGCCCCATGATGGGCGTGTCCTTGTACCGCACCGCCTGGCGGCCCAGCGCGGCGATGAGGCCGTCGAGCCCCTTCTGCACCTCCTGCACCGCCTCGTTGAGCACCGCCGACAGCGCGGTGTCCACCACGTCGGTGGAGGTGAGTCCGTAGTGGATGTACCGGGCCGACGGGTGGTCGATGCGCTCGGCGCAGGCGGTGGTGAAGGCGATCACGTCGTGCCGGGTCGTCTCCTCGATCTCGGCGACGCGGCGGACGAAGGCATCGTCCACGGTGAACGCGCGGGCCCGCAGCTCCGCTGCGGCCTCCGCCGGGATGACCCCCAGCTTCGCCCAGGCCTCGCAGGCGAGCAGTTCCACCTCCAGCCACTTCTGAAACCGGTTGTTTGCAGACCAGAGCTGCGCCATGCGCGGCCGGGTATAGCGTTCAATCATGGGCATCATCTCCCTTTTGCGACAGGTCTTCCCGCCCCCAGCGTAGCTTTCCCGCGGTCAGGGCGCAAGAGCAGGCAAAAAGGGGGCCCGGGGTCTGACCCGAGCCCCGCTGAGTCGTCTGCGAGGTTGTGCAGCGTTATCCCTGTAAGGTTTGTGCGATGAAGTGGACGACGAAGAAGACGGAGAGCACCCACATCATCCAGTGGACCTTCCTGGCCCTGCCGGTGAACAGGGCGATCACGGCGTAGGCGACGAAGCCCATAGCCAGGCCTTCGGCGATGGAGTAGGCGAAGGGCATCATCAGGGCCGTGATGATGGCCGGGAGGGCGATGCCGAAGTCGTTCAGGTCGATCTCCGTGATGGAGGAGGCCATCATGACGCCCACGATGATGAGGGCCGGGGCCGTCGCGGCGCTGGGGATGGCCAGGAACAGGCCGGAGAAGAAGGAGGACAGCAGGAACAGGACGGCTACCGTGACGGCGGTGAGGCCCGTGCGGCCGCCCACCGACACGCCCGCGGCGGACTCGACGTAGGTGGTGGTGTTCGAGGTGCCCAGCAGCGAGCCGATGATGGTGCCGAGGGAGTCCATGATCAGGGCCTTGCTGCCGCCCTTCATGTTGCCCTGCTCATCCATCAGTTCCGCCTTGGAGGCGACGCCGACGAAGGTGCCGATGGTGTCGAAGAGGTCGGTGAAGAACATCGCGAAGATCACCGTGATCATGCCGACGCTGAACAGGCCGTCAAAGGTGAACTTGAACAAGGTGGGCGCCAGCGACGGCGGGGCGGAGACCACGGAGGCGGGCAGCTGCGTCACGCCCATGGGGATGCCGATGATCGTCGTGATGAGGATGCCCAGCAGGATGCCGCCGGTGACCTTGCGCGCGACCAGCACGCCGGTGATCACCAGGCCGATAAGCGCCAGCAGCGTGGCGGGATTGCTGAAGTCGCCCAGCGCAATCGTGGTTGCCTCGCTGGCCACCACCACGCCGGCATTCATCAGGCCGATCAGCATGATGAAGAAGCCGATGCCTGCTGAAACCGCGTGCCGGAGCGACATCGGGATGGCCCTGATCATCAGCTCACGCAGGCCGGTCAGGGTAACGATGAGCGCCAGGAAGCCCGAGATGAGGACCGCCCCCAGGGCCTGCTGCCACGTAAGGCCCAGGGCTCCACAGAGTGTGAAGGCGAAGAACGCGTTGAGGCCCATACCCGGCGCCAGCGCCACCGGCCAGTTGGCCACCAGGCCCATCACCAGGGTCGAGAGCGCAGCCGCCAGGATGGTGGCCATGAAGATGGCCGATTCATCCATGCCCGTACCTGTGGACAGGATGTCGGGATTGACCGCGATGATGTACGACATGGTCACAAAGGTGGTCAGGCCGGCCAGGATCTCCGTCTTGACGTTGGTGCCGTTCTCCGTGAGCTTGAACACACGGTCGAGCACCCCCTGCGATGCTTCGTTCGGACGAACCGCCTCACGCGCAGCCACAGCCAAACGCCTCCCCAGAACAAATGATGGAATCGATGATGCCTGCCTCGGATCCGGAACGATGGGCGGGCAGGTGCACTCCCGCCTGGAGTGAAACCTGCCCGCCCGGGTTTTTCGCCCACCGGTGTAGCCGGACCCCGTCCGGCCTGTGCCGCTCGGTCGCAGGCCGGCGCCTGCTGAGGCGCCGCGGAACCCTAGGCACACTTTCCTCCGTCGCCGGCCGTGAGGCCGGCCTCTACTTTCACTCTACGGATCGGGCAGGCCGGTGTCAACCATGAACCCGAACTTTTTTTGGTTCGAGACGTAAAACGTTCGGGTTTTTCGCCGCGCGCCAGTCCGTTCAGTCTGCCCGTGAGGCTGCCGGACGATTCCCCGCCCGAACACCCGGGCCTCCAATCGACGCCACCGGCCATCTGCTGCCCAATTGGCCCCATCCAATTCCCGCATTCAGTGGCTGTTGACGAATTGGCTGGGTCGGGGCACCATAGCCAGCAGAACACAGAAGGTGGGAGGGAGCGGGATTGTACAAGGCACTCACCATCGCCGGGTCTGACACCAGCGGCGGCGCGGGGATTCAGGCGGACCTGAAGACCTTCCAGGAGCTGGGCGTGTACGGCATGTCGGCCCTGAACGTTATTGTGGCCATGGATCCCAACGGCTGGAGCCACCAGGTCTTTCCGCTGGATCTGGAGCTTCTCGAGCGGCAGCTCACCACCGTCTTCGAAGGCGTCGGCGTGGACGCCCTGAAGACCGGCATGCTGGCCTCGGCCGCCGTGGTGGAGCTGGTCGCGCGCAAGCTTGACCAGTACGGCGCCGAGCGGGTGGTCATCGATCCGGTCATGGTCTGCAAGGGGACCGACGAGGTGCTGATGCCCGACCACGCGGCTGCCATCCGGGAGCTCCTGGTCCCGCGGGCCCTGGTCGTCACCCCGAACCTCTTCGAGGCGGCGCAGCTGGCGCAGCGGCCGCCCATCCGCACCCTCGACGACATGCGGGAGGCGGCGGCGCGCATCGCCGAGGCCGGGGCGAAGAACGTGCTGATCAAGGGCGGCGGCAAGCTGGAGGGCGTTGAGAAAGCAGTGGACCTGTTCTACGACGGACGGGAGTTCACGCTGCTGGAGTCCGAGAAGATCACCCACGGCTACACCCACGGCGCAGGCTGCACCACCGCGGCCGCAATCACGGCCGAGCTGGCCAAGGGCGCCCAGGTGGCCGATGCCGTCCGCACCGCCAAGCGCTTCGTCAGCGCGGCCATCCGGCACGGCTTCCGCCTCAACCAGTACGTGGGTTCCGTCAAGCACGGCGCCCTGCGGCTGCAGGGCGACGCGTAAGCGCCGGACCAGGAGAAACGTCACAGGCCCCACCCTACTGTAACAGGGTGGGGCCTTGCTGCAACACGGTGGGGCCTTACCGCAACACGGTGGGGCCTTACCGCAACACGGTGGGGCCTTACCGCAACACGGTGGGGCTTACCGCAACACGGTGGGGCCTTTACGGCAACTGCGTGGCGCTGGTGCATCGCGCTCAGCGCGTGAGCACCAGCTTCATCCCGCCGATGATCAGGAGCACGCCGACCACCTGCGGCCAGCGAATCGGAATCTGCCCGGCCGTTCCCAGTCCCGCGGCGTCGATCAACAGGGCCGCAATAAGCTGTACGCCGGTCAGCAGGCTGAGCGTGGCATTGGCGCCGTGGGAGCCGGTGCCCACGATCACCGCGGTGACCACCACCGCACCGCACAGGCCGCCCAGCAGGCTCCAGGGGGGCGCGCCGGCCAGGCCCGCGCCGAGGCCGGAAAGTCCCTGCCCCCGCAGTGTGACCACCGTCAGCACCAGCAGGGCAAGCCCGCCGACGATGAACGAGACCAGCGACGCCGGAATGGGCCGGATATGCTGGGCCAGCGTCGCGTTGATCGGCGCCTGCAGCGCGCCGGCCACGCCGCCCAGGACCACGAGCAGCCAGATCAGCCAGGGAGCCATCCCGCCGCCTCCTTAATCAACCAAGTTCCGAACCCGGTAGCCCTTCTTCTGTTCGGCGGCGGCGGGAGAACCTCCTTTAGGCTTTGACCGGCATGTGCCCCGTAACCCAGTCTTCCAGGTGGTTGAAGTCCTCGGTCAAGGTGGCCAGTGGGATGCCCCTGTGGAAGATCTGCACGGCCGGCACGTCGAAGATGCCCAGCCGGGTGGCCGTGCGGGACGACTTGTAGCAGTCGATGCGGGCCAGCCGCACCTGGCCGCCCAGGCGGGCGACGATCTTCTCGGCCTCCTGGAGCACGTGCAGCGACAGCTGGTTGAGCGGGCTCCAGAACACCACCAGCACGGGCTCCTCCGGCGACAGGATCTCCCGGTGGACCTGCTCCTCCTCGGCCAGGAACTTGGCGGCGGCCGAAGCGGCGATGGCGCCGTCGGCGGCGGCCGTCACGATCTGCCTCAGCCACTTGCGGCGGGCGTCGCCTGCGGCGAAGACGCCGGGGAGGCTGGTCTCCATCGTGTCAGGGTCAGCGATGATGTAGCCCCTGCCGTCCAGGTCAATGCCGGCGCCCCGGAGGAAATCGGTCCGGGGGGTGGTGCCCACAAAGATGAAGATGCCGTCGGCGGGCAGTTCTGACCGCTCCCCGGTGCCCAGGTGGCGGAGCATGACCCGCTCCACCCGCCCGTCGCCCTGAATCTCCTCCACCACGGTCTGCCAGACGACCTCGATGTTGGGGGTGGCGAAGAGCCGCTCCTGGCTGGCCTTGTTGGCGTCCATGATGCCTTCGGGGTGGATGCAGATGAGGGTCACCTTCCGGGCGAAGCGGGCCAGGTAGATGGCCTCCTCCACGGCGGTGTCGCTGTTGCCCACCACCACGGCGTCCCGGCCGGTACAGATGTCGACATCGGAGGTGGCGCAATATGAAACGCCCCTGCCGTGAAGCCGGCCCTCGCCCTTCACCCCGAGCCTGCGAGGCTCGGCGCCGGGGCAGAGGATGACCGCGCGCGCCTCGTACACCTCGCCCTTCTTCGTGCGGATCGTCTTGATGGGCCCTTCCAGATCCACGGCGCAGACCTCGCCGCAGACGAGTCTCGCCCCGAGGGATTCGGCGTGGTCGCGGAACTCGCTCATCAGCTTCGATCCGGTGGTGCGGCCGGCGCCAGGGTAGTTCTCAATCTCCTCAGTGGTTGCCGCCTGGCCTCCCGGCCCTCCCTGCGCAATGACGAGGGTCGACAGCCGGTAGCGCGCTCCGTAAACCGCAGCCGTCAGCCCAGCAGGGCCACCGCCTATGATGACGAGATCCCAGCGCTCAGCCATGGTTTCCCCTCCCAGAACGGTGTTGGTGTGCCATGTGAAAAAAGGAACGAACCGGCGAGCGGATCGTTCCGGTTTCTCCCGGCTTTCCACAAATCTGGGGCGCGGGTGTGCGCCTCGGGGGCGGCGCCGTGCCAATTCCGCGCCTTTGGCCCATGAATTCGCAATTCAGTTATCTACATTCAGGTTATCCGGTCTGAAATTGTCGGTCAACTGCCCAGTATGCCCCATTCGCATGATCTGAATTGTTATGGTCTGATCGTCTGAGTCGCCTGACACCGAAAGGCTACCCGGATCTATCGCGGCGGCCTGGGCGGAACTTGAAGCCCAGCCCATCCAGCACCAGGAACATCACGCCGGTGAAGAGGAAGAGCCAGCGGAACTGCTTGGGCAGGTGGAGCCAGCGGGGAATCAGGCTGAGGAAGCCCAGCGGCACCGAGAAGCGGAAGAGGGCGGAGGCCAGGGCGGGCAGGAAGGGCCGGCCGGCGATGCGGAGGGCGACGGCCGCTGCAGGCACGCTGAGCGGCGAGAGCCCGCCCAGGATCCAGATGGGATCGAAAGTGTCGAGCAGCCGCCGGGCCCGGAGCACCTGCGGAATGATGGTGAGCAGGGCCACCATCGAAATGTGCGCCCACGAGACGACGGCGAACCCGGCGCCGACGATGAACTGGATCCCCGGCTTCACCTCGGGCTCCAGCAGGATGGCCATCTGGAGAAAGGCCCAGGCCAGGAGCGCCGCCACCAGCCCACCCGTGAAGTAGGGCAGGTGGTAGGGATACTGAAGCGTGTAGACCGGGGTGACATAGGCCGCCAGCGCGCAGAGCACGGTCAGCAAGAGCCGGTAGTAGACCCGGGCCAACGGCGTCACCCCCTGTCGGAACCTTACGGTTTCCAGAACTTCACACTTCCATGTTCGCCTCCCGAAGCGGCTTTCCTGCCCTGAACGCGCCACGCCGCCCCTCCCCCGGGGCGGCGTGGCAGGCGATTATCCAGCGGTTTATGCCTTCTTCTGTACGGCGGCGTAGACCTTGGTGGGCAAGCCGAAGATATCGATGAAGCCCTTGGCCGCCTTGTGGTCGAACTTATCCGCCTTGTCGTAGGTGGCGAGGTCGTAGGAGTACAAGGTGTACGGCGAGGTGCGGCCCACGCAGAAGGCCGATCCCTTGAAGAGCTTCACCCGCACCTTTCCGGTCACGGTCTCCTGCGACTTCTTAATGAAGGCATCCAGGGCCTCCTTCAGGGGGTGGAACCACAGGCCGTTGTAGACCAGTTCGGCGTACTTCTGCTCCAGGCCCAGCTTGAAATGGTGCAGTTCCCGGGGCAGGGTGATGGTCTCCAGCTCCTTGTGTGCGAGGGTGAGCACCACCGCGGCCGGCATCTCGTAGACCTCCCGGGACTTGATGCCGACCAGCCGGTTCTCCACGTGGTCGATGCGGCCCACGCCGTGGGCCCCGGCGATGGTGTGCAGCCGCTCGATCAGCGCCACCAGGTCGAGCTGCTCGCCGTTGAGCGAGACGGGCACGCCCTGCTCGAAGCCGATCTCCACGTACTCGGGCTCGTCTGGGGCATCCTTCGGGTTCACGGTCCACTCGAAGGCCTCTTCGGGGGCCTCCACCCAGGGATCCTCCAGGACCCCCGCCTCACAGGAGCGGCCCCACAGGTTCACGTCGATGGAGAAGGGGTTCTCCTTGCCCACCGGCACCGGGATGTCGTGCTTCAGGGCGTAGTCGATCTCCTCCTCCCGGCTCCAGCCCCACTCCCGCACCGGGGCCAGCACCTCCAGGTTCGGGTTGAGGGCGGCGACCGAGACCTCGAACCGCACCTGATCGTTGCCCTTGCCCGTGCACCCGTGTGCGACGAAGTCGGCCCCCTCCTGCTCGGCCACCTGCACCAGCAGCTTGGAGATCAGCGGCCGGGAGAGCGCGGCCGAGAGGAAGTACTTGGACTCGTAGCAGGCGTTGGCCTGCAGGGTCGGCAGGATAAAGTCGTAGGCGAACTCCTTCCTGGCGTCGTAGACGTAGCTCTTCACGGCGCCGATGGAGAGCGCCTTCTGCCGGATGAAGTCGAGGTCCTTGTCATTGGCCCCCACGTCCACCGCCAGCGCGATGACGTCCGCGTCGTAGTTCTCCTTGATCCAGTGGATCGCAACCGAGGTATCCAGCCCGCCTGAGTAGGCCAGCACGCACTTCTTCTTCGCCATTGCATCGGCGCCTCCCCCGAAACTCTCTTGGTGCATGATTATACCCGTAGGTGAATAAGTATGCAATAGGGGTTGAAAAGATTTCGGGAGGCGCCGCCCCCAGCAGCGCCTCCCGCTCCGCGTCGGTTCTGCAGCCCCCGCATCGGTTGTGCACCCGTCGCCTCAGTACTGGTACCCCCGGGCCGCCTGCTGCAGCCCGCGCACCGGCGCCGGCAGGGGCCGACGCCGTCCGGCCAGAAGAAGCCGCAGGCCGTTGACGGCGACCAGAATCGTGGACCCCTCGTGCCCCACCACCGCCAGCGGCAGGGTCAGGCTGCCCATCAGGCTGAGCGTCACCAGCATGGCGATGACGCTGACGGCGAATGCCAGGTTCTGGGCCACCACTTTCCGGGCCAGGCGGCCCAGCCGGAAGGCATCGGTCAGACGGGCGAGGTCGTCGGACATGAGCACCACGTCCGCGCTCTCCAGCGCCGCGTCGTTGCCTGCGCCGCCCATGGCCACGCCCAGGCTCGCCCGGGCCAGGGCGGGCGCGTCGTTGATGCCGTCTCCCACCATCGCCACGGGGCCGTAGGCCCGCTCCAGCTCTTCGATTGCCTTCAGCTTGTCTGCGGGCAGCAGGTTCGCCCGGAACTCGTCCACCCCGGCCTCTGCCGCCACGGCGGCCGCCACCCGCTCGTTGTCGCCGGTCAGCATCACGATCCGCCGGATGCCCTGCGCCCGCAGGGCCTCGACCACCGCGCGGGCCTGGGGCCGGATCCGGTCCGCGACGCCCAGCACGCCCAGGGGCCGCCCGTCGGCCATCACCAGCACGGCAGTCTCACCCTGATCTTCCACCCGCTCGGCCTGCCGGTTCATCCAGCCGTCCAGCTCCTCTTCCAGCAGGCGCCGGCTGCCCACCAGCACCCGCCTTCCCTCCACCAGCGCCGAAACGCCCAATCCGGGCTGCTCCTCCACCTCAACGGGCTGCGGCAGCCCTCCCACCCGCCTCCGGGCGGCGGCGACGATGGCCTGGCCCAGCGGGTGGCCGGAGCGGAGCTCAGCCGAAGCCGCCAGCCGCAGCAGCTCCTCCTCTGAGACACCCTCCGCGGGGATGACGGACGCGAGCTCCGGCCGGCCCTCGGTCAGGGTGCCTGTCTTATCGAAGGCGACCACGCGGATGGTCCCCGCCTGCTCCAGGTGGATGCCGCCCTTGAACAGGATGCCCTGCCGGGCGCCGGCGGCGATGCCCGAGAGCAGCGCCGCAGGCGTGGCGATCACCAGGGCGCAGGGGGACATGACCACCAGGAGCTGCATGGCCAGATAGAAGCTGTCTGACCAGGACCACCCGGCCAGGAGCGGCGGCAGCGTCCAGGTGAGCACGGCCACCGCGACCACGATCAGCGTATAGTAGCGGTCGATCCAGTCGACGACCCGCTGGGAGCGGGCCTTCTGCTCCTGCGCCTCCTCCACCAGCCGGATCACCCGGGCCAGGGTGGAGTCGGTCGCGGGCCTCGTCACCCGCACCAGCAGGCTGCCGGTAGTGTTCAGGCTGCCGGCGTAGACCTGCGAACCGGGCGCTTTGGCCACGGGCACCGATTCCCCGGTGATGGCCGCCTGATCGACAGCCGACCGGCCTTCCACCACGACGCCGTCCACGCCCAGCCGCTCCGCCGGCCGGACCACCACCAGGTCGCCCACCTGCACCTGCTCCAGGGGCACAACGCGCTCCTCGCCGTCGGCTGAGCGCACCAGCGCCTCGTCAGGCCGCAGCGTGACCAGCGCCTCAATCGCCCGCCGGGTGCGGCCCGAGGCGAACTCCTCCAGCGCGTTGGAGAGGGCGAAGAGGAAGATCAGCACGGCACCCTCGCCCCACCGACCCAGGGCCGCTGCGCCCATGGCGCCGAGAGCCATCAGCATGTCGATGTTCAGGCTGCCCCGCCGCAGCGCGGCCAACCCGTCCCTGACCCGCAGATAGCCGCCGAAGACATACGCAGCCGCATACGCCGCAGCCGCCCAATTGTGCAGGCCCGGTGCCAGCCGCTCCCACATCCAGCCGAGCGCCAGGAACAAACCGCTCAGCACGGTCGCCCTGACCAGCGGCCTCAGCTCTTCGTCCATCAGGCCCATGCGCACCTGTAACACCGAGCCACCTCCTAAGTTAGAACGGTTCTAATCTAGAACCATTATAACTTAGGTGGCTGGGGTTGGCAAGGGGGTGCGAGCGGATTTCTTCGTGAGTTGAGTCGACGCCGGGCAAGGAACGCTTGCCCCGGCCACAAGTGTCCCGGGCAAGCGTCCTCCCGCTCAACCTCGCCTCCCCGGCTAAGCTGCGGGAACGAATGTGCACTTTTCCCAACTGCTTGTGCCACAAGCGTTTCCGGGGCCGCGGTCCCTGTACCTCTTGCCGCGCCTGGACTTCACGAAAGTGCACATTTTTTCCAACGCCCGGGGCGAGCCCTCCAGGGACCCCCAACTGGCCAAAACTCACCGGCAAGGTGCCCGCCCAACGCCACCAAAGCCCCGGCACTTCTTCTATTGGAACCAATGTGCACTTTCCCCAAGTGCTTGCGCGGCAAGCGTTCCAGGAATCGTATCCTCCAGATGCCGCCTGGCACAAGGACTTCACGAAAGTGCACATTTTTGCCAACCCCAGGGGCAACTCCCTACCGAGGATCCCCACTGACCAAACCGTCACCCTACTCGCCGGCATCCAGCCCGCCCAATACCACCATCTCCTCGGCAGTTCTGTTGGCACCAATGTTCACTTTCCGCAAGCGCTTGTGCCACAAGCGTTTCCCGGGACGAGACCCCTGCAGCCCTTGCAACGCCTGCCCTTCACAGAAGTGCACATTTTTGCCATCGCCGGCGCGCCGCTGCGTCACTCCGCACGTCCAGCTGACCAGGTCACCCTCCTGCTTGCCGTCGTACCGGTCCGCCCCGGGGCCCCGGTCCGACTGCCGCGGGAACAATGTGCACTTTCCGTTAGCGGCTGTGCCCCAAGTGTTTCCCGGGCCGCGACCCCTGCAGCCCTTTCAGCGCCTGCCCTTCACGAAAGTGCACATTTTTTCCAACGCCGGGGGCGCACCCTCCAGGGACCCCCGACTGACCAAATCGTCAGCCTACTGCATACTGCCCGCCCGACGCCACCATATCCTCGGCACTCTTAACGGAACGAATGTTCACTTTCCGCGAGCGCTTGTTCCACCAGCGTTACCCGGGCCGCGACCCCTGTAGCCCTTGTGGCGCCTGGACATCAGGAAAGTGCACATGCTTACCAGCGTCGACGTCTCATTCGGGCACAACCCCCACGTCTGTCCCTGCCCTGCGGCACCCACGACGGCGGGTATCCGCATCGGCTACCCAGGCCAAAGCAACCCACCGCAAGCCCTCCTGCAGACACACCAACAGGCGCCTCATGTTGCCGCTGTGCGGCCACACGAGGCGCCTGTGTGCGCAAACTGCAAGTTGACCAGACGGGACGATCAATCTGCGCCGCCGTTGCGGGCGCAGGCGGGGCAGACGCCGTAGTAGAGCATCTGCGCGCCGACCAGCTGGAAGCCGGTCTCGGCCTCCACCACTTCCTCCAGGCCGGTGGAGATGTGGTGCAGGTCGATCACCTGCTTGCAGCGGATGCAGACCACGTTGACGTGTGTATCAACGTCCAGCTCGTAGTGGACGGCGCCGGCCGAGTCGGGGCCCAGCTCGTAGAGGAGCCCGCGCTCCTTCAGGACGGTGAGGGTGTTGTACACAGTGGCCAGACTGACGCCGGGGTGATGCTCTCGCGCGGCCTCAAAGATCTCCTGCACGGTAGGGTGCTTCTTCCCCGCCATGCCGGCCAGGGCGGTGCAGATGGCGGCGCGCTGTGCCGTGACCTTCAGCCCCGCGGCGCGCAGGCCCGCCGTGAACGGATCTTCGTGGCGCTGTTCAGCAGCTTGATGCCCGGTCGGGGTCATGGCGTTCACCTCCGGCAGTAAGAATCATTCCAGATAACAGTATATCAGATCAGATGTTACTGCAATAGCCTTTTGGCCAAAACCGCCGAAATCTAGTTTGCGCCATCCCGGCCCTGATCATGGCAGGACTTGTCCTCCGGCAGGAGAAGCGAACAACGAGGTGATTTTCCGATGACCGAGATGAACAGCCGACCGCCCCAGGCGCTCCTGCGCGTGCAGGATCTTGCACGGGCCACCGCCTACTACAACCGGCTTCCCGGGTTCCGCACCGCCGCCGCCGGACCGAAGACGGCCCTGGTCACCGCTCCGGAGGGGGAAACGCTGGTGCTGCAGCAGGCCGGAACGTCTCCCCCGCCATCGCTCACCGCGCCGCAAGCAGGTCCCGGCGCGTGGGTCTACCTGCACCGCGCGAACCTGCCCGAACTGGCCGCGCGCCTGCGCGCTTCCGGCCTCACCCCCGATGGCCCCACCGTCACCTACCCCGGATGGAGGCAGTTGCTGCTCACCGATCCCGACGGCTACGTGCTGGCCTTCTGGGAGGAGCAGCCCGTCACCGACGCACAGATCCTCGAACTCTACCAGTCCGCGCCGGCCCGCCTGGCAGACGTGGTCGCGCGCCTGGGTGAGGACGGGCTTGATGTAGAGCGCGCCCCGGGTAAGTGGACGGCCCGGCAGATCGTGCACCACATAGCTGACTCGAACGTGGAGACCTTCCACGTCGTGCGCATCGCGCTTGCGTTGCCGGGCAAGCGCATACACACCACCGTCTGGGACAACGACGACTGGATGCGGGGGCTGGTCTGCCACCGGCGGGCGGTGGAGCCCGCGATCGCCCTGTTCGCCGCCTCGCGCGCCTGGGTGCTGGAGGCCCTTTCGCACCTGCCGGACGGCCTGGAGCACACGGTCACCTGGCCCAGCGGCTATACGGCCAGCGTGCGCGACCTGCTCAGGCAGCAGGGGGGCCATGCAATCCACCACATCCTGCAGCTTGAGGAAATCGCGCAGCGTTTGGGGAAGTAGTTCCACGAAAGCTTCCGGATTCAGAACCAAACGATGCCCGTGGCGGGTCATATAGTCGAAACCAGCACCCGTCCCCGCAAGGAGGTGTGCCCCCATGACATCGCTATTCCTTTATACATTTTGGGTTGGTTTCGGACTGACGCTGATCTCCGTCATCCTCGGCTTTGTGGATCTGGGCGGCGACGCCGGCGACCTCTCCCACGGGGGCGATCTGTCGCACGGGGGGGACCTCAGCGCAGACCTGAGCGGTGACCTGGGCGGCGACCTGGGCACGGATCTGGTCCCGGCCGGCGACGCCTCTGGCGCCATAGAGGCGGGAAAGGCGGCGGCCGTCTCGCCCGTCAACTTCCAGACCCTGGTCGCCGCGCTGATGGGCTTCGGCGGCATCGGCTACCTGACCTCGGCCTACGGCCCCCCGATCGCGGCCGTGGCCCTGGCCGGAGCGGCCGGCGGCGCCTTCGCCACCGGCTGGCTGATCTACCGGTTCCAGCGCTTCCTGATCCGCGGGGAACGGCCGCTCCCGCCCACCAGCTATACCGGCCTCGTCGGCCGGCTGACCGTGCCCATCCGGGAAGGGGGCACCGGCGAGGTGGTCTACCGGCAGCACGGCTCCCGCATGGTGTCGGCGGCCCGCTCGCTGGACGGGCGCCCGATCCCGAGGGGCGAGGAGGTCGTCATCCTTCGCTACGAGCGGGGCATCGCGTACGTCCAGCCGTGGCGTGAATTCATGAGTGAAGAAAACGAGAAGGGGGTTTGAAACTCGGATGGGTCCTTTGATTTATGCCGCGCTCACGATACTGGGCATCCTGCTCCTGCTGGGCCTGCTGGCCTCCATGTACCGGAAGGTTCCGCCCAACCGCGCGCTGATCGTCTACGGCTTCGGCGGCCCGCGCGTCACCAAGGGCGGCGGCCTGGTCGTATGGCCGCTGATCCAGTCGGCGCAGGAGCTCTCACTCGAACTGATGTCGTTTGACGTCGTTCCGCAGCAGGACTTCTACACCGTACAGGGCGTGTCCGTCACCGTGGAGGCGGTCACCCAGATCAAGGTAAAGTCTGACACCGAGTCGATCCTGACCGCAGCCGAGCAGTTCCTCTCGAAGTCCATCAAGGAGCAGCACGAGATCCTGAAGCTGGTCATGGAGGGCCACCTGCGGGGCATCATCGGCCAGCTCACCGTGGAGCAGATCGTGAAGGAGCCCGAGATGGTGGCCGACCGCATGCGGGCCAACGTCGCCGACGATATGGCGAAGATGGGCCTGGAGGTCATCTCTTTCACGGTCAAGGAAATCAAGGATAAGAATGATTACATCAACAACATGGGCCGGCCGGACACCGAGCGCATCAAGCGGGCGGCGGAGATCGCCGCAGCCGAGGCCCTGCGCGACACCGAGATCAAGCGGGCCGAGGCCATGCGCGAGGCGGCCATCGCCAAGGCGCAGGCCGAGCAGGAGACGGTGCTGGCCCAGTCCGCCTCGCTGGCCAAGCAGGCCGAGGCGCAGCGCGACCTCGAGCTGAAGCGGGCGGCGTTCGACGCCGAGGTCAAGCGGGCGCAGGCCCAGGCTGACAAGGCCTACGATATCGAGGCCAACGTCATGCAGCAGAAGGTCATCGCGGAGCAGGTCCGCGTGCAGCAGGTCGAGCGCCAGGAGCAGGTGAAGGTCCAGGAGGCCGAGATCCTGCGGCGCGAGAAGGAACTGATCGCGACCGTGCTGAAGGCCGCCGAGATCGAGCGGCAGAAGCAGGAGGCCCTGGCCGCAGCCCAGGCCCGCAAGGTGGAGATCGAGGCCGAGGGTCAGGCCAAGGCTATCCGGATGTCCGGTGAGGCCGAGGCCGACGTCGTCCGGCAGAAGGGTCTCGCGGAGGCCGAGGTCATCCTGGCCAAGGGCCGGGCCGAGGCCGAGGCCATGCGCATCAAGGCCGAGGCGTACAAGGAGTACGGCCAGGCGGCCATCCTCGACAAGCTCATGCCGGTGCTGCCCGAGCTGATGCGGGCCGCCGCCGAGCCGCTCTCCCGCATCGACAAGGTCACCATCCTCTCCCAGGGCCAGGGGGCCGAGGTGGGCGTCAATAAGTTCATGAGCGACGTCGCCAAGCTGGTGGCCACCGCCCCCACGGTGCTGGAGGGGCTGACCGGGCTCTCGATTCAGGACATGATGAAGCAGATTCCGGGCCTCGACGCCAAGGTCAGGGAGATCACGGCAGAGGTAACGAAGGTCGAGACTGAGCCGGAGCCGGCGCCCGTCGCGGCGGCTGCCGAGCCAGAGGCGGAGGCGGAGGCCGAGGCGAAGAGCGAGGCAGAGGCGTAGACGTAGCGTAGGCGTAGCGTAGGCGTAGCGTAGGCGTAGCGTACGCGTTGGCGTTGCCGTATCCGCAGTCGTCTGTGCACAAGCCGCAGACAGAATCGCAAGGGGACCTGCGAACAAACCCGCAGGTCCCCTCGTGTTATGTCTTGGCGGCCGCCTTGTTGAACGAAACGGAAGGAAGGTATGCGCACACTTGAAGAGTTGTGCCTCTGGCTCCAACTCATCGTGCTCATACTGAAACTCCTATCCCTCTACTTGTAAGGGGTAGGTGCGTGATCCTACCCTGTGTCGCAGCTAGATAGCGGCAGCCGCCGGCCCGGTGTGCATCACCGGGCCTCAACTATTCTGCCCAACCGCACCGCACCTATGCGTCCTTCGCCACCGCCCCAAGCGCCTGATCCAGGATCTCCAGCGCCCGGTCGCAGTCCGCCTCGGTGATGATGTACGGCGGCAGGAGCCGCACCACGGTATCGGCCGTCACGTTGACCAGCAGCCCCAGTTCGTGGCACTTCTCCAGCACCGGCCTGGCCGGCCGGGTCAGCTCCATCCCCAGCATCAGCCCCATTCCCCGAACCTCCTTCACCAGGCCCGGGTGCTTCGCCTGCAGCCGCCTGAGCCCCGCCAGCAGGTACTCGCCCATCGTTCCGGCGCGGGCCGGAAGCTCCTCCGCCAACAGCGTCTTCACCGTGGCCAGCGCCGCGGCGCACGCCAGGGGGTTTCCGCCGAAGGTGGTGCCGTGGTCGCCCGGCGCGAAGCCCCGGGCGGCCTCCTCCGTGGCGCACACGGCCCCGATGGGCACGCCGCCGCCCAGCCCCTTCGCCAGGGTGATGATGTCGGGCTTCACCCCGAAGGCCTGGTAGGCGAACAGGTGTCCCACCCGGCCCATGCCGCACTGGATCTCGTCGAAGATCAGCAGGGCGCCGTACTCGTCGCAGAGGGCCCGGGCAGCCTCCAGATACTCCCGGGACAGAGGATGCACACCGCCCTCTCCCTGCACCGGCTCCAGGATCACGGCGGCGGTCCGCTCGGTCACTGCGGCCTTCAGGGCCGCGACGTCGCCTGCCTCCGCGTAGTCGAATCCCTCCGGCAGCGGGCCGAAGCCCTCCTGAATCGCCGGCTTCGCCGTGGCCGTCACCGTGGCCAGGGTGCGGCCGTGGAAGGAGTGCGTGAGGGAGACGATGCGGTTCTTCTCCTTCAGCCCCTTGCGCCACTGGTACTTCCGGGCCAGCTTGATGGCGCCCTCGTTGGCCTCGGCCCCCGAGTTGCAGAAGAACACCCGGTCGAGCCCGCCGTTCTGCGTCAGCAGCTCGGCCAACTCGGCCATCGGGGCGCTGTAGTAAAGATTGGAGCAGTGGATCAGGGTGGCCGCCTGGGCGGCGATCGCCGACACCAACTCGGGGTGGGCGTGGCCCAGCACGTTGACGGCGATGCCCCCGAGGAAGTCCAGGTACTCCTTTCCGTCGGCATCCCAGCAGCGCACCCCCTCCCCCCGCACCAGGACGATCGGATACCGCCCGTAGGTCTGCATCGTGTGCCGGTCTGCCCGGGCCATCAGGGCCGCGCTCTCGGTTCCGGTCTTGCCCGCCATCGCCATCCCCTCCGCTACTTGATCACCATGGTGCCAACGCCCTCGTCGGTGAAGATTTCCAGGAGCAGGCTGTGAGGCACCCGTCCGTCGATGATGTGCACGCGGTTGACGCCGCCCTCCAGCGCGGTGAGGCAGCACTGGAGCTTGGGGATCATCCCGCCCTCCAGTTTGCCCCTGGCCATCCAGGCCTGCACCTCCTGCGCCGTCACCCGGCTCAGCAGGCTGGAGGGGTCGTCCTTGTCGGCCCGGACCCCCTCCACGTCGGTCAACAGCACCAGCTTCTCCGCCTTCATGGCGGCGGCGATGGCGCCGGCCACCGTGTCCGCGTTGATATTGTACGGCTGCCCCCCGGGCCCCACGCCGATGGGAGCGATGACCGGCACGAAGCCCGCGGCGGTGAGGGCGGAGAGCACCTCGGTGTCCACCGCCGCGACGTCGCCCACGAAGCCCAGGTCCACCATCTCGCCGGTCTGAGCCGAGCGGTGCAGGTGGCGCACGGCCCGGATCAGACCGGCATCCTGCCCCGAGAGGCCCACCGCCTTCACGCCCTGGGCGCACAGGTGGGTGACGATCTCCCGGTTGGTCTTGCCCACCAGCACCATCTGCGCGATCTCCATGGTGGCCGCGTCGGTCACCCGCAGCCCGTCCACGAACTGGGACTCGATGCCCATCTTCCGGGCCATCTGCGAGACCTCGGGCCCGCCGCCGTGCACCACGATGGGGTGCATGCCCACGTATTTCATCAGGGCGATATCCTGCATGACGGCAGCCTTCAGGTCGGCGGCCGCCATCGCCGCGCCGCCGTACTTGATGACCACCGTCTTGCCCGAAAACTGCCGGATGTACGGCAGCGCCTCCGCGAGCACCGCCGCCTTGTCGAGCGCCTGCTGATCCACGGATCCCGCCTCCTGCGGTGTGATTGCATAATTATACTTCAACATGCATTCATATGCAAGGGGAGCCGCCCGCCCTCACATGGGCAGCGGCTCCCTTCCCTGCAGGCCGTGGCCCGCTTCCTGCGCCTCATAGCGCGCTCTGTGCTGGCACCGGTCGCAGATGTGTACGGCTCCCGGCCCCGGACTTCCCCGCGCAGCCCGACCGCAGAGGGCACAACGGAGGTACCCCTCCGGAACGACCAGGTCGGCCGTCGTGTCGCCGGCAGCCTGCACGCCGGTCGCCTGTGCGGCGGTCGCTGCAGCGGCCGCCCGTGCGCCGGTCGCACGTGCCGCAGCGGAAACTGCGGCGCCGGACCAGCTTCAGGGCGGGATACCGGGGGTCATCCAGGTGGAGCAGGACCTGCCTCCGCCCGATCGGCTCAACCGACCGGATGCGATCCAGCGGAACCTGATACATCGGACCCTGGTTGCTCAGGAACCAGAGGGTGCGGTCGCAAAGCACGAGGGTCGTGCCGGCGAAAATGCGATCGTGAAACCAGTAGAGCACCGGAACCCCGAACAGCAACCCCGGGTGATCCAGCCATACGCTGAGGAGAACCAGGAGCACGATGACGAGCACAAAGCCCGCCGCACGGGTCCGTGCCGCCGTGCGGAGCAGGCATGGCACGGCCTGCACGGCCTCCCGGGGCGTGCGCGGCACTTCGCCGGGAAGAGCCGCCCCGGCCTGCTCCGCTGCCCGCTCCACGGCCTCCTGGAACGCACGCGGGGTGACCACGGACAGCCGCCTGACGGTGCGGCCGTCATTCCACCGGATCTGCCAGCCTGTCGTGAGCGGCTTCACCTCGGCGGCGGCCAGCGGAATCACGTCCTCACCCAGCCAGCGCCCCAGGCGGAGCACCGGACCCGTCAGCACCGTGAGGCGGCTCCGCCGCTCCACCACCAGGCCAAGAAAACCAAGGAATATCAGGATATTGATGTAGTCGACTTCCCTCGCATTCGCTGCCCACAGCACGTACTGCTGCAGGACCGGCACTGCAGCCAGCGCCGCCAGCACCCACCTCTCCCACCAGCGGGCGCGCAGAACCTGAACCGGCACCCCAGTTGCCCTCCTCTGCGAGGCGATCCGCCGCTACTTCTGCGCCGCCCGGCGGGGAATGGGCGGCGGCAGCCGGCGCCGCCGGCGGGGCTCGAAGCCCAGCACCCGCGCCACCTGCGGCAGGTTCCGGCGCCCCCAGCCGCCGCAGCGGCCCGGATCGGTCAGGTCCACCCACTCCAGGGCCCCGATGGAATCGTTGGTTGCCGGGTCTGACCCCACCCGCGGGCGTCCGTTCTTGATGCGGCACCGGAAGAAGTAGCGGACGTAGTCCCGGCCGGGCGGGGCCTCCTTCAGGACCATCGGTCCCACCTCAACCTCTACCGAGCACTCCTCCATCAGCTCCCGCCGCAGGGCCTCCTCCAGGGTCTCCCCCGGCTCCAGGGTGCCCCCCGGGAAGTTCCAGTACCAGGCGTCCTCGTCGGGGTAGTAGTACCGGACCAGCAGCAGGCGGCCATTTTCCACGATGAGGGCGTACGCTTTCTGACGCTTGGTCACGCTCTCTCCCTCCCGCTCAGCCGATTCTCTATGATTTCTGCCTTTGGTCATGCCTTCCTGCCCGCGCCGTAGTCTTACATAGATAAAAAGTATAGATCGGATCAACTCGGACCATTTTTGGGCATTAGGCACAGGGAGACGGGAAAGGAGGGCGAAGGATGTAGGTGAGAGCGTGCGCTCCGCCTGCACGTGATGCGCCTGCCTGAGGCGCAGGCTCTTCTCCCTGCACCCCGGGAGCGTTTGCGCTTCCGGGGTTACGCATCGGAGTGGACGGGGCGGACTTCTTGGGGAGGTGGGGAGATGCGCTCGTCGATCCAGGACGCCGAAGCCCCGGTGGACACGGGCCCCGGTCCCGACCCGTTCGCCGAGATGGTCGGACGCGACCCGGCCTGGCTGCGGGTGCTGGAGATCGCCCGGCGGGGGGCCCGGACCTCGGCCCCCGTGCTGATCACCGGCGAGACGGGCACCGGCAAGGAGCTGGTGGCCCGCGCCATCCACGCGGCCAGCAACCGCGCGAAGGGCCCCTTCGTCGCGATCAACTCCGGCACGCTGCTGCCCCATCTCCTGACCAGCGAGCTGTTCGGATACGAGCCCGGCATGTTCACGGGCGGCAACCCGAAGGGCCGCACCGGGCTGATCCAGTCGGCCGACGGCGGCACCCTGTTCTTCGATGAGGTCAGCGAACTGCCCTACGAGGCGCAGGTGGCCCTGCTGCGCACCCTGCAGGAGGGCGAGGTGGTGCGCGTGGGCGGGCACAAGCCGATTCCCGTCGACGTGCGGATCGTGGCCGCGACCAACCGCGACCTCCGGGAGATGGTGCGTCAGGGCAAGTTCCGGCAGGACCTGTTCTACCGGCTGAGCGTCATCCCGGTCCACCTGCCGCCTCTCAGGGAGCGGCCCCGCGACATCATTCCGCTGATCGTGCACGGCTACCGGCGCCTGGGCCGTCCGGTGCCGCGCCTGCCCCTCAGCTCCTGGAGGCAGCTGTTCCGGTACGACTGGCCGGGGAACGTGCGGGAGCTGCTCAACCTGGTGCAGCTGGCCGTCACCCTCGACGAGGACCCGGCCGAACTCCTGCCCCTCCCGCCGCTGCCCAAGTCCAAGGCCGAACCCGGGCCGGCGGGCGAGGAGACCGCCATCCGGGACGCGCTGGACGCCTGCGGCGGCAACGTCTCGGCCGCGGCCCGCGCCCTGGGGATGGGCCGGTCGACCCTGTACCGGAAGCTCGAGCTGTACGGCATCCGGCTCAAGCGGCAGGTGGAGTGAGACAGGTGTCTCATACAGGTGTCCCGCGCGGGACACCTTTCTTGCCCCCGGGCACGCCGCAAACTCCGCATCTTCGTTGGCACCGAACTTGCATTTACCCCATGGATGGATCGCAAAAATGCTCGGAGATGGAGGGACTGCCTATGACCTTAGGTGGATACGCCAACCGCATCGCACGCATCAACCTGAGCGCCGGCACCGTCGAGTACGACCAGGTCCCCAGGGAATTGCTCCGCAAGTACATCGGCGGCCGCGGCCTCGGCGTGAAGTTCGTGTTTGACAACGGGCCCAAAGTCGACCCCCTCTCCCCCGACAACCTCATGGCGATCATGATCGGCCCCGTCACCGGCTCTGCCGTTCCCATGTCGGGCCGCCTGGCCATTGTGACCAAGTCGCCGCTCACCGGCACCATCACCGACTCGCACATGGGCGGCTTCACCGCGGCGCGCCTGCGCTGGGCGGGCTTTGACGGCCTCTTGATCAAGGGCCGCGCCTGGAAGCCGGTCTACCTGGTGGTGAAGGACGGCACCGTCACCATCGAGGATGCCACCCACCTGTGGGGGCTGGGCGTCCGGGCCACTGTGCGCGCCCTGCAGGAGAAGTACGGCAAGGAGAACACCTCCGTCATGGCCATCGGCCCCGCGGGCGAGCGGCTGGTGCGCTTCGCGGGCTGGCTGAACGAGCACGACCGGGCCTCGGGCCGCGGCGGCACCGGCGCCGTGGGCGGCTCGAAGAACCTGAAGGCCATCGTCATCATCGGCGACCGCTCCGGTCAGCCGCAGCCGGCGCCCGAGCGGAAGGAGGCCTTCCAGGAGGCCGTGCGCGCCGGTCAGAAGGCGATCAACGCGGGCGCGCTCACGGCGCCCAACAAGGGCGGCCTCTCGATCTACGGCACCAACGTGCTGATGAACATCCTCAACGAGGCCGGCTCCCTGCCCACCCGCAACGCGAAGGAGAGCCACTTCGAGCACGGTGAGGCCATCAGCGGTGAGGCCTTCCGCGAGTTCAACCACGTGTCCGACCCCGTCTGCCACGCCTGCCCGGTTCACTGCAAGAAGGAGGTCGAGGTCAAGGAGGGCCGCTGGAAGGCCAAGACCGAGTCGATGGAGTACGAGACCGCCTGGGCCCTGGGCGCGCAGTGCGGGCTGGGCGACCGCGAGCCGCTGATCTACATGCTCGACCAGTGCAACGACTACGGTCTCGACACCATCGAGATGGGCGTGACCCTCGGCATGGCCATGGAGGCCTCCGAGAAGGGGCTGACGCCGGAGGTCATCAACTGGGGCGACGCCGAGAAGATGTCGGAGCTGATCCGCAAGACCGCCTACCGCGAGGGCTTCGGCGACATCCTGGCCAACGGCGCGGCAAAGGCTGCGGAA
>JAMNXV010000194.1 GCA_023623185.1 Bacillota bacterium
GCGCAGCAGCCCCACGCCTCACGGCGGGGGCTGCTGCGCGTCCCCAGACTTTATACCCGGCACGCCTCCGGAGGAGACTAGTCAGAGACCCGTGCACAACCGGGGAGGCGCGCCAGTGCGAACCACCAGGCGCCGGCGAACCCCTGCCGGCGCGCCCTGGGGCTGACCCACCTGCAACAGCCTGCTCACCGCGGCGCCGGGGCCGCTCCGGACTGCATCGGCGGCAGGCCACGCCCCGGCGCCCACAGCTCACGGCCCAAGACATCCCTTCCCAGTGGGGGCTTCACCAGTGATTCGCCAGGTCTATGGTCGGATGGCCACCGTGATTCACCGGGATGACGAGCACCGGCTCAACCGCCGGGCGTTCCTCCACATCATGTTCCTGGCCTTTGCGGCCCTGGGGCTCTCCGCGGTGCCCCCGGCCGCGCTCGCCCGCTGGGCGGAGCGGGCGCAGCCCCGGCGCGCCCTGGAGCCGCCGGGCGCCCCCATGGCAGAAGAGGAGGACCTGAAGCCGGTGGAGTCCGTGCCGATCAACCGGCCGATTGAGAGGGACCCGGCGGTGCCGGTCCACCCGCCCGAAGGGGGCTTCGTGGCCTACGACCGGCGGTGCACACACCTGCTCTGCCCGCTGCTGTGGGAACCGGGGCTGGACAGGCTGGTGTGCCCCTGCCACGATGGTCACTTCAGCGCCCGCACCGGCCATGTGCTCTACGGGCCCCCGCGCAGATCGCTGCCGGTGGAAACGAAGATGGATCACCAGCCGTCCCCGAACCAGCGGGGATGATGGGGATCCATGCTCTCAGGGTGTGCTCTTTTCGGGATCGGCGGGCGGGGCCTTTGCCTCGTCGGCCGGCGCACGCCCCCGCGTGCGCTTCCAGGCCCGGCCGCGCTGGCACCGGACCCCGGCCTCCTCGAGCACGAGCCGGATGGTCTCCTTGCTGATGCCCTCGACGATGCCCAGCTTTACCAGGGCCTCCTGCAAGCGGGAGAGCGACCACGTGGTCCACGGGAATCCTTCGTCCCGAGGAGGCGTGAGGGCCAGCCTCACGATCATCGCACGCTTGGCCTTGTCGAAGATGCGGGGGCGGCCGCCACAGTACGCGGGCTTCAGCGAGTCGAGCCCCTGTTCGTTGAAGAGGTGGATGACATGCCTGACGTGATCGACGGAACAGCGGCAGCGCTCCGCGATCTGCGGCGCCGTCAGCCCCTGAGCGGAGGCCAGCACGATGGCGGCCCGCCGGCTGCTCACCACGTTGCGGCGGTTCCGGGCCGCACGCTGAAGTTGAGCCCGCTCCTCAGCCGACAGCTCTCGGACGAAAATCACCCTGCATCCCCCTAGTGAGCGCAGTTCTTAAAGGGTTCTAAACCCCCGTGAAAAGTCCTTCTGAGCGAACTGTACACTCGCAAAAATCCAGGTTAACGTTTTTGGTCAACACGCTGGACAGCGAGATAAGTTTTTGGTATCGTTATTTCGTGAGCTATCGGGAGTAGACTGTTGCGAAGTGAGGGGATGGAAGGCAGCGATGCCACCCGCAGAGGCTCCAGTGCCCCTATGTACAGGGACCTGGGTCTTTTTCTTTGTAAACCGATAATCGGCAGATGTGTGCCTGGGCCGCTGCAAATCGTCAGGAACCCCGCCGTAGCAGTACACGCCTGCCTCGTGGACCGAGGTGAGGAACGCGGAAACTGACTCAGGGAGGTGTTGCTTTGGAGCAAGCACTGGGAGCGGTCGCTCTCCCGTTGGTCGCAGCCTTTCTCATGCCGGTGCTCTACCGGTGGCTCCGCTGGCGGCTGGGGCTGGCGGCGCTGGCGGTCGCGGCTGCGACGTTTATTCTCGTCATTCTGACCCCGAATATGTCGCTGGTCATCCCATGGGTTTCGCAACTGGGGATTGACCTGTCCATACACGTCGATGGGTGGAGCCGGCTCTTTGCCCTGCTCATCGCCGGGATCGGCACCCTCGTCGTGCTGTACAGTATTCCGTACCTGGGATCCCGGGAGGACCTGGGCAAGTTCTATGCCTACCTGCTGATCTTCATGGGCGCCATGCTCGGGGTCGTGTACGCGGGGAACGTCATGCTGCTCTATGTGTTCTGGGAGCTGACCTCGATCAGCTCGTTCCTGCTCATCGGCTTCTGGAACACCCGCGACGACGCGCAGTACGGCGCACTCAAGGCCATCCTGATCACGTTCGGAGGCGGCCTCGCCATGCTGGGCGGTCTGGCGATTCTCGGCACCGTCGGCGGCACCTTCGAGCTTTCTGGGCTGCTGGCGAACCGCACCGAACTCCTGGCCCAGCCGCTCACGACCGTGGCGCTTGTGCTGCTGCTGATCGGGGCCTTCACGAAGTCTGCCCAATTTCCGTTCCACATCTGGCTGCCCGACGCGATGGCGGCCCCGACGCCGGTCTCCGCCTACCTGCACTCGGCCACCATGGTCAAGGCAGGGCTGTTCCTGATCGGCCGTCTTTGGCCGATCTTCCATGTGCACCCGCTCTGGGTGCCCGTGGTGGCCACGGTCGGCATGGTGACGATGGTGGTGGGCTCCTTCCTCGCCATTCAGAAGACCGATCTGAAGGCGGTTCTGGCCCTCTCCACCGTCTCGCAGCTTGGACTCATCATGTGGCTCTTCGGCCTCGCCACGCCCGAAGCTGCGCAGGCGGGGACGTTCCACCTGCTCAACCACTCGACCTTCAAGGCCCTTCTGTTCATGGTCGTCGGTATCGTCGACCACCAGACCGGAACGCGGGAGATCCCGCTGCTGTCGGGCCTGCGCAGGGCGATGCCGGTGTCGGCGGCGCTCGCCATGGTCGGTGCGGCCTCGATGGCCGGCGTACCGCTGTTGAACGGATTCCTCTCCAAGGAGATGTTCCTGACCGCGGTCAACAACTCTTCCATGGGCCTCGCCGGCGCTGTGGTCGCCACGGGCGCCTCGCTCTTCACAACGCTCTACTGCCTCATGCTGGGGCACAAGATCTGGTTCGGCGAGCCGGGCGAAACCCCGGATGAGCCGAAGGAGGGGTCCCGGACCATCCTCGTGCCGCCGCTCATCCTGGCCGTGATCATCGTCGCGGTGGGCGTCTTCCCGGCGCTTGCGGAGTCCGCGGTGGTCGGCCCGGCTGTGGCGGCGGTGCTGCAGGCCCCTGCCGAGCTGCCGCACATCGCCCTCTGGCACGGGTTCACCCCGGCCCTGCTGATGACGGCGCTCGCCCTGGGCGGCGGTCTGCTCGCCTATACCGCGTTGCCCGGCGTGCTGGCCGCCTGCCGCCGGGTCACCCCGCAGCGCTACCATCTGAACGCTCTCTACGACTTCCTCTGGTGGAAGAACCAGGCGGTGGAGAAGGCCGCCAAGTGGATCACCAACCGGCAGATGACCGGGTATCTGCGTGACTACCTGGTGTACACCCTCGGTGCGACGGCCCTGCTCTTCTTCGGCACCATGCTCGTGAAGGGCGTGAGGATCCCTGCGCTCAATCTGTCTCCGGTCGGGCCCTGGGAGTTCCTCCTTGCGGCCATCATCGCCGTCGGCGCGGTGTTTACCGCCCGGGCCAGGACCCGCCTCGCGGCAATCGCGTCCATATCGCTTGTCGGCATGCCGCTGTCGGTGCTCTTCGGCCTCCTGCGGGCGCCGGACCTGGCCCTGACCCAGGTGGTGGTCGAGTCGGTCACCGTCGTGCTGTTCCTGCTGGTTTTCCCCCATCTCCGGCAGATCACCCTCTATCCGCGCAGACGGAGTACGAATGTGAACGTGCTCGTCGCGCTGGCCGTAGGCGCCCTGGGCACGGTGGTTACCCTGCTGGCCAATGGCGCCCGCCTGTTCCCGCCCCAGGTGGCGGAGTGGTTCCTGCGGAACAGCATGGAGCTCGGCGGCGGAAACAATGTGGTCAACGTGATCCTCGTGGACTTCCGCGGCTTTGATACGATGGGCGAAATCACCGTTCTCACGGTCGCGGGGCTCGCCGTCTACATGCTGATCCGGCTCCGCAAGCAGCAGGCCGGAGGGGGGAAGAGCTAGATGGTTCGTGCACGCATCGAACAGAACCCGATCGTCCGAGTCGTTGTCCACACGTCGCTCTACGGCTTGAAGCTCGTCGCCATCTGGATTCTGCTCCGGGGCCACCACGAGCCGGGCGGCGGCTTCATCGCCGGCCTGTTGATCGCCGCTGCGATCGCAATGCAGGGCGTCGCTTTCGGTGCCGACGCGGCACAGGCCATCTTCCCGATTCCTCCCGCCTACCTGCTGGGAAGCGGGCTCCTGCTCTCCTTCTCGACGGTGCTGGGTCCGGCCCTCATGGGCAGGGCCTTCATGGAGCACAGCGCAGGCGTCATCGGCCTGCCGCTGTTCGGCGATGTGGTGTGGTCGACGGCGGTGCTCTTTGACATCGGCGTGTTCCTCGTCGTCGTGGGCACGATGAAGACCGTGCTGCTGACTATCGCTTCCGACCGGGTTCAGGTCCGCCCCGCCCAGGGGGAGCAGGATACCAGCGATTCCGAAAGGGAGGTGTCGTAGCCCGTGGAACTCCTGGCAGCGCTGTTGATCGGCCTGCTCCTGGGCGTGGGAACGTACCTGCTTCTGGAGCGGAACATGATTCGGATCGTTCTGGGGACCATGCTCATCACCTATGGCACGAACCTCATGCTGCTCACCTCCGGCCGGCTGAAGACGGGCCGTGCGCCCCTGCTGGGCGGCAGCGACATCCAGACCGCGGCTGAGGGCGGCGGGGGCATCGTGGTGGACGGTATCTCCTACGTCGATCCTGTCCCGCAGGCCCTGATTCTGACGGCGATCGTCATCGGCCTCGCGACGACCGCGTTCTCCTTCGTGCTGGCCTACCGCACCGTTCAGGAATACGGAACGGATGACCTGCTGGAACTGCGGGGGGTGGAGCATGAGTAATCTGGTCGCCTACCCCGTCCTGCTCTGCTTCGGAACCGGCATTCTGCAGCTTCTTCTGCATAAGCGGGTCGTCCTGCAGCGGGCGCTCGCCCTGCTGTCATCGATGGCAGGCATCGTGCTCTCGGTTCTGCTGACATATACGATCTGGACCTCAGGCATTCAGGTGCAGACCGCGGGCGGCTGGCCGGTGCCGTTCGGCATCACGCTCACCGCCGACCTGTTCAGCGGGCTCATGATGATCCTTGCGGCCGTGGTCCTGTTCACGTCCGTGCTTTACATCTTCAAGGACATGGACGCGGCCAGCGAGCGCACCTTCTTCTACCCCGTGCTCTTCTTCATGATGGCCGGCGTCAACCTCAGCTTTGCCACCGGCGACATCTTCAACCTGTATGTCGCCTTCGAGGTGATGCTGATCTCGTCGTACTTCCTGATGGCCCTGGGGAGCAAGGGGCCACAACTGCGGGAAGGCCTGAAGTACCTCCTGCTGAATACGGTCGCCTCAAGCATCTTCCTGGTGGCCGTGGCTCTGCTGTACGGGGTCACCTCGTCGCTGAACATGGCCGACATCGCTGCGAAGGCGGCGATGGATCCCGGCAATCCCTATATCACCCTGGCCGGTATGCTGTTCATGGTGGTCTTCGCCGCCAAGGGCGCGCTCTTTCCCTTCTACTGGTGGCTTCCCCGCTCGTACTACTACGTGCCCAACGGCATCGCACCGCTGTTTGCCTCCATGCTGACCAAGGTGGGGGTGTACGGCCTCATCCGGGTTTTCACGCTGATCTTCGTTCACGACAGCGGCCTGACCCATTCGCTGCTGCTCGTCATCGGCGGCCTGACCATGCTGCTGGGCGTGATCGGGGCGATCTCGCAGTACGACTTCAAGGCGATCCTGAGCTACCACATCATCAGTCAGATCGGGTACATGATCATGGGCCTCGGCCTGTACACCGTCCTCGGGCTGGCCGGCGCCGTCTACTACATCGCCCACCACATCATCGTCAAGTCGGGTCTCTTTCTGCTGTCGGGGGCGACCAGCCGCATCACCGGCAATACGGATTTCAAGCACTACTCCGGCCTGCTGGCCTCCCACCCGGGACTGGCCTTTACATTCTTCGCCACCGCCATCTCCCTGGCTGGGGTGCCGCCCTTCTCGGGCTTCTTCGCCAAGTTCGCGCTGCTGAAGGCCGCGGTGGAGAAAGGGGCCTGGGGCATCGCGGCGGTTTCCCTGGTGGTGTCGTTCTTCACCCTGTTCTCGATGATCAAGATCTTCCGCAAGGCGTACTGGGGCCGTCCTTCCGGCCAGCGCATCCAGCGTGATCGGAAGGACTACATCGCAGCCCTGAGCCCCGCCGTGATTCTGCTGGCGCTCTCTGTGGCGATGGGTCTGGGCGGCGGCTACATGATGGAGTTCGCGCTGGCCACCGCGGATCAGCTGATGAACCCGGCCATCTATATTGAAGCCGTGATGGGGAGGTGAGAACCGTGGAGACCAGCGTCCGCAGGGGTGTGCTCGTCCTGCTGTTCGCCGTCATGTGGATGGTCCTCCAGGAGTCGTACGGGCTCGGCAGCTTTGCCGGCGGCCTGCTGGTGGGTGCGCTGATCCTGCTGATCTTCCCGGCGCCGGTCCACGGGCTCATCAACCCCTATGTGAAGCGCCGTGGCGGGTTCTTCCGCTGGCTGTGGAGTGCAGGCCGCCTGTTCGTGTACTACACCTGGCACTGGCTGAAGGGCAACGCGGAGATGGCGCGCCTCATGCTGCGCCGGGACATGAGCAAGATCACCCCCGGCGTGCTGAAGTTCCCTCTGCGTGTCCGGCAGCCGGGACAGGTCGCGCTGCTGGCCAACCTGATCACCGTGACGCCCGGATCGTACACCCTCGAGGTGTCCGATGACTGGGATGTGCTCTACCTTCACGTCATCGACGCATCAGATGCCGAAGCGGCGCTGGGTCCGATCCGGCACATCGAAGAGCTGATCATGGAGGTGTTGCAGTGATGTTGCAGACCGTCCTGTGGATCAGCCTGGTGGGCCTGGTCGTATCTGTGGGGTTTGCCGCATACCGCACCCTGCGGGGGCCTTCCATAGCCGACCGGATCGCGGCCCTGGATACGCTGGGCACGGTGCTGATCCAGATCCTCATCGTGGCTGCGATCCTGCTGAACGACCCGCAGTACCTGACCTACGCCGTGGTGCTCGCCGCGATCAACTACGTGTCGACCGTTGCACTGGGGAAATACATTCAGAGGGGTGGTGTCATTGGCCACGGAGATCCTGATCAGCCTGCTCGTGCTGCTGGGAACGGTAGCGGCAGTGCTGGGGACACTGGGGCTTGTACGGATGCCTGATGTGTACAATCGCCTGCACGCCGTCACCATGACCATCACCTTCGCCACGGTGGCGTTGGTTCTGGCCGGCACCATCTACTTCTCAACCACGCACGGTCTCACGCTGAAGCTCCTGCTTGTCGTGCCGTTCGTTTTCTGGACCTCCTCGGCCGGCTCGTTCGTGATGGCCCGCGGAGCGCACCGTACCGGTGTGCGCCTGGCCCCGGTAACGGTCCGGGATGACCTGCAGGAGGATATGGGCATCGAGAAGGAGCAGGAGTGAGGCCCGGCTCCGAAAGGAGAAAGACCACCGCACGTGTGCAGTGGTCTTTTTCTCTGCCCGCATGCGCTACTCGCAGCCCCGCCCGGCCACCGATTCCAGGAGCGACGTCACCCACTGATGCAGGGAGGCGCGGCGCTCGGCGATCTCAGCCCTGATGCGCTCCTGCTCGGCGGCCAGCTCCGCGAGCCGGGCGGCGTGCTCGTCCTCAAGGTCGGCGATCTCCCGGGCCAGCACCAGGGCCTGAATCGGCGCCATGGCCCGGTTCCGCTCCAGGCCCTTCTGCAGCCGCTCCAGCTTGCGCGCGGCGGCCTCCACCTCGGCCGCCAGGGCCTCGCACTGGGCCGTGAGGTGCCGCTCCTCGGCCTGGGCCTGTTCGACCGCCTCCCGCAGGTGCCTCAGCTCCAGCGCAAAGCGGTCGGCCTGCTCCCGCAGCCGCCGTTCCGCCTCCTGGGGGGAGACGCCCAGCAGCTGCCGGCGCAGCGGCCGCTCCGTGGGTTCCCGCATCAGGGCCGGCCTCCTTCCTGCTCCCGCAGATACGCCTGCAGCTGAAGGAAGGGCTGCACCGCGGACAGGATGCCCTCGGCGATCTGCCGCTCCAGGGCGATCCAGGTGTCGCGCTCGCGCCGCACGGCCTCCAGCTCCGCCTCCCGGTCGGTCAGCTCGCGCCGGTGGCGCGCGGCCACCTCCCGGCGGCGGACCTCAAACTCGGTCTCCGCGCGGTCGAACTCCTCCAGAATCCGCTGGATCTCCTGCTCCAGCCGGTCCCGCTCGGCGGCGAGTTCGGCCCGCCGCTGCCGGAGCTGGGCGTTGCGGGCAGCCACTTCCGATAGCCGGGCCTTCAGGATGTCCACCTGCGCCCGGTGGCTGGTGCGGCGGGCCGCCAGCTCGGCCTCCAGGTCTGCCGGGCTGACCCCCAGCGGCCTCAGGGGCGTCTGCATTGGGCCATTCCCCCCGTGCGATGGGTCTCGTAGATCAACACGACAGAACCGCCGGCAAAGTTCAAGGTCGTACGGTCTATGCATCAAGAAGATCTGGCTACTGAGCGGCCGTTCGGTGCGTCGGGTTCTGGCAGCATCCTGGCAGGGAACGCGCGATCGGGACGAACGGATGTTTCGGATTTTGCGTCCGACCTGAAGGAATCGGGATTGCAGGCGTCGAACTTGCCGGTGAGGAAGGTGACCAGCGTGCGCTGTTTTGCAGCGGTAGAGGTCTCGTCGCCGGCCGTCCGGCGGCTCCTGGAAGAAGCCCGTGAAGAGATGAGGCGGGCGCTGGGCGCGGACGCCGGGTCTGTCAAGTGGGTGCGCCCGGACCAGTTCCACTTCACGCTCCGGTTCTTCGGCGAGCTCGGTCCGGTGGAGGTGTCGCAGGCGGCCCTGGCCCTGCGCCGTGCGGCGGCTGAGACCGCCCCGTTCCGGCTGGCCGTCGCCGGACTGGGCGCCTTCCCGAGCCTGCGGAATCCGCGGGTGCTCTGGGCGGGCACCGCCGAGGGGCGGGAGCAGCTGGTCGCCCTGGCCCGCAGGCTGGAGGAGGAGCTGGCGGGTGTCGGTCTTGCGCGTGAGACGCGGCCCTTCAGGCCGCACCTGACCCTGGGCCGGGTGCGGCAGGGCGCGGATGTGGCCGCGCCGCTCAGGGACCTGCTTTCGCGGCCGCCGTCGCACTACGGCGCGTGGCAGGTGGAGCGCGTGGTCCTGATGCGCAGCGAGCTGCTGCCGGCCGGCCCGCGCTACACCGTGGTGGAGGCAGCCGAACTGGTGCGCGGTGAATAGCGGCTGCAGGCTTGTCAGGCAGCGACGGGTGTTCTATACTGGAGACGAGCGGTCTGGCAAATAATGGCTGGGAGGATGCGGGGCTTATGGCTTTGGATCCGGGCAAGCAGAAGGCCATAGACATGGCTTTGGCACAGATTGAGAAGCAGTTTGGCAAGGGTTCGATCATGCGGCTTGGCGAGCAGATGTCCAGGCTGAACATCGAGGTCATTCCCACCGGCTCGGTGGCCCTGGACATCGCCCTCGGGGTCGGCGGCCTGCCGCGCGGCCGGGTGACGGAGATCTACGGGCCGGAATCATCCGGTAAGACGACGGTCGCCCTGCACGTCATCGCGGAGGCCCAGAAGATGGGCGGCGTGGCGGCGTTTGTGGACGCCGAGCACGCGCTGGACCCCGTGTACGCCAAGGCTCTCGGGGTGGACATTGACAACCTGCTCATCTCCCAGCCCGACACCGGTGAGCAGGCGCTGGAGATCACCGAGACCCTGGTGCGCTCCGGGGCGGTGGACGTGGTGGTGGTCGACTCGGTCGCGGCGCTGGTGCCCAAGGCCGAGATCGAGGGCGAGATGGGCGACTCGTTTGTGGGTCTGCAGGCGCGCCTCATGTCCCAGGCCCTGCGCAAGCTGACCGGGGCCATCTCCAAGTCGAACTGCGTATGCATCTTCATCAACCAGATCCGCGAGAAGGTCGGCGTCATGTTCGGCAATCCCGAGACCACCCCGGGGGGCCGGGCGCTGAAGTTCTACTCCACGGTCCGCCTGGAAGTGCGCAAGGCCGAGACGCTGAAGAACGGCCAGGAGGTCGTGGGCTCGCGCACCCGGGTGAAGGTGGTGAAGAACAAGGTTGCCCCGCCCTTCAAGCAGGCCGAGTTCGACATTCTCTACGGCCAGGGCATCTCGAAGGAGGGCAGCCTGATCGACATCGGCGTCGAGCTGAACCCGCCCATCATCGTCAAGAGCGGTGCCTGGTACTCCTATGGCGACCAGCGCATCGGGCAGGGCAAGGAGAACGCGCGGGAGTGGCTGCGGCAGCACCCCGAGGTCGCGGCCGAGATCGAGCAGAAGATCAAGGAGCGGCTGCACGTGGGTCCGGTTCCGGCGAAGTCCGCCGACGAGGAGGCCGCGGAGGTCGATGGCTGATCGCGCGGGGAACCGCTCCGCCGGTTCCCGCCGTACCCGGAGGGCATCCAGGCGTCAGGTGGACCTGGAAGCCCTCCGCACCGTCTCAGGGCGCATCACCGCCCTGGCCGGGCAGCGGGATCCCCACCGCCGCTCGGTGTTCGTGGACGGCGAGTTCGTGCTGGGGCTGCACCTGGAAACCATCCTTCGCTGTGGCCTGAAGGTGGGGCAGCCGGTGGACGGCGAGACGCTCCTTCAAGCCTACGGCCTCGACGTGGAGCGGCAGGCGTGGGATGCCGGGCTGCGGCTGCTGGCGGCTGCGCCCCGCACGCGCCTGGAAGTGGCCCGCCGCCTCGGGCGCCGCTACCCGCCGGAGACGGTGGAACGGGTGCTGCAGCGCCTCGCAGACGCGGGCTGGCTCGACGACCGGGCGTACGCCGAAAGCTACGTGCGGAGCCATCCGGATTACGGCAGCCGGCGGCTGCTCGCCGATCTGGCCCGCAAGGGCGTGGCGCGGGAGGTCGCGGCGGCGGTGGTGCGGGCCGCGCGGGGCGAGGAGGAGGCCGTGGAACACGCACGGGCGGTGGCGGAGATGAGGCTCGGCCGCATGACGGGCCTGGACCGCGCCACCGCGGCCCGGCGCCTGGCCGGCTTCCTGGCGCGGCGCGGGTTCGGGCCGGAGACGGTCAGGGCTGCCGTGGAGCCGCTGGTTGCCCACCTGCCCGATCCCCCGGCGGGGCCGCGCAGGGGTGGGCTGCAGCGGCGGTCGGTCCTCGGGCGGAAGCGCACGCCCGGCCGGGATGGCGACTGGCCGGAAGATGAGCACGATAATGCATAATGTCGGTCACCTCCACATAAAATAACCGGGACAGGACATCGGGAGGTGACCGGGGTGGAGCGGCCGACTGCCCGTCCCGAATGGCGGGACGAGGTGGAGAGCGAGGCGTTGGAGTCGTTCCAGGCGCGGCACAGCCGCTTCGCCGACCGGGTGGAGCGGGTTCTCAGGCGCCTGGTGGTGCTGGGGCTGGTGGCCCTCGCCCTGGCCCAGATGCTGGGCATGGGCCGCTTCAGTCTGCTGGCGGCGCTGGAAGGAACGCCCGTACACGAGGTGACCGACTGGAGCCGCAGCCTCAGGTCTGCAAACGCCGAATAACGCCGGAAGGGGGAGCGCTCTGGCGCTCTCTTTTGCACGCATCTGGCAATTTGCCAGTTTGACGTAGCATTTCCAGTCTGCTAATCTTAGGGAAGGAAGTCTCGGGTACTATCGACAAATAAACACAGTAAGGGTTGAGCCCGTTTTCGCACCTCTGGTGCTGCATTACCGGGCATTGGAGTGGTGTCGGACTTTGGCGTTGACAGACGGGACCCGAGAACTCGTGATCGCCATGGACGGCCCCGCCGGGGCCGGCAAGAGCACCGTGGCGAGGATCGTCGCGAATCGGCTCGGGTATCTTTACATCGATACAGGTGCAATGTACCGTGCTCTCGCCCTGAAGGCCCTTCGCCTGGGGATTGCGGAGACCGACCCGGAGGCCCTGGCCGCCATGGCCGAGTCGACGGAGGTCGAACTCCAGCGGGCGCCTGACGGCGGGAACCGTGTGCTGCTGGACGGGGAGGACGTCACCGCTGAAATTCGTTCGCCGGCGGTATCGGCGATCGTCTCGAAGGTTTCGGCGGTGCCCCGGCTCAGGCAGCGTCTCATCGAGGCCCAGCGGGCCCTTGCCCGGGCCGGGGGTGTGGTGATGGACGGCCGCGACATCGGCTCGTACGTCCTGCCCGGCGCGGATCTGAAGTTTTATGTGACTGCTTCGCTGCAGGAACGGGCCCGGCGGCGGCTGGCGCAGCTGCATGAAGAAGGGCACGTGGCTGAGCTGGCGGCCGTCGAGGCGGAAATCGCCCGGCGTGACGAGCAAGATATGAACAAGGGTGTCCACTCGCTGATGCGGCTGCCGGAGTCGATCGTGATCGACACGACCGGTAAGTGCGTCGACGAGGTCGTCGAAGAAATTCTGAGGCACTGCCGGAGGAAATAGCCATGTGGCTCTACGGTTTTGCAAAGGTCGTCCTGGGCCTGGGCTATCGCCTGGTCTACCGCATCCAGGCGGAGGGCCGGGAGAACATTCCGCCCACCGGCGGCGTCATTCTCTGCGGAAACCACATCAACGCACAGGACCCCATCATGATCGGCCTGGCCAGTCCTCGACCGGTCTGCTTCATGGCAAAGGAGGAGCTGTTCCGCTCCCGGTTTCTCAGTTTCATCATCCGGGGCCTGGGCGCCTTCCCCGTGAAGCGGGGCAGCGCCGACCGGGCCGCCCTGAAGCACGCCCTGGCCCTGCTGGAAGCCGGCTGCTGCTTCGGCATCTTCCCGGAGGGCACCCGCTCCCGCAGCGGGGAACTGCAACAGCCAGAGCACGGAACGGCGTATATCGCCCTCAAGTCTGACGTGCCGGTGATTCCCGTCGGCATCACCGGAAGTTATCGATTATTCAGCCCTATTCGCGTCCGCTTCGGGCCGCCAGTTGATCTGGAGCGCTTCCGCGGCGGCAAGCTGAACGGGCCGACCCTGGAAGCGGCGAGCCAGGCCATTGCGGACGCGATCGCTGACTTGCTGAACCCACCTCCTGACCTGCCGCGCGTACGGAAGGGAGCGCCGGCAGGGAACGCCCTTCCGTTCTGGTAATCCGCCGCCCGGGGCTGGTTTCATAATGACGATAATCGGTAATGTATGGTTCGCGTCGGTCGCGCCGGTGCCGCACCTGGTCCGAGCCATCGAGGAGGTCTACGATCGTGCAGGAGTTTGACAACCAGGGTAGGGAGAATCTCGAGACCATGGAAGACATCCAAGCCCGCGCAGAGCTGGAGGCTGCCCTGCGGGTACCGAAGCCTGGGGACATCGTGACGGGGCAAGTGGTTCGCGTGAGCGAGGATTCGATCATGGTCGACGTCGGCTACAAGTCGGAGGGAATCATTCCGCTGAACGAGCTTTCCCACCGTCCGCTCCGCAGTGCCGAGGAAGCCGGGCTCAAGGTTGGAGACGAAGTGCAGGTGGTGGTCCTCAGCGTCGATGCCAAGGGCGAGGGCGGCCTGCGCATCAGCAAGCGCCGGGCCGACGAGCGGCTGGCCTGGGCCGAGATCGAGCGGAAGTTTGAAGCCGAGGAGATCATCGAGGCCGAGGTGACCGAGGCCGTGAAGGGTGGCCTCGTGGTCGACCTTGGACTGCGTGCCTTCCTGCCCGCTTCGCAGGTGGACCGGGGGTATGTCGCCGATCTCTCCAAGTTCGTCGGCCAGAAGGTGCGCGTGAAGATCGTGGAACTGGATCCGTACAAGGGCCGCGTCATCCTCTCCCGCAAGCAGGTGCTGGAGGCGGAGCGCGCGGCGGCCCGCGAGCGGTTCTGGGCGACGGTCTCGGAGGGCGACGTGCTCGAGGGCACCGTCAAGTCCATCACCGATTTCGGTGCTTTCATCGATCTGGGCGGCGTGGATGGGCTGCTGCACATCTCGGAGATGTCGTACGGCCGCATCAAGCATCCGTCGCAGGTCGTCCAGGAGGGCGAGCCCATCAAGGTCAAGGTGCTGCGCCTCGACCGGGAGAAGGGCAAGGTCTCGCTGGGTCTGAAGCAGGTGCTCCCCGATCCGTGGGATACGGTGGAGGAGAAGTATCCGGAAGGCTCCATCATCGAGGGCACCGTGGCCCGTCTCACCACCTTCGGCGCCTTCGTGGAGCTGGAGCCCGGCGTGGACGGCCTGATCCACATCAGCCAGATGGCCGACCGGCGCATCAACAACCCCGCTGAGGTCGTCTCCATCGGCGAGGTCGTGAAGATCAAGGTCCTCAACGTGGACGCCCAGAACCGCCGGATCAGCCTCTCCCTGCGGGCCGCGCAGGAGGAACTGGCAGCGGAGGCGATTGCGGCCCAGGTTTCCACGCCGTACAAGGATGTCGTCGAGTCTGAGGCTGCCGATGCTGAGGCCCCTGCGGAGGCTGATGCGGCGCCGGCCGAGGCCGCCGGGGCGGAGCAGCAGGCTGAGGCGGAGGAAGCCCCCGCTGAGGCTGCGGAGGATGGGGCTGCCGAGGAGGCCAAGTCGGAATAGCATCATGAGCGCATTCGTCCGGCTCCCTGTGGGGAGCCGGACGTTCTCTTTTGGCGCACGGATACTGGCAAGATTTGTCTCCCCAGGAAGGAAAGTGCCGCGCCTTGGGCGAACATCTATTCCGAGGTGGAGTGATATGGCTGGCAAGCCCCTGATCATCGCGGAGAAGCCGTCCGCGGCCGCGGCCATCGCGCAGGCGCTGGGCGGTTTCGCGCGGCGGGAAGGTTACATGGAATCGCGTGACTACCTGCTCTCCTGGGCGGTGGGCCACCTGGTGGAGCTCCTGCCGCCGGAGGCGTACGATCCCCGCTGGAAGCGGTGGGCCATGGGGACGCTCCCGATCATGCCCGAGGCGTTCGGCCTGCAGGTGCTGCCCAGGACCCGGTCCCAGTTTCAGACGCTGGCCCGCCTCGGCCGGCAGGCTTCGTTTCTGGTCAATGCCTGCGACGCCGGGCGGGAGGGGGAGCTCATCTTCCGGTACATCTGCGAGGCCGCGGGGCTGCAGAAGCCAGTGCAGCGGCTCTGGGTGTCCGCCCTGACCCCGGCTGCCATCCGTCAGGCCTTTGCCGACATGAAGCCCCAGGCCCACTACGACCGGCTCTACCGCTCGGCCCGGTGCCGCGCGGAGGGCGACTGGCTGGTGGGCATCAACGCCACCCGGGCGTTCACGGTGAAGTGGGGCGAACTGCTCTCGGCCGGGCGCGTGCAGACGCCGACCCTGGCGATGGTGGTCCGGCGCGAGCGGGAGATCGAGTCGTTCCGGCCCGAGGCGTACTGGGAGGTCACCGCCACGTTCCGTACGGCGGACGGGCGGGAGTACGCAGGCAAGTGGTTCGGCCCGGAGGGCGACCGGCTGACCAGGGCCGAACTCGCGGAGGCGGTGGTGCTGCGGGTGCGGGGGCAGACGGGCCGCGTGGAGTCCCACGAGGAGAAGCCGGTGGCCGAGCGGCCGCCGCAGCTCTTCGACCTCACCAGCCTGCAGCGGGAGGCCAACCGCCGCTACGGGCTCACGGCCGCGGCCACCCTGAAGGCGGCGCAGGCGCTCTACGAGGCGAAGCGCATCACCTATCCCCGCACCGACTCCCGCTACCTCTCCCGCGCGCTGGTGCCGCAGCTGCCGGGGCTGGTTCAGGCCCTATCGGCGGTGCCCGATTTGGCGCCGCTGGCCGCGGGGGCCGACCTGACCCGGGTGGGCTGTGGCACCCGGCGGGTGGTGGACGACGCGAAGGTCACCGACCACCACGCGATCATCCCCACCACCGAGGTTCCCCGGGGCCTTACGGGCGCGCAGGCGAAGATCTACGACCTCATTGCCCGGCGCTTCCTCGCGCAGTTCTACCCCGACGCCCGCTACCTGGAGCAGGAGGTCATCACCTGCGTGGGCGACCTGCCCGACCGGTTCCGGAGCCGGGGCAGGCAGGTGGTGGACCCGGGCTGGCGCCGGGTGGAGCCCGAGCCGGCCCGGAAGCGGCGGAAAGAGTCAGAGGACGGCGACGATGAGACCCCCCAGCTCCTGCCGCCGCTGCAGGCGAATGAGCAAGTCTCGGTCCGGTCCGTCGAGAGCCGGGAGAAGGCCACGCGCCCGCCGCGCCGCTACACTGAGGCCACCCTGCTCTCGGCGATGGAGTACGCGGGGCGGCAGATCACCGATGAGACCCTGAAGGAGGCCATGAAGGGGCACGGGCTGGGCACGCCGGCCACGCGGGCGGCCATCATCGAGCGGCTGAAGCAGATGGGGTATGTTGTTACGGAGAAAAAGAGCCTGGTGCCCACCCCAAAGGGCAGGCGGCTGGTGGAGCTCGCCGAGAGGGCCGGCGTGGAGGTGCTGCTGAGCCCGGAGCTCACCGGCGAGTGGGAGCACCGCATCGCGGGGATTCAGGCCGGGGAGTACGACGACGCCCGCTTCATGCAGGAGATCCGGGAGCTGACCGCCCGGCTGGTCGAGCGGATCAGGGCTGCGGAGGGCGGCGCGGCGGGCGGAGAGATCAGCGGTTCCGGGGGGAGCCGGACAGCGGTCCCGCTCTCGGCCCCGTGCCCCAGGTGCGGTGGCGCGGTCACCCGGGGGAGCCGGGGGTGGACTTGCGCGGCAGAAGGTTGTACACTGCGCGTACCCGGCTTTTTGTGCGGGAAGGTGCTCGACGAGGGCGTCGCGGAGGCGCTCCTCACACGGGGCAGGACCCCGCTCATCACGGGCTTCACCTCGCCCCGCACGGGCCGGTCGTTTTCCGCCTATCTGGTGCTGAAGGAGGACGGCCAGGTGGGCTTTGAGTTTCCGCCGTCGCGCCGGAGAGGGGCGCGCGGCGGTGCGGCCCGCAGGGCGCAGGCCCGACGAAAGGGGCCCGCGAAATAACCCATTTCTTACACGGAGGAGCCACAATGACTGAACGGCAGCAGCGGAAGCTGGATCATGTACGGCTGGCAGTCGATTGGCTCGGCCTGCCCTCGGGGGCCGCGGCCGGCCGGTCGGGCGCGGGCTGGGAGGACGTGCACCTGGTGAACCACAGCCTCCCGGAACTGTCGCTGGAGGAGATTGACCTCAGCACATCGATCGCCGGGGTTTCCCTGGGTCAGCCTGTGGTCATCAACGCCATGACCGGCGGGGCGGCCGGCGTGACGGCCATCAACCGCGATCTGGCGGAGGTGGCGGCCGACCTCGGCCTCGCCATGGCCGTGGGTTCGCAGACGGCCGGCCTGCGGGATCCCGGCGTGGCGGAGAGTTACCGGGTGGTGCGCAAGGTTAACCCGAAGGGAATCATCCTGGCCAACCTGGGCAGCGACGCCACCCTGGAGCAGGCCAGGGCGGCGGTGGAGATGGTGGAGGCCGACCTCCTCCAGCTTCACCTGAACGCGCCGCAGGAGCTGCGCATGACGGAGGGCGACCGGGACTTCCGGGGTCGGCTGGAGGCCATCGCGCGCATCGTGGACGAGCTGCCGGTGCCCGTGGTGGTAAAGGAGTGCGGCTTCGGCGTCGCGCGCGAGGCAGCCGTCATTCTGCACGAGGCGGGCGTCAGGGCGATCGACGTCTCGGGGCGCGGCGGCACCAACTTCGCCTGGATCGAGGACCGGCGCGCCGGGGTGACCGAGGCCGACCCTGGGCTGGAGAACTGGGGCATTCCCACGGCCTGCGCCCTGGCCGAGGTGGCGGCGGTGGGGCTGCCCGGGCTCGACCTCATCGCCAGCGGCGGCATCCGGTATGGGTCGGAGGCGGCCAAGGCCCTGGCCCTGGGGGCGCGGGCCGTCGGGGTGGCCGGCCCGGTGCTGCTCAGGCAGCAGCGTGAGGGCGCGGAAGGGGCCAGGGCCTACCTGCGGCAGCTCCTGGCCGATCTGCGGACGGCGATGCTCCTCACCGGCGCTGGCAGCGTGGCGGCCATGCATCGGGTGCCCGTGGTCATCACGGGCTTCACGGGCGAGTGGTGCCGCCTGCGCGGGGTGGACCTCGCTGCTCTGGCCGGCCGTTCAGAACCCTAGCCCCTCCCCCGGCGTCTCTGTAAGGGGAGGGAATATTCTGATGGATGACCAGGGTATTGTGCCGAGCGATGGCGCGGAACGACTGCGACGGCGGGGCCGGCGCCGCTTCAGGTTCGTCACCCTCACCGACCGGCCTGTCGCGGTGAGCCTGGGCGTCAGCGTTCCCATGCGCTGGGGTGAGCCTGACCCCGAACTGGAGTTCGAAGTCCTGTCCGTCGAGGAGTGGCATGAGCGGTACTAGACCGGGAAAGGGTGGGTTGCATGCAGCAGCGCACGTTTGAACGGGTTATCGAGAAACGGGTCGGGGCTGACTACCTGCTCTTTCTGCCGCAGGGGTACGGCGATGACCCGGAGCGCCGCTGGCCCCTGATTCTCTTCCTGCACGGCGCCGGCGAGCGGGGAAGCGACCTGAGCCTCGTGAAGCGGCACGGCCTGCCGAAGCTCCTGGAGGAGCGGCCCGGGGATTTTCCCTTCATCGTGGTCTCGCCCCAGTGCCCCGAGGGGGAGATCTGGGATACGGACGTCCTCCTGGCCCTGCTGGATGAGGTCTGCGAAAGTCACGCCGTGGACGGGGACCGCATCTACGTGACGGGCCTCTCCATGGGCGGCATGGGCACCTTCGCCCTGGCCCTGGCGGCGCCGCACCGCTTCGCGGCCGCCGCGCCGGTCTGCGGCGCGGGCGTGCCGCTCCAGGTACGGCCCGAGCATGCGCGGCTTCCGTTCTGGGTTTTCCACGGGGAGATGGACGAGAAGGTTCCGGCCGCGCTGTCAGCGCAGATGGTGGAGGCCCTGAAAGCCGTGGGCGCAGAGGTGCGGTTCACGGTCTACCCCGGCGTCGGCCACGATGCCTGGACCCCGACCTACTCAAACCCCGAGCTCTACCGGTGGTTCCTGCAGCACCGGCGGGCGGGGGCGGCCACGTAGCCCTGGCCGCGGCAGCCCCGGCAGCGGCGGCCCGGCGGCGGCTGCCTAGCGCCAGCCCCGCCAGCCCACGCCGCCCATGCGCACGGCCAGCACCCGGCCGTCGTCCCTGTCGACCAGGACGTCCACCCGCCTGGGCGCTTCGCCCAGGGCCGAGGTGAAGCGGACGACGAGCCCCTCGCCGGCCAGGTCGACCAGCGCGTCGGGCCGGAAGCGCTGCAGCCCCCGGGCCGCGGCGGGGTTCAGCCCCTCCAGGACCAGCGGGGCGGAGTGGGCCGCGTACCAGGCCGAGACCTCGGGATGCGCCAGGGCCGCGGCCACCGCGTCGGCGGGCCGCACGGGCAGGGCCCGGGCCGCGCAGCCGGTCAGCAGCGGGAGTATGAGCAAGAGCAGGGCCAGGCGCCGGTGCGATCTCGCCGGCGCCCTTTCGCGCAGCGGCATCCACATCACTCCCTCGTCCGGGGGGTCTTCACCCAGTGGCTCGGCCCCCTGCCCACCGCGGAGAGCAGCAGGGCGCTGAAGTAGGGCACGGGAAACAGGAAGCCGGCCAGCGGCAGGACGAGAATCTGTCCGACGGCCCCCAGCTGGCCCAGCCACATCAGCGGCCGGCTGGCGGGGTCGACGTAGCGCATGTAACGCAGGAAGATGTAGACGGCGAACCCGATGTAAACGGTGGAGACCGTATGGAGGCCGTAGCGCCAGACCGGCGGCAGCACGGTGGGGTCCACCAGCCCGATCGACCAGAGGAGCAGCACGGTGAGGGGCACCAGGGTGGCCGCCTGGTAGAAGAGCCACTGCCCCTGGCCCTTGAACCAGAGCGACCGGAGCAGGCGGCGCTGCTCGGGCGAGCCGTCCCCTTCGGCCCTGATCTTCCGCATCACCTGAATGTGGCCGCTGGCCCAGCGGAGCCGCTGCCGGTAGAAACCCAGGAAGGTGGGCGGGGTCTGCTCGCTGGAGGGGTAGGGCAGGTACTCCGGCCACGCCCTGGCCTTCAGCCAGGCGCGGGTTCCCAGCTCCAGGTCCTCGGTCAGCGTGGACGAGTCGAAACCGCCGATCTCCTGCAGCAGTCTGGTCTCGACAAAGACGTTGGTGCCGCCGACGAAGGGGATGGTCCGGTAGACCACCGGCAGGTGCCACTCGTGGCTGATGGCGGTGAAGAGGGAGGCCAGCTTGCAGAAGGCGCCCATGTCGTACCAGTTCCGCACCTGGAAGACGGGCCCCTGGAAGATGCGGGGAAGCGTCGCGCCGCTGATGCGGGCCTCCAGCACCCGGTGGGCCAGGTAGAGCAGCACCCGCCCGTCGGGCCGGCTCTCGGCATCGTAGAAGCCGCACCAGGTGGAGCGGCCGTCGATGAACCCCAGGGCCCAGTTCAGGGCGCGGCCCTTCGTGGAGGGCACCGTCACGCCCAGGCAGCGGCCGCCCAGCCTGCCGTCGAAGTCCGGGGGGACCACCACGTGGCGCACCGCCGGCGCCCCCCTGCGCCGGCTGTACTCCGCCACCTTCCGTTCCATGATGTCCTGCGTGGTCGGATAGACCTCCCGGTAGGCCGCGGCGAGCCGTTCCTCCAGATGGGGGTCTGCGGAAAGGGCTTCCAGCCGGCTGGTCAGGTTGGCGGCGAGGGCCGCGCAGAGCGACTGGATGAGCTCCCGGGTGAGGGAGTGGTGCGCCTGGGCGGCCAGCGAGGCCAGCCGTCGCCCCAGGGCGGCCCCATCCTCGCCCCGCAGCGAGGCGAAGGCCACCGCACACGGGATGGCCAGGGAGAGCAGCGCGGCGTAGGCGCGCTGAAGCGGCTCCTGCCCGAGGCCGGGCAGCCGGTTCCGCAGGGACCGCAACAGGTGGTGCTCCGTGCCGCGCGCTCCCTTCTTCAGCAGGCGGCAGGCCGCATCCCAGATGATGGGCCGCAGGAGCGGCGCGGGAATCCGCCGCAGGTAGCGCAGCCCCTCGTTGGGTCCCAGGCGGCGGGAGACCTCGCCGATCCCCTCCAGCGCCATGCCGGCCACCAGGGCCATGATGAGCCCCCCGGCCTGGCTGTCCGGCCCGGGCAGGTCATGCCGGCTGCGGAGCGCGCGGGCTGCCTCGGCCACCGCCGCCGCCCGGCTCTTGTCGGCGGCCAGCGCCTCCTTCTCGTCGGTGACCACCAGCACCTCGTACAGGTGGGGCGGGTAAGCGAGGGCGGCCAGGTGGTCCACGGTGCGCTCGATGACGTCGGCCTCGTTGCGGGCCGGCACGATCAGGGAGAAGCGGGGCAGGGCCTGCCCGTGCTTCCGGGCGAGCGCGGTGAGCCGCTCCAGGGAGAGCGCGGGCCGGCGCTTCCAGTAGCGGGTTTCGGCGTAGCGCTTCCACCAGAGCAGCCGCAGGAAGAGCAGGAAGAACAGGAGGTGGATTCCCACGGCCACCAGGTAGACCCATGCCGCGGTGTCAAGTTGCATCGTGCGGGACCCTCCCACAGGGTGATGACAGCCATAGGTTGGCAGAACCCTGTGGCGATTATGCTCCCGAAGGCCGGTCGCCCGGCGGCGGGTTCTGTATAGCGCTGCCAGACCCGGCCAAAGCTAACGCAATGAAGGTGGAAAGCCCTCCAGTCTCTGCTGGGGGCTCGCCCGGTTCGGGAGGGGTCGCCGCGTGATGCCTGTGGGTCCCATTCTGCTCGTTCTGTTGTCTGTGCTGACCGCCACCGGTTTCCTGACCGGCCCGCTGCGCCGCCTGGGGCTGAGCGAGCGCGGCGCGCTGGCGGTCCTCCTTGCCATGCTGGCGGGGACCTTGGTGGAGCTGAGCCTGACGCCGAGGCTGACGCTCAATCTGGGCAGCGGCCTGCTGCCTCTGTGTCTCACCCTCTACCTGCTGAAGGGCGTGCGCCGCTGGTGGGAGCCCGTGCTGGCCGTGGGCGGGGCGGCCACCGGCGCGGCGAGCCTGGCCCTGATCAGCCTCTACTTCCCGCCCGGCTGGCCCACCGAGCTGAACCTGTTCTACCTGGACGCGCAGTACCTGTACGCGGCAGTCGCGGGCACCCTGGGATGCGTCATCGGCCACACGCGCCCGGCCGCCTTCGCCTCGGCCGTGTGGGGCTCGCTGGCCGCCGACCTGTACCACTACCTGCACTACATCGCGGCGGGGCACCCGGACATCGTCTTCCGGATGGGCGGAGGGGCGTTCCACGGCACGGCGCTGGTGGCAGGCGTGCTCAGCCTGACGCTGACCGAGCTGCTCCAGACCGGCGCGACGGAGAGACGGACGGCTGCGCCGCCGAATCTGCCCACGTCTTGACCGCCGCTGGTCCATCCTGGATAATGTGCAGGGTGGGAGAGACAGGAGGAAAAAGCCCATGAAACCCATCGTAGCGATTGTAGGCCGTCCGAATGTCGGCAAGTCTACGCTGTTCAACCGGCTCACGCAGAGCCGCCAGGCCATTGTGGAGGACCAGCCCGGAGTGACCCGCGACCGGCTCTACGCGGACACCGAGTGGAACGGCCGCGTCCTGACCCTCGTGGACACGGGCGGCATTCAGCTGGACAAGGAAGGCGACACCATCGAGGCGCACGTCACCCGCCAGGCGGAGCTGGCCATCCGGGAGGCCGACGCCATCATCTTTGTGGTCGATGTGACCGATGGCGTGACCGCGCCGGACCTGGACGTGGCCGAGCTGCTTCGCCGGGTGCAGAAGCCGGTGATCGTCGCCGTAAACAAGGTGGAGAACCTGAAGCGCGAGGATCTGGCCCTGGAGTTCTGGGCGCTGGGCCTGGAGCCCCTGATCACGGTCTCCGCCGAGCACGGCCTGGGCACGGGCGACCTTCTGGACGCGGTGGTGGCCGCGCTGCCCGACCTCCCGGACGCGGCGCCGGAGGAGGACGGCCCCATCCGGGTCGCCGTTATCGGCCGGCCGAACGTGGGCAAGTCGTCGCTGGTCAACGCCGTCCTGGGCGAGGAGCGGGTGATCGTCTCCGACGTTCCCGGCACCACCCGTGACGCCATCGACGTGCTGGTGGAGCGGGGGGAGGACCGTTTCCTGCTGATTGACACCGCCGGCATGCGCCGCCGGGCCAAGGTGGACCAGCCGGTGGAGCGGTACTCGGTGATGCGGGCTCTGCGGGCCGTCGAACGGGCGCAGGTGGTGCTGATGGTCATCGACGCGCAGGACGGCGTGACCGAGCAGGACCAGCGCATCGCCGGCTACGCCCACGAAAGCGGCAAGGCGTGCATCGTCGTGGTCAACAAGTGGGACCTGATCGAGAAGGACGACCGCACCATGGCCAAGATGACCGAGGAGGTCCGGGAGCGGCTGGCCTTCATGGACTACGTGATGGTCCACTTCGTCTCCGCGAAGACCCGCGCCCGGGTGCACCGGCTCCTGCCGCTGATCAAGGAGGCCGCGGAGAACCATACCCGGCGCATTCCCACCCGGGAGCTGAACGACCTGATCCGTGAGGCCGTCGCGCTGAATCCGCCGCCGTCGGACAAGGGGCGGCGACTGAAGGTCCTCTTCGCCACCCAGCCCCACGTGAGCCCGCCGGGGTTCGTCTTCTTCGTCAACGACAGCGAGCTGGTCCACTTCTCGTACCGGAGGTACCTGGAAAACCAGCTCCGGGAGACCTACCGGTTCGAAGGAACGCCCATCAACCTCTACTTCCGGACCCGGGCAAAGGTGAAGCTCTCGGAGCGGCCCGCGCGGGTGCGGCGGGTGCTGCCCGGCGGCAGGACGCAGGAGATCCGCCGGGCTGCGCGCAAGCGCTCCACCGAGTAGCGGGCGGGGAGCCGAAACGCGCGGGGCCTGCATATATTACCTCGTACTAAAACCAGGAATAACCCCACGGACGGCGAATTAGTGATCTCTAACCCGATCGCGGGCCGACCCGCTATGGGTTGTGAGAAGGAGGGCACGGGCCGTGGCGGAGCTAGTCATCGTCGCGATGCTGGGCTACCTACTGGGTTCGATTCCCGTCGGCTTCCTGATGGGCAAGCTGCAGGGCATCGATGTGCGCCGCTACGGCAGCGGCGCGACCGGCGGCACCAACGTGCTACGCACGCTGGGCCCGTGGGCCGCGCTCTTCACCGTGCTGTGCGACATCGGGAAGGGTCTGCTGGCGGCCTACCTGGGGCAGCGCTGGGCGGGCGACTGGGGATTCGCCGCGGCGGGGCTCATGGCGTCTCTGGGCCACTCCTACCCCGTGTGGCTGCGCTTCCGCGGGGGGAAGAGCGTGGCCACCAGCGGCGGCGTGATGCTGCTCCACTACCCGCTGGCGGTGCTGATCGGCATCGCGGCCGGCGCGCTGGCCGTGGCGCCCACGCGCTGGGTCTCCCTGGGCTCGCTGACGGCCACCCTGGCCGTGGTGGTACAGATCTTTCTGATCAGCCCGCCGCTGCCGCACCGGCTGCTGGTGGTGGGCCTCGCCGTCGTGATCTACGTCCGCCACTGGGAGAACATGAAGCGCATTGCCGCCGGAACCGAGAACCGGCTGGGGGCCAAGGCGCGGCCGCGAACCTGAGAAGGCACGCACCGCAAGCAAGGGGGGCGGGTCGTCGGTGTCAACGCAGATTGCCATCCTGCCCGCCGGCGTCTGGGGGACGGCCCTGGCCGTGCCCGCGGCGGCGGGCGGCGGCGCCGTTCGGCTCTGGCGCCGCACGCCGGGGTGGAGCTGGGGCTGGGACCGGGGCCATCCGGCCCTGCCGGGCCTGCGGCTCCCGGACAACGTCGCGGCCTGCGAGCGCCCGGAGGAAGCGGTGGCCGGCGCCGATCTGGTGATCCTGAGCCCGGCCGGCGCCGGACTCCGGGCGGTGTGCCGGCTCGTGCGGCCGCACCTGCGACCGGACGCCATCGTCGTCACCGTGACCAAATCTATCGAGCCCGAGACCCACCTGCTCGTGCACCAGGTGGTAGGGGAGGAGCTCCCGGCGCACCGGGAGCGTATCGTCGCGCTCTCCGGGCCCAACTTCGCGCACGAGGTGGCCGCGGGGCTGCCCACCGGGGCAGTGGCGGCGTGCCCGGACCTCGCGCTGGCCGACCGGGTGCAGGAGGTCCTGATGACCGACCGGTTCCGCATTTACACCAACCCCGACCGCACCGGGGTAGAGCTGGCCGGAGCCCTGAAGAACGTCATCGCCCTGGGGGTCGGGATCTCGGACGGGTTGAACCTGGGCGACAACGCCCGTGCCGCCCTGATCACGCGCGGCCTGGTGGAGATGGCGCGCCTCGGCCGCGCCATGGGGGCCAACCCCCTGACCTTCGCCGGCCTGGCGGGCATGGGCGACCTGGTGCTCTCCTGTACCGGCGACAGCTCGCGCAACCGCAGGGCCGGGCTCGCCATCGGGCGGGGGCAGTCCATCGCCGCCTTCCTGGCTGAAACCGGCCTCACGGTGGAGGGCGTGGTGACGACCCGGGCCGCCTGGCAGCTGGCCCGGCGCTGCGAGGTGCGGATGCCCATCACCGAGGCGATCTACCAGGTGCTCTACGAAGATCTCCCGCCGCTCGCGGCCATGGAACGGCTGATGGCCCGTCCCCGGGCGCATGAACTGGAAGAGGTGGCGGAGGCGAAGCTGGACCCGCCCGAATCCAGGTGAGAAAGGCCTGCAGCAGGATCTGCTCTGCCGCAGGCCTTTGCTGTGCGTCGTCGCCCACCGGGTGTGTTTCGATCACCCCCGGGGCGCAGCCGGCGTAGGATGCCCTCGGACCGGGTTCCGAGGGGGTGCGCCGTACGTGGACTCCGTTTCATTGCTGCTTCTGGCTGCTGCCCTGAGCCTCGACGCCCTGATGGTCGGCCTGCTGTACGGCCTGCGGGGCATCCGCGTCCCCTGGGTGGCGGCCGCCATCGTCAGTCTGGCCACCGGCCTGCTGCTGGCGGCGGCCATGGGGGCGGGGACGCTGCTGGCGGCGCGCCTCTCGCCGCTGGTGGCACAGCGAACCGGTGCGGCCATTCTAGCCCTCACGGGCCTCTGGATCACTGTTCAGACGCTCAGGTCGCGCCCGGGGTCGCCCGCGAGTCCGCGCAGGACCGATCCGCTGCACAGGGTCTGGCGGCTGCGGCTGGGCTCCGTGGGGATTGTGGTGGAGATCCTGCGGGAGCCGGCGGCGGCCGACCTGGACCGCTCCGGCCACATCAACCCGGCCGAGGCGCTTCTGCTGGGGGTGGCGCTTGCGCTGGATTCGGTGGCTGCGGGCCTCGGGGCCGCGATGACCGGCTTCTCTCCGCTCAGCCTGCCCCTGGCCGCCGCGGCCGCCTCGTTTGCGCTGCTGACGGCGGGCTCCCACGCGGCCGGCCTGCTCCCGCTGCGGCTCAACGGCCGCTGGACCGCCGTGCACGGTGTGCTGCTCACCCTGCTCGGACTTTACCGGATGATCGCGTAGACATACCCTCCCGGGGCCGCTCATAGCATTGGCGGTAGGACACGGGACCCGAGCCACATTCTGAGTACGAATGCCGCGGCGAGTGTGCGGCCGCCGGCGTCGCGGCTACCTTAGGGAGGGTACTGGCGTGGAGAGGATTGACATCTTTGAGGACGTCGCGAGGCGGACCGGAGGGGACATCTACATCGGTGTGGTGGGCCCGGTCCGGACCGGAAAGTCCACCTTCATCCGCCGTCTTGCCGAGCAGGTCATCCTTCCGAACATTGAAGACGAGTACGAGCAGGCCCGCATCCGCGACGAGCTGCCGCAGTCCGGGAACGGCCGGACCATCATGACGGTCGAGCCCAAGTTCGTGCCCGACGAGGCGGTCGAGCTCACCCTGGGCGAGGGGCTGACGGTCAGGGTGCGGCTCGTCGACTCGGTAGGCTACGCCGTGGAGGGCGCCCTGGGCTACCTGGATGAGGACGGGTCGCCCCGCATGGTGCGCACGCCGTGGTTTGAAGGCGAGATCCCGTTCCACGACGCGGCCGAGATCGGCACCCGCAAGGTCATTGCCGAGCACTCCACCATCGGCCTGCTGATGACGACCGACGGCACCATCACCGACCTCGCCCGGGGCAAGTACCTGGAGGCCGAGGAGCGGGTGGTGGCCGAACTGCAGTCCCTGGGCAAGCCCTTCGTCATCGTTCTGAACACCACGCGGCCCTACGCGCAGGAGACCATGGAGCTCGCCGGCGAGCTGGAGGTCAAGTACAACGCGCCCGTCATCCCGGTCGATGCCAGCGAGCTGACCCAGGATGACGTCCACCTCATCCTTGAGCAGGCGCTCTTCGAGTTCCCGGTCCGGGAGGCCAACATCGCCCTGCCCCGGTGGGTGGAGGAGCTGGACAGCGCCCATCTGGTGCGCGCCCAGTTCGAGGAGGCCATCGCGGAGGCGCTGCAGGGGATTCAGAAGATCCGCGACGTCGACGCCGCGGTGGAGCGGCTGAGCTCGTACGAGTTCATGGCGGCCGTCAACCTGCAGTCCATCGACATGGGGGCCGGCGTCGCCCACGTGCAGACCGAGGCCCGCGACGACCTCTACTACCAGGTGCTGGAGGAGATCACGGGGGTGCCCCTGGAAGGGAAGCACACCATGGTCCGGCTGCTCCGGGAGTATACCGAGGCAAAGCGGGAGTACGACAAGATCCGGGACGCCCTGGAGGATGTGAAGGCGACCGGCTACGGCGTCGTGACCCCGGCCATCGAGGACATCACCTTCGAGGAGCCGGAGCTGGTGCGGCAGGGCATCATGTACGGCGTGAAGCTCCAGGCCACGGCTCCGAGCCTGCACTTCATCCGCGCGGACATCTCCGCCGAGGTGACGCCGATCATCGGCACCGCCAAGCAGGGCGAGGAGCTGGTTCAGTACCTGCTGGACCGGTTCGAGGACGACCCGCAACAGCTCTGGGAGTTCGACATCTTCGGCAAGTCGCTGCACGAGCTGGTGCAGGAGGGCATCCGGGCCAAGCTGCACCGCATGCCCGACGACGCGCAGGTGAAGCTGCAGGAGACGCTCAGCCGCATCATCAACGAGGGATCAGGCGGGCTGATCTGCATCATTATCTAAGTCGGGAGGGGGGCATCGCCCCCCCTCCCGACTTACCGGGCACCGGAGCTGCTTCGGAGAAGGGGCAGATCCGGCCCGCCCCTGCGGAGGCGGCCTACTTCTTGGTGATCCGCACCTTCCAGGCCTCCGGCCCCTGCTCCTCGTACTCCCATTCAAACTGGCCGGTGAGCTCGGCGGCGAACTGGTAGTACAGCGGCTTGGGGTCGTGGTCGTTGATGAGGCGCATCGCCTCACCGGGGGCCAGCGACTCGAAGGTCTGGAAGATCAGCGGGTGCCGCTGCGCGGGCGGAATCTCGCGAACATCGAGCTCTTTGAGAGCCATGTACCCACACCACCTTTGCCGTTTCTCGCCCTCTATGGTACCCGCTTTCACCCAGGAAAAAGTGATCCGTATCACCGTTCCATGGAAACGAAACCGGCAAGGCGCTTTTCTCGAGGCAAACACTGATCCTGGTATTGACAGCGGTACCGGACTCATGCTACCATCTTCCTCAAACTTCATACGGCGTCCGTCCGGAAGCTTCTTCCGGCGGCTCTTATCCAGAGAGGTGGAGGGAACTGGCCCGATGAAACCCGGCAACCCAGGCGCGTGGCGGCGTCTGAAGGTGCCAATTCCACCGGCGGCAGCCCGCCGGAAGATAAGAGAGCGGATCCACTGAGCAATCCAGCGCTTTGCCAGCCGCTCCCTTATCGGG
>JAMNXV010000129.1 GCA_023623185.1 Bacillota bacterium
GTGAAGGTGGCGGGCTGCACGGTCCACTTCGTCACCGCGGGGGTGGACGAGGGGCCGATCGTGCTGCAGGCCGCCGTTCCGGTGCTGGAGGGGGACACGGTGGAGGACCTGCGGCAGCGCATCCTGGCCGAGGAGCACCGCATCTACCCCGAGGCCATCCGGCTGTTCGCGGAGGGCCGTCTGGTCATCGAGGGGCGGCGGGTGCGGATCCTCGACCGGGCGGAGGCTCCCCGCGGGTAACCGCCGGGCGCCTGGTGCGGCAGGAGAACCCGGGCCCGTGCGGGTACACTCTCCGGCGGGGGCTCGCTCCCGCATCGGAGGACGCGCCGTGCGGGAGGAGGGCCCGTATCGGAGGGAGGAATCGGCGTTGGCAGAGCAGTTCATTCTGGGCCTCGGCCTCGTGGAGGACGAGGACCGGCTGGTGATCGTGCGGAACCGTTGGGCCGTCGGCGAGGTCTGGTCGCTGCCCGGCGGCCGGCTGGAGGTGGGCGAGTCGCTCACCGACTGCGTGGTGCGGGAGGTGCAGGAGGAGACCGGGCTGCTGGTGGCCCCCGTGGAGCTGGCCTACGTGCTCGACACGCACAACCTGGTTGGCCTACGTGCTCGACACGCACAACCTGGTGCACGACCAGCACTTCCTGGTCCACGTTTTCTCCTGCCGCCTCGTGGCCGGTCCGCTCCGGGTGCCGGAGGAGGACGAGTATGTGGTGGACGCCCGCTGGGTGAAGCGGGACGAGGTGGCCCGGTACATCACCTGGCCCACCTACCGGGACCCGCTGCTGGCCTACCTGGCCGGCCACGAGCGGCGCTACTGGCTGGATCGCGACGGGTACCGCCCGGAGCAGGGGAAGGGGCCGGACCCGAGATTGAAGGAGGAGTAGAGATGGCAGTGAAGCGTGCCTTGATCAGCGTCTACGACAAGCAGGGGATCGTGGAGTTCGCGCAGGGGCTGGCGGCCCTGGGGGTGGAGATCATCTCCACAGGCGGTACATACAGGACGCTGGAGGCCGCGGGGGTGCCCGTCCGTGAGGTGGCCGAGGTGGCCGGTTTCCCCGAGATCCTGGACGGGCGGGTGAAGACCCTGCAGCCGCAGATCCACGCGGGCATCCTGGCGATCCGGTCCAACCCGGCCCACATGGCCCAGCTGGCCGAGCACGGGGTGGCGCCCATCGACCTGGTGGTCGTCAACCTCTACCCCTTCCAGGAGACGGTGGCCAACCCCGGCGTGAGCCTGGAGGACGCCATCGAGAAGATCGACATCGGCGGCCCCACGATGGTGCGGGCGGCGGCGAAGAACTACCAGGACGTGGGCGTCATCGTCAACCCCGGGCGGTACGCCTCCGTGCTGGCCGAGCTGCGGGAGACGGGCGACCTGTCGCTTCAGACCCGGTTCAGTCTGATGCTGGAGGCGTTCCAGCACACGGCGGCGTACGACAACGCCATCGCCGGCTGGCTCGCCACTCGGGGCAAGGAGATCGTCGCGGCCCGGGTCGCGGGCGAGGAGCCGCCGGCCGCCAGGGCATCAGAGTTCCCCGCTGCGCTTACCCTCTCCTTCACCAAGGTGCAGGAGCTGCGCTACGGCGAGAACCCGCACCAGGTGGCCGCGTTCTACAGCGACGGCTCCGCCTCGGGCACGGTCATCGCCCGGGCGAAGCAGCTCCACGGCAAGGGGCTCTCGTTCAACAACATCAACGACGCCCACGCGGCCTTGGAGCTGGTGAAGGAGTTCGAGGAGCCGGCCGCGGTGGCGATCAAGCACGCCAACCCCTGCGGCGTGGCCGTGGCCCCGACCATCGCCGAGGCCTACCGCAAGGCCTACGAGGCCGACACCGTCTCGATCTTCGGCGGCATCGTCGCCCTGAACCGGCCCTGCGACCGGGAGACGGCCGAGGCGCTCAGCAAGATCTTCCTGGAGATCGTGATCGCCCCGGAGTTTGAGCCAGACGCCCTGAAGGTGCTCACGAAGAAGAAGAACCTGCGCCTCCTGGAGGTGGGCCCCATCGACCGGAATCCGCCGGCCGGGTTTGATATGAAGCGGGTCGGTGGCGGGCTGCTCCTGCAGGGCTGGGATGCGATCGCGGAGGACCCGGCCGCGTGGAAGCCGGTGACGAAGGCCGAGCCCACGCCTGAGCAGCTGCGGGACCTGGCCTTCGCCATGAAGGTGTGCAAGCACGTGAAGTCCAACGCCATCGTGGTGGCGAAGAACGGGCAGACCCTGGGCGTGGGGGCGGGCCAGATGAACCGCATCGACGCCGCCCGGTTCGCCATCAAGCAGGCCGGGGACGAGGCCCGCGGGGCCGTGCTGGCCTCCGACGCCTTCTTCCCCTTCCCCGACGTGGTCGAGGCGGCCGGAGAGGCGGGCATCGCCGCCATCGTGCAGCCCGGCGGGTCTGTTCGGGACGACGAGTCGATTGCGAAGGCGGACGAGCTGGGGATCGCGATGGTGTTCACTGGGGTGCGGCATTTCCGGCACTAGGCCCTTCGTGGAACCTGGCGATCAGGCCGGGTGGCAACTATGGGAAAAATGCCGGATATGCCAGGAACAACCGTCCAGGCAGGGATCCGGGAGGAGGCTGTGAAATGAAGGTCCTAATCGTCGGCGGGGGAGGGCGGGAGCACGCCCTCGCCTGGAAGGCGATTCAGAGCCGGCACATCGACGAGCTCCATGCGGCGCCGGGCAACCCGGGCATCGGCCGGTTCGCGTGGTGCCATCCCGACGTGGAGGCCACCGATGTCGACGGACAGGTGGATCTGGCCCGCCGGCTGGGGATCGATCTGGTGATCGTGGGCCCCGAGGCCCCGCTGGCGGCGGGGCTGGTGGATGCGCTGGCCGACGCGGGCATCCGCGCCTTCGGCCCCACGGCGGCGGCGGCCCGCATCGAGGCCTCCAAGGCGTTCGCGAAGGAGGTCATGACCGCGGCCGGCGTGCCGACGGCCGCCTACGCCGACTTCAGTGATTACGAGCGCGCCCTGGCCTACCTGGAGGCCCATCCCGGGCCCATCGTCATCAAGGCCGACGGGCTGGCGGCGGGCAAGGGTGTGCAGGTGTGCTCCAGCCTGGATGAGGCCCGGTTGGCCCTGCGGGCGGCCATGGTGGAGGGCGCCTTCGCCCAGGCGGGCAGCCGGGTGGTGATCGAGGAGGTCCTGGAGGGGCAGGAGGTCTCGGTGCTGGCCTTCAGCGACGGCCGCACGGTGAGGCAGATGGTGGCCGCGCAGGACCACAAGCGCATCGGCGAGGGCGACACCGGACCCAACACCGGGGGGATGGGCGCCTACGCGCCGGTGCCGGCCTACACCCCTGCCGTGGCCGATGAGGTGCAGCGGCGCATCCTGGAGCCGACCATCGCCGAACTGGCCCGGCGGGGCACGCCCTTCGTGGGCTGCCTCTTCGCCGGCCTGATGCTCACCGCCGAGGGACCAAGGGTGATCGAGTTCAACGCCCGGTTCGGCGACCCGGAGACGCAGGTGGTGCTGCCCTTGCTGGAGAACGACCTGCTCGAAGTGATCCAGGCCTGCCTGGAGGGGCGCCTGCACGAGGTGGAACTGCGGTTCCGCCCCGGCGCGGCCGCCAACGTCGTGCTCGCCTCGGCAGGCTATCCGGGGCCGTACACGAAGGGACTGCCGATCAGCGGGCTGGTGGAGGCCGACCAGGTCGGCGTCACCGTCTTCCACGCCGGCACGGCCTTCGACGACGAAGGTCAGGTGGTCACCGCCGGCGGCCGGGTGCTCGGGGTGATGGCGATGGGGCCCACCTTGCGGGAAGCGCTGGACCTCGCCTACGCCGGGGTGGCCCGGATAGAGTTTGAAGGGAAGACCTTCAGGAGGGACATCGGCTGGCAGGCGCTGTGACGCGGCGGGCGGTCCCGGCCTGAGGGAAAGGTCGATGATACGGGATGTACGCAGGGGTGCATGGGGGACTACCGATGCTAAGCTATGATGCCAGGCGCCTGACCCGGTTTGCGGTCGGTGCCCAGCTGCTGCAGGGTCTGCTGATCTTGTCCGCTCCCGAACACTTCGCGGTTCCGCTGCGCGAGGTCGGGCTGCCCTACACGGCGCTCATTGCCCTGGCCTTTGCCATGAGCGGGGCAGCGCTGCTCACGCTGGAGCGCACGCCGCGCTCCCGCCCCTGGCGGACGCTGCTCGCCGTGCTGGCCGCGGTGCCCGGCGGGTTCTGCACCGCGCTGGCGGTCTGGACGCGCTGGTGGGTGGGTGCGCTCTTCTTCGGCAGCGCCAACCTCTATCTGTTCGCCATGCCCTGGTTGTTGCGGCCACTGCTCCGCCCGTCGGAGCAGTGGTTGTCGACTATTGTGGGCATGGCCCCCAGCGCCCTGATTGCGACCGACGGGAAGCAGCGCATCGTCCTGTTCAACCACCGCGCGGCGGAGATCTTCGGGTATACCGAGCAGGAGGTGCTGGGAAGGCCCCTCAGCATGCTCTTTTCCGACCTGCCGGAGTGCGGCCGTGAAGAGCGGGCGAGCGGCCCGGGAGAGACGGCGGGCCGTCCGGCCGCCGGCAGGGGGGAGGCCCGCGGCGGGGCCGAGGCGTTCGAGCTGATGGCCCGGCGCAAGGACGGCGAGGCGTTCCCGGTCGAGGTGTCCGTCGCCGTCGCCCGCGCCGGATCCGAACAGTTCCGCATCGCCACCGTGCAGGACATTGCCGGCCGCAAGCGGGTCCAGGCCGTGCTCAGGAAGCTCGCCCGCCGCGACGCCCTGACCGGGTTGTATAACCGCCGCACCTTCCAGGCCGAGCTGGCGCGCCACCTGGAACTGGCGCGCAACCACCGGGTGCGCGGGGCCCTGCTGTTCATGGATCTCGACCTGTTCAAGTACGTGAACGACACGCTCGGCCACCAGGCCGGCGACCAGGTGCTGGTGCGCGTCGCGGAGATCATCCAGGCGCACCTGCGGCCCACCGACATCGCGGCGCGCCACGGCGGCGACGAGTTTGCGATCCTCATGCCGTACACGGGGCGGGAGGCCGTCTCCGTCGCCGAAGCGATCCTCAGGGCTGTGCACCAGACAGACTTCGCCGTGAAGGGCCGCAGCGTCACAATGAGCGCCTCCATCGGCGTTACGTTCTTCCCCGACCACGGGCTGACCGTGGAGGCGCTGCTGGCCCAGGCCGACATGGCCATGTACAAGGCGAAGGAGTCCGGGCGCAATGCGGTGGCGGTTTTCGACGAGACCGACGCGCGGCGCGACGAAATGGCCGCCAAGCTCTCGTGGGACCGGCGGCTGCGCGAGGCCCTGCGGGACAACCGGTTCGTGCTGCACGCCCAGCCCATCCTGGACCTGAAGCTGGGCAAGATCACCCGGGTGGAGCTGCTGCTCCGCCTGGTGGAAGAGGACGGGACCCTGATCCTGCCGGGCGAGTTCCTGGCCGGGGCGGAGCGCTTCGGTCTCATTCAGGAGATCGACCGCTGGGTGCTGCGGGAGGCCATCCGGCTGATCGCGGCCCAGGAACCGGACAGCGAGATCGAGGCGTTCGAGGTGAACCTTTCGGGCAAGACCATCTCCGATCCCGGTCTGGCACGCATGATTCAGGAGGAGCTGGAAGCCCACGGGGCGGACCCGGCCAGGCTGGTGCTGGAGATCACCGAGACCGCGGCCATCGGCGACCTGGAGCAGGCCCGCCGGTTCATCACCGCCATGCGCAGGCTTGGCTGCCGCTTCGCGCTCGACGACGTGGGCTCGGGCTTTTCCAGCCTGCACCTCCTGAAGCATCTGCCCGTGGACTACCTGAAGATCGATGGGGCGTTCATCCGCAATCTGCCCACCGAATCGGCCGACCAGCACCTGGTCCGGGCCATGGTGGCCATGGCCCGGTCGCAGGGGCAGGAGACCATCGCCGAGTTCGTGGACCGCGCGGAGACCCTGAGGCTCTTGGGGGAGTTCGGCGTGGATTACGCGCAGGGCTACCTGGTCGGCCGGCCGGGCATCGAGTGGCTCCGCCCGGGTTCCGCCAGGCCCGGGTTCGCGGCTGCCCCGGGCGGCGCAGGAAGTGGTTCAGGAGCGCCGCCGGTTGTTCAGTGAGAGGTGAGTGGCCGGCGTACGCGATCATGCCCCCTTATACCTGCCGCCTTTAAGTGCGAGGATTTCCTGCAGATGTTGGCAAAGGATGAATCCAAAACGCGGTCTCCTCCCGTCTAACTGGCGGAGATCATGATTAGGAGGGACCCGTATGAAGCTCAGAGGCGGTCTTTTTTCGGTTATCCTCGCCGGCCTCCTGGTCCTCGGACTTGCCGCATTCGCGCCGCAGGCTGCCCCGGTCCACGCGGCGGAGGACGATTCCCCCGCGCGAACGCTTTCGGTGGTGGGCAGGGGACAGCTTGAGGTGAAACCCGACACCGCTGTCATCACGCTGGGCGTGAGCGAGGTGAAGCCGACGCCGAACGAGGCGTACAACGCGCTCAGCGAGAGCATCAACAAGGTGGCCGAGGCCATGAAGGCCATGGGCGTGAAGGAGGACGACATTCAGACCAGCGTCTTCCACCTCTCCCCCGAGTACAACTGGACGCAGGACCGCGGCCAGGAGCTGGTCGGCTACCGGGCAACCAACACCCTTTCCATCACCACACAGGATCTGGACAAGGTGCCGGAGCTGATCCAGAAGGCGGTGGAGGCCGGTGTCAACGATCTCAGGGGCATCAACTTCTCGGTGAAGAACTCCGACAAGCTGCTGGAGGAGGCCCTGAAGCTGGCGGTCGCGGACGCCAAGGCCAAGGCTGAGCTGGTGGCCGGCGAGTTCGGCGCCAAGGTGGCCCGGGTTCAGTCTGTCAGCGTGCAGGATCAGGGTTCCTCCCTGGTCAGAGTGAGGGCCGCGGCCGAGATGGCGATGGACGGGATGGCCGCCGCGGCGCCCGTGCCCGTGTACAGCGGCACCAGCACCTTCACGGCGACGGTTTCGGTGACGTTTGAGCTGCAGTAGTGCAGCCGGAGGCAAGGCCGGGGGCCAGGCCCCCGGCCT
>JAMNXV010000205.1 GCA_023623185.1 Bacillota bacterium
CGAGATCCGCCGCCGCCGTCAGGCGACAGCTTTATCAGTTTAACAAGCTCTCGGCTTCGTGTCAACCGGCCAGTTCGTTCCAGCCGTTCGTTTCCACCGGAAGCTTCCGGCCCGACCGCTCCGGCCGAGCCCGCCGCTGCTGCGGACACCCCGTTGGGGCGTCAAATAGTCTAGCCGAAACCAGTGCGCTTCGTCAACACCCAACGCCTGGCAAAGCGCATCCGCGCCCCTTCGGCCGGCGCCGTTCCGTGCGGCGATAGCTATCTTACGACGCGCGGCACACTCCAGTCAACAGCCAGAAAGGCCCATTCGCGCACCCAAAAGGCGGGCTCCAGAAGGAGCCCGCCGGTTGCCGACCTTAAGCATTACATCGCGACGATGAAGAAGAGGATCACCATCAACACCAGTCCGAAGGGCACGCCCATGCGGGCCCACTCCCTCGAACCGATCTTCAGCTTGCTGGCCGACACGATGTTGGGGATGTTGCCGGGAATCAGCATGCCGCCGCTGATCAGGAGACCCATCAGAATGGCCTTCACCTGCGTCAGCTCCATCGCCGGGCTCAGCTCGGCGGCGGTCAGGGTCGCGTTGTCCAGCACTGCCGAGAGCATGTTGATCCAGTACAGCGCCTGGCTGGGCAGGCCCAATACGTACTTGTCAATCAGCGGCTTGAAGCCGTCCCCCAAAAAGGTCAGCGCCATAACGAACAGGTAGATCTTCAGGGCCCGCACGACGACGTCCTTATAGCTCTCCCCGGCAGCCTCCTCCTCATGGATCAGACCGGGGCCCTCTGCCCGCGCCGCGGCCTCCGGGCGACCCTTCAGGAAGAAGGCCCCGAAGATCCCCAGCGCAACCACCGCCGGAATGACATAGATCCCGATGGTGCGCATCAGGTACCAGAAGTCGCCGTTCATCTTCGAGATCGCGATGGTGGCCAGCGGCTCGCCTAACGGAGTGAGGGCAGCCCCGAGGCCGATGCTGAAACAGGCCAGGATGACGAAGTTGACCTCTGTCTTGCGGTCGAGTCGCAGGGCGCTGACGATCTCCACCAGCACCAGCGACGCGATGATGGCCGTAATGACACTGGAGGCCAGGCCAAGGACGGTGACGACCAGAAAGACAAATACCCGGAACGGCACCACCCGAAGCGTCGCCCGAATGCCCGACTGCAGCTTCGTCTGAAACACCTTGAACAGGATGCCGGCGATCAGGACAGCGGCCGTGATCATGACCGGCTCCTCAAGGGCCTTGATGATCAGGTCCCGGTCCATGATACCGCTCACGAGGGCAGCCGCGACACCCATCACGAAGAGAAAGATCTCGAGCTGCTGCTCAACAGCCTTGAACAGAAACGGAAGGGTCAGTACCAGAAGCAGAATGACCACAAGCCCCGGAATGACGTACGCCGGTGCCACGTATCTGGCCTCCTCAATTTAAATCCTTCAACAGGATAACGACTGCAAGGCTGATGGGGCAAGTGGTTTATGAACTTTGTCCGCCAGCGGACTAAAGTGCTCCCACCCAGCGCTCGCCCTGGTTCAGGCTGCGGCTGCGGCCCATGAGCGCCAGCACATCCTCCCGGCCGTACCGCTCCCGGAAGAGCTGCCAGTACAGCAACTCTTCCCTTGAAGCAAAGGGTATGCCCTTGGGGCTCCGCTCCTGGTTGAAGATCTCTTCGGGCACGGCCTCCGCGGCGTAGCCCTCCAGCAAAGGCGCAACGCCCGAACCGATGGCGAACTTCTCCTTCTCGCGCCAGACGATGCCGGGCGCCAGGTACTCTTCGGCCACGCGCCGCAGGATCCACTTGCTCTCGCCATCCCGGCGCTTCAGAAAGGGATCGATCCGGAAGGCCAGATCCACGACGGCCTGATCCGCGAAGGGCACCCGCCCCTCCAGGCCGTGGGCCTGGGTCATGCGGTCCACCCGCTGCAGGTTGGAGTTGTGCATCGCGGCCGTGATCTCGTACAGCTCCGCACCCAGGGCCTGGGCGTCGGACTCAAGCTCCGTCAGATAATCGTAACCGGCGAACAGCTCGTCGGCGCCCTCGCCCGAGAGCACCACTTTCACGTGCTCGGAGGCCAGCTCCGACACGTAGTAGGTGGCCACGGCGCTGCGCACCAGCGCAGGATCGCACGACTCCAGGGCGTCGATCACGCGCGGCAGGGCCGCGGTCACCTCTTCCTCCGTCAGCACACGCTCGTGGTGGATGGTGCCCAGATCCTCGGCCACACGCCGGGCCTGCTCCAGGTCCGCGGACCCTTCCAGCCCCACCGCGAAGGTGTGCAGTTCATCGTCCACGTGCTGGCGCGCGATGGCCGTGATCAGGCTGGAATCCAGCCCGCCGCTGAGCAGGCAGCCGACGGGCACGTCCGCCGCGAGCTGCTTGCGCACCGCGTTGTTCAGCACGCGGTCCAGGGTGAGGACCGCCTGGTCCGGGTCCGTCAGCTCCCCTGTGTGTGCCGGAATCTGCTCGTAGGCCTCCATGGGCTCCCCAACGCGCCACCGGTGGCCCGGGGGAAACTCCCGCACTTGATTCGTCTCCCCGATCAAGGCCTTGATCTCTGAGGCGAAGAGCAGGTTCCCCTCGTCATCCTCCCCCCAGTAAAGCGGCTGGATGCCCAGTGGATCGCGGGCGAGAAACAGGCCCAGCTCCTCGCCCCAGATGGCAATGGCAAACATGCCATCCAGCCGCTCCACGCAGGCGGGGCCGTGCTCCTCGAACAGGTGCAGCACCACTTCGGCATCCGATTGGGTCTTGAAGGTATGTCGCCCCTCCAGCTCCTGCCGGAGGGCGCGGTGGTTGTAGATGGCGCCGGTCATCGCCAGCCACAGGCTGCCATCTTCGTTGGCCAGCGGCTGGCCACCGCCCTCAACATCGACGGTGGCCAGACGCACATGCCCGAGGCCGAAACCGGCCGTTGCAGTCCAGATACCCCGACCGTCAGGCCCCCGGTGCGCCTGCTGATCCAGCATCCTTGCGATGCGGGCCTGATCAGGCTTGCCGAGGATCCCTGCGATCCCACTCAATGTAGCGACCTCCTCCTTACACGATCTCTTTCTCCAGCAGTGCGGCGATGCGATCCGCCTCGCTGAGCATCCGCCCCGTCTGCCGGTCGACCGCGCGGCACGCGCCGTCGTCGAACCGGACCGCCACCTCGCCCCTGGCCGCCGGATTGCCCATCAGGTGCGGAGCATCCAGCAGCCCCGTTCGGACGGCAGCCGCCAGCGTGGGGGCATGGGTGAGGGGATCATCCACGCCCGCCGGGGCCAGCGAGGCGATCGCCTCCAGGAGCAGCTTGGCCTCGGCCACCAGCTCGGCCTTTCGGGCCTGCACCGCCTCATCCTGCGTCATGTCCGGCAGCCCCTGAAGCGCCAGCTGGATGGCCCCAATGGCCACGTGGCACCCTTCGATCACGTCCGTCGCCGTGGCGGCGTGGTGGTACTCGGAGTGGCCCACGATGTGCACGATGTCAGGCTTCACCGCCATCTGCAGGAAGGTCGAGGCGGCCAGGTGCCCCTTTGCCCGGTCAAAGCCCGCAGGCATCGAGGTGAGCCCCGTCCGGCACTCCCGCCACACCCGGAAGTTCGGGCCGGCCAGCGATTCCACGAGCTCGAGCTTGGCCAGCATCTTCGCCAGGTCCATGGCGGGCGAGGTGAGGGGCGGGTTGTTCCACATCAGCTGCTGGATGTAATCGGTGACGCCTGCCCGCCTGGCGTTGTAGGCCGCGATGTAGGCGGCGACCACCGCGACCACATCCGGGGCGTCCCGCAGCGACCAGTGGTGGCTCTCATTCGACTCCACAGGGATGCCGCGCTCGGCGTGCCACCGGAACACGGCCTGCACCTCCGGAATCGACTCCAGGAGCGGCCGCTGTGAGCGCCCGTCCAGCTGGCTGTACCAGAAGAGGGGCACCGCCGCCCAGGCGTTGTGAATGGTGTCGTGCAGCATCTCGGCCCAGGCCAGCTGATCGCGGGTGCCGGCATAGCAGCGCATCAGCGGGAAGTTGCCCGTTCGGGAGGCAGCGTAAAGCGCCCTCAGGTCATCGGCGGTCCTGACGGGCACGCCGCCGGCGCCGTGCTCGCGCGGGTCCATCTCATCGGGCCGGAAGAAGTGCTCCTGGGCGTTCTGGTCGGTGCCCAGGCTGATCACGTCCAGCACCCCGGCCTCGCTGATTTGCCGGACCCCCTCCACCGTCGCGGCGACGGTAGGCTGGCCGAAGTGGTGGCGCAGAAGCGGGAAAGGCCGCTTCCACAGAATGCGCTCCACCAGCGTTTGGGGCGGCATGCCGCCCGCCTCCCGGGCCGGAGCCCCGCGCAGAAAGTCCACCACCTCCTGCCAGTCCGCAGACCCGCCGAACACCGCTTCGAAGAAGCCGAGAGCCCGTCCGTGCTCGGCCACGGGATCCGTGGCCCCGAGCACCCAGCGGCGGCCGGCCTGCCCCTGTTCCCGCGCGCTCTGGGCCAGGTGGGCGAGCACTGCGCGGCCGGATTCGGGCGTAAGCCTGTAGCCGACGGCGACGATCTCCGGATCCCAGGCGGCCACCTCGGCGAGAAGCCGTTCCACGGAGACGGCGGGCCCGAGGGAGCGTGCTTCGTAGCCCATTTGCTCGGCCATCTGGAGAAAACGGATGACGCCCCCCACGTGCACGTCGTCCCCGATGGCTGCTCCAATAATGCGTCGATTAGACAAGGTCCATCACATCTCCTTCCAGTGCGTAGTTGCTGATCTGCTCAGGGGCCCATCCCGCCATGCCGAGCCGTTCCACTGTCCGGCCCGTCTCCCGGAAGTCGACGCCGCAGATCCCGTTGGCGATGTGGATCAGCGCATCGGCGACGGGCGTCGGGATGCCGAAGGCGGCGCCCAGCGAGGCGATGGGGACGAGGCCGGTCGGCACGTCCTCCCAGATGTACCGGTGGTGGAGCTGCGCCGGCGCCCCCACGTCCGCGTAGGCCCGGGTGGCCTGAATCGCCTCGTACAGGCTCGGGCGCTCCACCCCGTACGCCTCGGCCAGCCACTCCCGGGCGGTCAGTGCGCCCACGCCAAGGCGCCGGGCAACCGCAACCCGCTCCTGGTCCAGTTGCTCGAGGAGCGCCGCGACCGAGGGGGTGATGCCGTCCACATAGTGACGGAAGGCGCCGCCGGTGGACTCGATGCGCCCGGCATTCAGGAGGGTCACGCCGGGGTGGAAGATGGCCCCCACGTTGTCCAGCGAGGTCTTCCAGACCCAGCGGGCCGGCATGAACTGGGGAAAGGCAGGCTTGATCCCCTCCAACAGCTCTCCGGTGCGCGACGCCGGCAGGGCCGCTGCCAGCACCTGGCGCTTGATACCGTGGATGCGGGCCTGGAAAGGTCCGATCTTGCGGCTGGCGTAAAGGAAGGTCTGTGCCTCGCCGACGATTACGTCGGCGGTGCACCCGGCCTCCCTCAGCGCGTGTCTGAACTCGATGGCCCCCGCCGTCCGGCCGGGCAGCAGGAGGATCCGTTGCCCGTCGCGCACGTAGGGCGCGCACCTCGTGGCGATCTCCCGGTGGGCCGAGGCGGGCAGCACGACGAGCACGACATCGGCGCTCTCCAGGGCCGCCTGCAGACTGTAGGCGACCTGCACGGGGCCAAAGCCCTCTACCTCACCCTCCAGGAAGACGCCTCCGGCGGCCTCGATCGGCTGCAGTGCCTCGGGATTGCGGGCCCAGAGCGATACAGGGAACCCCATCACTCCCAGATGACCGGCCATGGCGAGCCCACCGTGGCCGGCTCCGATCACGCAGTATCGCAGCACGGTCTCCTCCCTCCTCAATGCCTTGGTTACTGGCGTCCAGCCAGGCTTGGGGGAACGGAGAAGGCGCCGACCGCGTTGGTCGGCGCCCGCCTGAAGGCACAGCAAAGCTTAAGGTCTGGTGACCCCCTCCGTATTATGTATAGGCAACAATGGCAAGGGCCCACCACCTCAGCCACGCTTACGAGGTTAGCTGACGGACTCGGGGCGCCAAAGCGTGCCCCTACGCATCCTCCCTCCGGCCTCCGCCGGAGCCTCGGTGCGATTCGCCCCAGGAATGTGGTTCCCCCGTTCCCCGCTTGCGCGGGGATTCAGCGATCAGGCGGGTCCAGCGTTATTCCGTTACCGCAAGCGAGACTATTCTACCAAATCATCAGGACCGGCGTCAAGCGCGCCGAATTTTCTGACTCCCACGGTGTCCGACCGGCTCTGCCGGGCGGCATCGTGGCACTGCCCTCCGACTGGCAGGGGGAGGGAGCGTCGGGAAGTGACAGCTTTCCCCAGCGTTACACGCCTGGTACCTTCCCCACTTCACGGTGTCCGACCGGCTCTGCAGGGCGGCACCGTGGCACTGCCCTCCGACTGGCAGGGGGAGGGGTGTGGGGAAGTGACAGCTTTCCCCAGCGTTACACGCCTGGTACCTTCCCCACTTCACGGTGTCCGACCGGC
>JAMNXV010000148.1 GCA_023623185.1 Bacillota bacterium
ACCCGCCCCTGCAGGCGGGTTCCCGGCCTTCTCTGCGCCCCCGGGCGGCGCCGGGTATCGCCGGGTTCCGTTGGTCAGTCCGCCCCCTGGGCCGGCGTCTTTTCCGGGATGAGCAGCGAGGCCAGAATGGCGACCGCGATAGTGCCCAGGACGACGGTGAGCGAGATCCAGGTCTCGACGTGGAAGCCGAACGGGATCGCCAGCATCTTGCCGCCGATGAAGAGCAGGACGAACGCCAGCCCCAGGCTGAGGTAGCGGAACTTGTCGAGGATGCCGGCCAGCAGGAAGTAGAGCGCCCGCAGCCCCAGGATGGCGAAGATGTTGGAGGTCAGCACGATGAAGAAGTCGCTGCTGATGCCCATGACGGCCGGGATGGAGTCGACGGCGAAGAGGAGGTCGGTCGCCTCGACCATGACGATCGCCATGCCCAGCAGGGTGAGCTCCCAGCGGCCGTTCTTCCGGGTGATGATGGCCTGGCCGTCGTAGCCGGGGTAGGCGGGCAGGACCCGGGACAGCAGCCTGTAGACCTTGTTGTCCTCCAGCGACGTCTCGCCCCCGTCGCTTTCCCGCATCATCCTGAAACCGGTGATGATCAGGAAGACGCCGAAGACCGGCAGTAGCCAGGTGAACCGCTCCACGGCCTCCACCCCCAGGAAGATCAGCACGCTGCGCATGGCCACCGCGCCGATCACGCCCCAGGCCAGGGCCCGGTGCTGGAGGCCGCCCCGAATGCCGAAGAAGCCGAAGATCGTCGCGATGACGAACAGGTTGTCGACGCTGAGCGCCTTCTCCATCGTGTACGCCGTGATATACTGCATCCACATTTCCATGCCGTAGCGGTAGTAGACATAGCCGCTGAATAGCAGGGCGAGCACGATCCAGGCCAGCGAGGTCACCGCCGCCTCCTTCAGTCCGATGTCGTGATCGTCCTTGTGGAGGACGAACAGGTCCAGCCACGTCGCGAACACCACGAACAGAAAGAAGGCGATGAGCTCCACGGTGTGCAAGGCGATCCCTCTCCTTACGCTTCGCTTTACCCGGCCGGTGCAGCCGCCTGCCATCGGCAGGCCGGGAAGATACAGAAGGGGCATGACAAGGCCCTGTTCCGCTTTGGAACAAGGTCTTGCCATGCCCCAGTCATCCTGGCGGCCGGAACAGCCGGGGGCCGTACGCCCGCAATGACCGACTGCTCCACCTGCAGGTGCAGGTCGGCTACTCCCCTTGTAAGCTGTAGAATCTACGTCACCAGTATAGCGGCGGAGAGCCGGGGTGTAAAGAGGTCTGCGCAGGTTGTCGAAAATGAGTCGAAGTGAAGGAGCGCGCCGGGCGGCCGACGTCATACCAGCAGATGCTCCGCAGAAAGGGCGTGGGAAGATGCAGTCAGGACAGGTCAACCGGAGCGTGATCTGGGGGCTGGTGCTCATCGCCGCCGGGCTGCTCCTGCTCATGGGCAACTTCAACATCGTCTTCTGGCCGCTGCGGGCCCTCTCGGGCGCGCTGGCGCTGGGCATTCCCGGGCTGATTTTCGCCTCCGTGTACGCCGGCAACCGGGACCAGTGGTGGGCCATCATCCCCGCCGGCGTGCTCCTGACCCTCGCCGGGGTGTCCCTGGTGGAGTCGCTCCTGCCGTGGGTCAACACCGGCTGGATCTTCTTCTTCGGGCTGGCCGTCACGTTCGGCCTGGTCTGGCGGGAGACGGGGGGCGTGCAGCGGTGGGCTCGGGTAACCGCCCTGATCTGCCTGGCGCTGGCCGCCATCAACCTGCTCGGGTCGCTCATCCGGTTCGCGCTTCCGCTGGCCCTGGTGGCGCTCGGGGTCTACCTGCTGACGGGCCGCAACAGGCACGGGGATTGACAGGAGCCCGCCCCGTCAGTATCATGTGTACGTGGCAGATTATTTTGAGAGGGGGTGCCGGAATGTCCATCATGACCACGATGACCACGCCAACGGCTTGGGTTTTCCGGCACGTCCCCGCTTGGTCTGCCTGAACGCACTGCGTCTGCAAGGAGCTGTCCGGCCAGGCCTGACCGCGGGGCGTTGCCCTGCGGTTTTTTGTCTTGCTCATCAGGACAAAGGAGGCCTGGTTTGCGCGTGGCACGCTACCTCAATGCCGCGGATGTCCTGCCCGCCGACCTGCTGGCCGAGGTCCAGCGGTACGCGGCGGGTCAGCAACTCTACATCCCCCGCCCGCACGAGCGGCTGCCCTGGGGCACCCGCACCGGCGCCCGGGCGCAGCTGGCCCTGCGGAACGAGCAGATCCGGCAGCGGCGGCGGGAGGGGGCGAGCATAGAAGAACTGATGCGGGAGTTCCACCTGAGTTACGACTCGATCCGCAAGATCATCGGCGGAAAGAACGGTTCGAAGTGTTCACGGGGCTGATTCCCCACCCCCGTTCGGGTACGCTGGCACTGCGGCCGGCCGGCGCGCAGTTCATCGGATGGGAAGGGGGGTGATGGCCCTGAGTCACGCAGAGGTCGTCATCCCCGACGGCCGGTAGGAAAATCGGCTATTGGGGATGCCTCGGCGAAAAGGCAGGCGGAAGCGCCTGCCTTTTCGCATACCGCCGGGGGTGCAGGCGCAGACTACCTCTCCGGAGGTGTCCGAGCGTGACGATCCGAGAGGGAACGTCGCAGACCACGCAGCAATCGCTGTACCGGCGGATGGTCCTCAAGGCGGAGCCCGGCCCGCCCCGGCTGCGCAACGCCGTGATGGCTTTCGTCAGCGGGGGGCTGGTCTGCATGGTGGGAGAGGGCATCACGGACTTCTGGGAGCGGGTGCTGCGCATCTCGCACAAGCAGGCGGCCGATCCGACGGTGGCGACGCTGATCTTCCTCGCCTCGCTGCTGACCGGTCTGGGCTACTTCGACAAGCTGGCCCGGTACGCGGGCGCAGGCCTGGCGGTGCCCGTCACGGGCTTTGCCAACGCCATGACCGCGTCGGCGATGGAGTTCAAGCGGGAAGGGCTGATCTTCGGCATCGGCGGCCGGATGTTCCAGCTGGCCGGCGCCGTCATCGTCTACGGGGTCGTCACGGCCTTCTTGGTGGGCATCATCACAGGCATTGTGCGGCTGGTGCGGTGAGGCGTCGGCCGTGGCAACGAAGCGCATCGGACCTCAGACGGTGAGGTTTGACCGGCCGCCGGTGATCATCGGAGCGGCGGCGGTGGCGGGGCCGGAGGAGGCCCAGGGCCCGCTGGGGCACGAGTTCGACCAGACGTACCCTGACCTGACCATCGGCCTGAGCTCCTTTGAGAAGGCCGAGCGCCAGATGATGATCGACGCCTGCCGCCTGGCCCTGCGCCGGGCCGGCATCACCGAGAAGCCGCCGGCGGTGGACTACTTCCTGGCCGGCGACCTGCTGAACCAGCTGATCACGGCCTCGTTCAGCGGGCTCGAAATCGGCGTGCCGATGTACGGACTCTACGGTGCCTGCTCCACGTTCAGCGAGGCCCTGGCGATCGGCGCCAAGCTCATTGACGGAGGATTCGCCGACCGGGTGCTCTGCGCGGTCTCCAGCCACGTGGGCTCGGCAGAGCGCCAGTACCGGTACCCCACCGAGTACGGCAGCCAGAAAAAGCCCTACGCCCAGCACACGGTGACCGGGGCCGGCGCCGTGGTGCTCGCCGCCTCCGGCACGGGACCGCGCATCACCTACTGCACGACGGGCAAGGTAGTGGATTACGGGGTCGCCGATCCGTTCAACCAGGGCGCTGCAATGGCGCCGGCCGCCGTGGACACCATCGAGGCGCACCTGCGGGAGACCGGGCGCAGCGTCGAGGACTACGATCTCATCGTGACCGGCGACCTGGCCAGCTTTGGCTACGAGATGGCCGTGAAACTGGCTGCGGACCGCAACCTGAGGCTGGCGAAGAACTACCGGGACTGCGGCGTCATGGTGTACGACCTTTCCCGCCAGAACGTCAACGCGGGGGGAAGCGGGTGCGCCAGCTCGGCCATCGTCACGTGCGGCCATCTGCTGAAGGAGATGGCGCGGGGCAGGCTGCGGCGCCTGCTGGTGGTCGCGACCGGCGCGCTGTTCTCGCCGACCAGCTTCCAGCAGGGCGAGAACATCCCGACCATCGCGCACGCAGTGGCAGTGGAGGCGTAACCCGATGATGTACCTGAAGGCCTTTCTCGTCGGCGGGCTGATCTGCCTGATCGCGCAGGTGATCCTGGACAACACCAAGCTCAGCCCCGGCCACGTGCTCTCCGGCCTGACCGTGGCCGGCGGCGTGCTGGGCGGGCTGGGACTCTACGACAAGCTGGTGGAGTTCGCCGGCGCGGGCGCCTCGGTGCCCATCGCCAGCTTCGGCAACTCGCTGGTGAAGGGCGCGCTGCAGGAACTGGACCAGAACGGGCTGGTCGGCGTGCTCACCGGGATGTTCGAGGTGACCAGCACCGGCATCGCCGCGGCCATCGTGTTTGCCTTCCTGGCGGCGGTGACGTTCAATCCCAAGAGCTGAGGCGCGCGCCGGGTAGTCCCCGGCCCCTGCTGCATAGCGTAGTGGGGGAAGGAGGGAGGCCCGGCGTGTTCGGCTTTCAGCCCTACGACCCGTCGGCCCTGGTCTACCAGCACATTGCCGACTGGGCCCGCCAGGTGCTCGCCTGCATCGCGGACCTGCAGTCGGGCGGGGGGCCGGCGGAGGCGCTTGCGGATTGGCAGGAACGGTTTGCGCGGCTGGAACAGGAGGCCCGGGAGGCGACAGGCTCCGGGCAGGACGGCGAGCGGGCGGACGCCGCGGCCCTGATGCGGGAGGCCTACGAGGCCCTGGACGGGTTCGTGCGCGCGGCGTTCGGCAGGGGGGCGCCGCAGGAAACCGGCCGGCTGAACCCCGTGCCGCCGGGGGGCCACCGGCTGCCGCCGCTGCCGTATCCGTACGACGCGCTGGAACCTTACATCGACGCGGAGACGATGCGGCTCCACCACGACCGGCACCACCGCAGCTACGTGGAGGGGCTCAACCGGGCGGAGCGGGCGCTGGCGGAGGCCCGCGCGTCCGGCGACTGGGCGCTGGTGAAGCACTGGGAGCGAGAAGCGGCGTTCCACGGCGCCGGGCACTACCTGCACACCCTGTTCTGGGAGAGCATGGCGCCGGGGGCCGGCGGGGAGCCCGGGGGCGAGGTGCTGGCGCAGATCAGGCAGGACTTCGGGGACTTCGAGCGCTTCCGGGAGCAGTTCAGCAAGGCGGCCGAAAACGTGGAGGGGGGCGGCTGGGCGATCTGGGTCTGGGCGCCGCGGGCGAACCGCACGGAGATCCTGACCGCGGAGAAGCACCAGAACCTGAGCCAGTGGGACGTGGTCCCCCTGCTGCCGCTGGACGTCTGGGAGCACGCCTACTACCTGAAGTACCGGAACGACCGCGCCGCCTACGTCGACCAGTGGTGGAACGTGGTCAACTGGCCCGCGGTGGAGCGGCGGCTGCGACAGGCGCGCAGGCTGTACTGGGAGCCGGCGTGACCTGGTCACACGTGCAGGGTGGTGCACCAACGTGCACCACCCTGCGGAGTCTTCGGGCCCGCTGAACGGCGCTACGGACGGGCCTTGCGGTGGCTGCGCCTGGCCTTCTCCCACTCCTTCAGGATCTTCTTCGCCTGCTCCCTGGTGAGGCGGCCGTTCTTCACGGCCTCGTCGAGCTTGGCCTTCACCTCGGCCTCGGAGTCGTGGGGGGAGAGTCCCAACCGGCGGACGGCCCGCCACTCCCTGAGGCGGGCCGCCTCCTCATCGGTGATCTTGCCCGACTGGTGGGCCCGCTCGATCATCTGGTCGATCTCCGCGTTGAGCTGCTCCAGGCGGGTGCGGCGGAGCGTGCGGATGTCGTTCAGGAGCTGCTCCATGCCCGGCGAGAGTCTGGGCGCAGCTTTTTCCGTAACCGTGTCGGGAGCCGTGCCCGCTGCGAAGGCGGTGCCGCCCAGCACCAGCACGGTCCAGACGGAGACCAGCATCATTGCCAACCCACGGGGTATCAAGCGCATCCTGGAACCTCCCTATTGCTCATCCTCGTTCCACGTGGCGTCGAACCTGTTGTTGCCTGCTGTGAACCGCCCCTCGTTGCCGCCGACCAGGTAGCCCAGCGCCGCGGCCTGATGGCTCCAGGCCTCTCCGCCCTTCATCTGCTGAAGCAGCCGCTGCGTTTCGGAACGGACAGCTGCCTGCGCGCCGGGCTCCCGGGAGTTCCGATCCTTTGCCATGCTCTGCCCTCCTTTGGGCTTAGTCTGCCCCAGGTGGCGCCGCTTCGTGTGAGTAAAGTTTTCGTGGGTACAACACATTTTTTCTCCTGAAATAGCAGGACGAGAGATGTGCCCTTCCAAAGTGTTGAGATTGGCCAATACCAACACGAGGAGGGTCATCTCTCGTCATGGAGCAAATTCGTGCTGCGGTGGATTTCTCCTTTCAGGAGATTGAACGTTTGGCTTGGCAACAGACACTCGACTGCTTCC
>JAMNXV010000174.1 GCA_023623185.1 Bacillota bacterium
GTAGAAGCCGTCTGCTGTGATCAGGAGCTTCGCCTCGCAGTCGGCCAGCCGGCTCGCGGCGGCCCCCGGCGCGAAGCCGGAGAAGATTGGGGTGAAGATGGCGCCCAGCCGCGCCAGGGCCATCATGGCCGCCACCGCCTCGGGGATGAGCGGCAGCATGATGCCGACCCGGTCGCCCCGCCCGATCCCCAGCCCGCGCAGGGCGGCTGCGAGCCGGCTCGACTCCGCCCAGAGCTGCCGGTAGCTCCAGGTGCGGACCGTCCCCTCCTCACCCTCATAGATAACAGCCAACTGATGCGGCCGTGCCTTCAGGTGCTTGTCGACGGCTTCGTGGGCCAGGTTCATGCGCGCCCCCCGGAACCAGGTGGCCCACTGCACACCCTGAGAGATGTCCAGGATCTGCTGCGGCGGCTCGTACCACTCGATGCCGATGTCCTTCACGGCCTCCCCCCAGAACCAGGCCGGATCGGCCGCCGCACGGTCCTGCAGCTCCTTCAGGCCGGCGACGCCGCAGGCGGCGATGAACCGCGCGATGCGGGAGTTCGTCAGCCAGGCCTCATCGGGCTGCCAAACGTAATCCGACATCCGCTCACCTACCTCCCCCAAGTCTTACATAAACAATTTTTGCGCTCTGCCGCGAATTCCTACAGGATACACAATGTTTTTCGCCGGGGAAGGGAGGCGTACGAGAACCAGGGTCTGTACGTTGAACCCTTAGCTTATAAGGCCATATAATTAATGTGTATACTTAACTCGTGAAACGGAGTCGATGCCATGACACTGCAGGCCACCACCGCGGCTGCGCAGGAGCGGCGGCGCAGAGTTTCCCGCGGGGTCTCCTTCGTGCGCCCCGCTCTGGCTCTCCTCTGTACCACGCTGCTGCTGCTCTGGTGGAGCGCGCCGGGGCTCCTGGCCCCGGTGGCCGACTTCGAGCAGGGCCCCGGCGGAACCGAGGCGTACGTGACCGTGGCCACGCAGATCCGGGCCCAGTCCGCCGCCTTCTGGACGGAGGGCGATGTGCACCTCAGCCTGAACGCGGCCGAGGTGAGCGGCATGCTCTCTTCGGCGCTGCTGAGCGGCGGCTCGCCGGAGGGCCCGCTGGCGCGGGTGCGCGGCGGGGTGGACGACGGGGCGATCCTGGTGGAGGCGGTGCTGCAGCCGCCGGCCGACCGGGTTCCCCGGCGGCTCGCGGGGCCCGTCGGACTCCGGCTCAGACTGGCGCCCGAGGTCGCGGAGACCGGCGTCATCCACTTCCGCATCACCCGCGCCTACCTGGGGAGGGTGCCCGTGTCGCCGGGGCTGATCCGGCTGGCCGGCCATCTGATTCGGCCGGAGTGGCGAGGATACGACGCCCGGCAGGCGGCCTTCGTCCTGCCGATCAGCGACATGATCTCCCAGGCCCTGGGCCGGCGCATCGAGATCCGCTCGTTCAGCGCGGAATCGGGGCTGCTGAATCTGACCATCGCCATGCCGGAATCGTGAGGCCCGGGAGGGGGTTTCCCCGTCCCGGGCCTTTCTGTCTACTTCAGCCCCGGCACCGCTTCCCGGAGGGCCAGCAGGGCCTTGTCCTTCATCTTGCACTCCAGCATCACATCGGCCTCCAGGTCGGGTACCCGGTGGGCAAACGACCGGAAATCCGCCGGATCGATGTAGTCGGCATGGTGGCGGGAACGGCGGCCGTCCCGCGGCGAAGAGAAGTGCAGCTTGGGCCGCACGCCCTCCCAGGTGGGCAGAATCCGCTCCAGCCAGGGGAGCCAGTCGTCCTCCCTGAGGACCCGGTGGTGGTGCAGGTCAAAGACCATCGGGCGCCGAATCTCCCGGGCAATGGCGAGCACCGCCTCGGTCTCCCAGGTCGTGTCGTCGTTCTCCACCCAGAGCCGCCCGGCGATGCGCGGCTCCAGCCGGTGGAAGTTGGCGACGAAGCGGCGGGCAGCGGCGGCCCGGTCGCCGTACCCGCCGCCGATGTGCAGGACGAGCCCCGACTCCGGGCCGAGCTCCAGCAGCTCGAGAATGCGGGCGTGGTAACTCAGGTCCTGCATCGACTTGGCCACCACGGCCGGGTCCGGGGCGTTCAGCACCACGAACTGGCCCGGATGCAGGGTGAGGCGGATGCCCGTTTCCCGGGCGAGCCTGGCGACCTGGGCGAAGTCGGCGGCCAGGTCGGCCTCCCAGTCCCATTCGGCCGCCACCGGGTGGGTCGCCAGCGGCACCAGGTCCGAGGTAATGCGGAAGAGGCGGATGCCCTGCTCGTGGTTCCAGCGGAGCACCGCCTCCAGGGTCTTCAGGTTGCTGCGGGCCACCTGGTAGAGCAGCGGCCTCCGCTCGCGGGGAGGCATCGGCTCCAGCCGCTTCGCGGTAATGGACCGCAGGCGCGGCCCGCCCTTGCGGCCCTGAAGCGTGAGGTTGATGCCGACGTAGCCCAGCCGAAGGACCAAGAACCATCCTCCTAGTTCAGGAGTCCGCGGCGCATCGCCTCCGCCACCGCCTGCGTGCGGTTCTGCACGCCCATCTTGTCGAAGAGCAGGTTCATGTGCCGGCGGACGGTGCGCTCGCTCAGGTAGAGCCGGTTGCCGATCTCCGCGTAGGATGCCCCTTCGGCCAGCATCCGGAGCATGGCGATCTCCTCCTCCCGGAGCGCCTCCTCCCCCCTGCCCGCCAGCTTCCCGGCCAGCGAGGGATGTATGACCACCCCGCCCTGGGCCGCGGTGCGCACCGCGGAGGCGATCTCGGCGAAGGAGGCGGTCTTGGGGATGTATCCGCTGGCGCCCATCGCCAGGGCCGACCGGACCAGGGCCGCGTCGGCGTAGGTGGAGAGCACGACGACGGCCGGCGGGTCGCTGCCCTGCAGCATCTGGCGTGCAGCGTCGAGCCCGCTGCCGTCCGCCAGCTTCAGGTCCAGCAGGATGACATCCGGCCGCAGCCTTTCGGCCAGGGCCACCGCCTCGCCCACCGCGGCGGCCTCGCCGACGACCTGCATGTCGGCGTCGCTCTCGATGAGCTGCCTGAGCCCCTCACGCACCACGGTCTGGTCTTCCACCAGCAGGATCCGCAGCTTCATGCGTCCACCTCCTGCAGCCTGCCCGCGCAGGCCGCGCGTCCGACTGCCGTCAGAACAGCGGTAAAATGGTTCTGAACATCATATTAACATGAGGGGGTCAACCAGACCATGCGCTGGTCCGACGTTCCGGTGGAGAACAAGGCGCAGATCGCCTGGGGCGCGCTGGTGGTCATCTACCTGCTCGCCGAGCGGCGGCCCGAACTGCTCACACCGCCGGTCATCACCGTCTTCGCCCTCTCCGCGGCCGCCGCCTTCCTGGAGCTCTGGCTGCGCAGCCGCGGCTGGCCGCACCTCCTCTGGTACGACTGCATCGTGTGGTCGGTGCTTCTGACCGCGATGGTGGTGGTTACCGGCGGGCGGGGCTCCGAGGTCTGGCCCGCCTACATCCTGATGTCGCTCACCGCCCCGGTGGTGCTGAGAAGGGTGGCGCCGTACATCCTGCTCGGGGTCAACGTCACCGCCTACGGGCTGATCTACCTCTTCCTCAACCCCTTCGGCGCGCCGCTGGACTGGGGACTGCTCTTCATGCGCATCGGCACGATCTTCCTGGTGGCGTACGTGGTCGACCGGTCCACCGCCCGCGAGCGCCAGTCGCACGCGCGGGCGGTCGCCCTGGCCCAGAGCCGGGTGAGCGAGCTGGTCCAGGCGCGCGATGCCGAGCGGCGGCTCATCGCCAACGATATTCACGACTGGCTGGGCACGGGTATCATCGCGCCGCTCAGGCGGCTGGAGATTGCCGCCCGGCAGTCCGACCTCGACCGCTGCCGCACCCACGTGGAGGAGGCGGCCGATTCGCTGCGCCGCGCCCACGCCGAGCTGCGGCGGCTCATGGAGAACCTGCACCCGCACCTGCTGGAGCAGATGGGGCTGGCGGAGGGCCTGCGCGCCTACCTCACCGACTGGGGCGAGGAGCACGGCGTGGAGGTCTCCTACGAGCTCAGCCCCGGACCGGAGCCGCCGGCGGATATGGCGGTGGCGCTCTACCGCATCCAGCAGGAGGCCCTGAACAACTGCGCCAAGCACGCCGACGCCAGCCGGGTCTGGGTCCGCCTGGAGCTGGGCGAGGACCGGGTGCGGCTCACCCTGCGGGACGACGGCCACGGCCGGCCCGGGCGCCCGGGCCGGGGGATCACCGGGATGCAGGAGCGGGCCGCCGCCTTCGGCGGAAAGGTAACGGTGCAGGCGCAGCCGGGCCGGGGCACCAGCGTGACCGCCGAACTGCCGCTCAGGGCTGCTGCAGCAGCGGCTCCAGCACTGCAAGAACGGTTCTGACCACGATGGCATACCCCTGCGCGGTGGGGTGGATGCCGTCGCGCTGGTTCAGGTAGGGCGAGCCGGCCACGCCCTCCAGAAAGAACGGGATGAGCGGCGCACCGTACTCCGCCGCGAGCTCCGGGTAGACCCTGGCGAAGGCCTCCTCGTAGTCGCTGCCGTGATTGGGCGGCGCCCGCATGCCTGCCAGCACCACGGTCACCCCCGCCTCCTGCAGCTGGGCGATGATGCCGGCGAGGTTGGCCCGCACCTCGTCCACGGGCCGCGCCTGCATGCCGTCGTTGGCGCCCAGCTCCAGGATGACGATCTCGGGCCCGTGGGCCAGCACGGCGTCCACCCGGCTGAGACCGCCCGCAGTCAGCTCCCCCGAGACGCCGGCGTTCACCATCCGGTAGCGGTATCCCCGCCCGTCCAGGAGCGCCTGGAGCTGGCTCGGGTAGCTCTGGTCGGGCTCGACGCCGTGCCCCGCCGTCAGGCTGTCGCCGAAGGCCACGATCACCGGCCAGCCGGTCCGGTCGACCGTCGGGTCCGGCGTCCGCACCTCCGGCAGCGCGTCCCTGGCCATCTCCGCCGCCGGCGCCTGAAACGAGGACTGCGGCTCCGGCCGGGGCCGCTGGACCTGCACGAGCACCAGCGCCGCGAGCGCGGCCACAACCAGAGCCCACACCGGGACGCGGCGCACGGGCGTCTCCCCCCCTTTTTCTCTCGTCATGTTTAGGGTGTCCATGAGGAAATCGCGTGCCGCGTGGCGAAACATGTCATCACGAGGCGGTGAGACCGGTGTTCACGTTCACGCCCCAGGCGGCCCAGAAGCTGAACCAGATCATGCAGGAGCGGGGCGGCAACCTGGCGCTCTCGATCGTCGCGGATCCGGCGGTGACCGGCGGCGAGTGGCGGCTCACCCTGGTGCCGCGCGGCCTCTCGACCATGGTGGTCAACGGCGTGCCGGTGGAGGCCGATGCGCACGCCCTCCGGATGCTGGACGGCGTGATCATCGACTGGGTGATGACTCCGGACGGACCGGGCCTGGGCATCTACGACCGCAACCTGGTGGACAACGACCCCAGGCGGCGCGGCAGGTTCTGACACCGCGCTGCTACAGTTGACACAGATGCGGTTGAGCCCGTATAATGGATGAGTCACATGCGCCCGTAGCTCAGTAGGATAGAGCAGCAGTTTCCTAAACTGTTGGTCGGGGGTTCGAGTCCTCCCGGGCGCGCCAGACAGCACAAGGGCTGGAGCGATTGACGACTGATAGGAACAAGGCTTCTGTCAGGAACGTGTCAGGAGTAGACTTCAGCCAAAGAGAAGGCCGGGGATTAACTTCCCCGGCTTTCTTTCGTGTTCCCCCAGAACTGGTCGAGTGCCTTCGCCGCTGCCCGCTTGTCGTCTCGAAAAACATGCGAGTAAATTCCTAATGTTACACCGATATTACTGTGCCCGGCCAGCTCCTGCGCGGTCCTCGCAGGAAGCCCGGCTGCTCCCATCGCCGTGATCGCTGTATGGCGCAGGGCGTGCGGCTTGCGATAGGGAACGCCGGCCCGTTCCAAGACCCTTCGATAGTCCCTCTTCCGCCAGTTGTTGGGCAAGTAAGGGGTGCCTATCTGCGTCGTGAAGATCAAGTTCGGTTCCACCCAGGCTTCGCCCACTAGGAGCCTTTCCTTGGCCTGCTCCACTCGCCACTTGCGAAGGGCGGCGACAACAGCGTCAGGCATGTCGAGTGTTCGGTAACCGGACTTCGTTTTCGGGAAGTCCTGCCGGATCAGCTTGCCGTTGGCATCGTTGAATTGCCGACGTATGGTGATCGTCTTCTCGTCCCAATCCACATCGCCCCATTCCAGCGCCAGCAGTTCCCCGATTCGCAGCCCGAGATATATCGCTATCACAAACGAAGCGTGCAGCCTCTCCTCCTGGGCAGCTTCAAGGATTCGCCGGGCTTCATCCGGCGCGAAGACGGTCGGCTGCTGCGGTCCCAGGCGAACCAGTCCGGCCTTCTTGCAGATCTTGACCACTTGCAGGAACAGGTCGGAGAGGGCCTTTAGATGCCGCTTCCGGAAATCGCTGATCGTCCGGAAGTCGGGCTGG
>JAMNXV010000118.1 GCA_023623185.1 Bacillota bacterium
CTGGCCAAGGTTGTGCACGACATCCAGGACATCGGCGCGAGCATCGCGAGCGGCAGCTTCAGGACCGCGGGCATGGTGGTGGCGCCGTGCAGCATGAAGACGCTGGCGGGCATCACCAGCGGCTACTCGGACAACCTGCTGCTGCGGGCCGCCGACGTGATGCTGAAGGAGCGGCGGCCGCTCATCCTGGTGACGCGCGAGACGCCCCTCAGCGGCATCCACCTGGAGAACATGCTGAAGGCGCACGCCAACGGGTGTACGATCCTGCCGCCCGTCCCGGCGTTCTACAACCGCCCGCAGACCATCGAGGACGTGCTGGACCACCTGACCGGCCGCATTCTCGGCATGTTCGGGCTTCCCTACAACAACTACCGGCCGTGGCACGGGGGATGACCCGGGACACGGGCGCGGAGGGCTGACCGCCTGCTGCGGTCAGCCCCTTTTTCACACTACGGGTCTTCCCTCCTTCATGGGTCTGCCGGACCACCCCACAGGTGTGCTCTTGACACCAGGACCTGGGAGACGTATCATACATTTAGACAGCTATCTAATCTTCTTTGCAAGGGAGGGCGCCGCATGGAACGTCGCACAGACGATCAGGTGCGTAACCCCTGCCTCTCTTCCGATTCCGACGAGGCCCGGCTCGAGGCGCTGCGGGAACGCGTGCTGGAGGTGGCCGGCCTGTCGGAGCTGTTCCGCGTGCTCGCCGACGAAACCCGCACGAAGATCCTCTACCTGCTCGCCGCGGAGGAGCTCTGCGTTCACGACCTGGCGCAGATTCTCGACCTCACGCTTCCCACCATCTCCCACCATCTGCGTCTCATGCGGCTGATGCGGCTCGTGAAGAGCCGGCGGGAGGGCAAGCACGTTTACTACTCCCTCTCCGACGACCACGTGCTGCAGTTGATCCAGACCGCGCAGGAACACTACCAGGAGGAGTGATCGCCATGGCCGACAAGATCAGCTGCAGCCTGCAGGGGCTGGACTGCGCGAACTGCGCCGCGAAAATCGAGGATGCGCTCCGCCGGCAGGGGATGCCCGATGCCGTGGTGAGTTTCGCCACGGGGCAGCTCGTCGTGCCGGCCGACCAGCTCGACCGGGCCAGGGATGTGATCCGGCAGGTGGATCCCAATGTCTCCGTGCTGCCGCCGGCCGCGCCCGCTCCCCGGGAAGAGGCCGCCGAGGATGACGGCGCCCCCAGCTGGCGCCGCGTCGCCGAGATGACCGTGGCGGCGGCGCTGCTGGTCGCCGGGGCCGTGTACCACGACGCGCTCCACGACCGGCCCTGGGCCGAGTACGCGGTATTCGTGTCGGCCTATCTTCTGGTCGGGCGGGGGGTGCTGCTCGCCGCCCTGCGCAACCTGGGCCGCGGCCAGCTGTTCGACGAAAACTTCCTCATGACCGTTGCCACGCTGGGTGCGTTCGCCATCCATGAGCTGCCCGAGGCCGTGGCGGTCATGCTCTTCTACGCGGTGGGCGAGTACTTTCAGGACAGGGCCGTCGCCGGCTCCCGCCGCTCCATCCGGGCCCTGCTGGCCGTGCGCCCTGACCACGCGAACGTGCGGCGGGGCGGTGAGCTGGTCCGGGTGGCCCCCGAGAGCGTCGGCGTCGGGGAGGAGATCGTCGTGCGCCCCGGCGAGCGCATTCCGCTGGACGGCGAGGTCATCGAGGGCTTCACCTACGTAGACACCTCTGCGCTGACGGGCGAGTCGGCGCCGCGGGCCGCCGGTGTGGGCGACACCGTGCTGGCCGGCACGGTGAACACCCGCGGCCTGATCACCGTCCGGGTGACCCGGCCCTTCGGCGATTCCTCCATCGCCCGGGTGCTGCAGCTCGTCGAGGAGGCGGCTGCGCGCAAGGCGCCGACAGAGCGGGCCATCACCGCGTTCGCCCGCTGGTATACCCCGGCGGTGGTCGGGCTCGCGGCGCTCGTCGCTCTGGCCCCGCCCCTGCTCCTGCCCGGAGCCGCCTTCGCCGACTGGCTGCACCGCGCCCTGGTGCTGCTGGTGATCTCCTGCCCGTGCGCACTGGTCGTGTCGGTTCCGCTCAGCTACTTCGGCGGGATCGGGGCGGCCTCCCGGGCCGGCGTGCTGGTGAAGGGCGGCAACTATCTGGATGCCCTGGCGAAGGTGGACACGGTGGTGTGGGACAAGACCGGCACCCTCACGGAAGGGCAGTTCAGGGTGGTCTCCGTGACCGCCGCGGAGGGGCTCGAGGCCACCGACGTGCTGCAGCTGGCCGCCCACGCCGAGCTGCACTCCTCCCACCCCATCGCCGCCGCGATCCTGGAGGCGTACGGCCACCCGGTGGACCCCGGCGTCCTCACCGAGTACGCGGAAATCGCCGGCCACGGCGTGCGCGCCCGGATCGACGGCCGGCTGGTCCTGGCCGGCAGCGAGCGGCTGCTGGCGCAGGAGGGCATCGCGGCGCCGGCGGGGGATGAGGCCGCCGCCACCGTGGTCCACGTCGCGGTGGACGGGATGTGGGCCGGCCGCATCGCCGTCGCCGACCGGGCGAAGGCCACGGCGGCCGAGGCTGTGGCGCTGCTCCGCGGCCTGGGGGTGAGGCGGCAGGTCATGCTGTCCGGCGACGACCGCCGCGTTGCGGAGGCCGTGGGCCGGAGCCTGGGCCTGGACGAGGTGCGGGCCAACCTGCTGCCCGAGGACAAGGTGGCCGCGGTCGAGGAGATCGGCGGAGCCCACCAGGCTGGCGACCGCCGGAGCGGCCCCCGGCGCGGCGCCCTCGCCTTCGTCGGCGACGGCATCAACGACGCGCCGGTGCTCTCCCGGGCCGATGTGGGCGTGGCCATGGGCGGCCTGGGCGCGGATGCGGCCATCGAGGCCGCGGACGTGGTCATCATGGACGACGACCCCGCCAAGCTGGCCGTGGGCGTCGCCCTGGGGCGGCGCACCCGGCAGATCGTGAGCCAGAATATGGCCTTTGCGCTGGGCGTGAAGGTGCTGGTGATGCTCCTGGGCACGCTGGGCATGGCCAACATGTGGGCCGCCGTCTTCGCGGACGTCGGCGTGGCGCTGCTGGCGATCCTTAACGCCACCCGGGTGCTGAGAGCCCGCCCGACGCCGCGCGGCGCAGCGTAAACGACCCGGTCATGCCGACGGCGCCTGCGTCCCCCTGTGCGGGGACGCAGGCGCCTTCTCACGTCAGGCCGACCGTCGCAGCCGGCCGTTCGACCACTTCGCGGTAGAGCGCCTCGTACTGCGGTACGATCCGTTCCGCGCAGAAGTGCGCCCTGACCCGCTCCACCGCGGACTTGCTGAGCCGCTGGTGCAGCTCCTCATCCTGCAGGACCTGCAGAGCCCGCCGGGCCATGCACTCGACGTCGCCCACCTGGCAGAGGAAGCCCGTCTCCCCGTCCACCACCACCTCGGGCAGGCCGCCGGTGCGGCTGACCACCACGGGCACGCCGCAGGCCATCGCTTCCAGCGCCGCCAGGCCGAACGACTCCTGCTCGCTGGGCAGAAGGAACAGGTCAGCCCCCGAAAGCAGCGGCACCACCTGCTCCTGGTTGCCCAGGACGGCGATGCGGTCCCGCACCCCCAGCCGCTCCGCGAGGCTCAGCGTGGGCGCCATCTCGGGGCCGTCGCCCACCAGGATCAGCCGGCTGGGAATCTCGCGTGCCACCCGGGCGAAGACCTCCACCACATCCCACGGCCGCTTCACCCGCCGGAAGTTCGACATGTGCATCAGCACCCGCTCCCCCTCCGGGGCCAGCCGCCGGCAGAGCCCGGCCGGCTCCTGCCGCCGCCAGCGGCTGCAGTCCAGGAAGTTGGGGATCACCCGCACGGTCCGGTCGATGGAGAGCAGGCTCACCGTGTCGGTCCGCAGCGACTCCGAGACGGCGGTCACCGCGTCCGACCGGTTGATGGAGAAGGCGATGATTTCGGTGAACGACGGGTCGGTTCCCATCAGGGTGATATCCGTGCCGTGCAGCGTCGTCACCACCCGGGGCGCCCCGGGGCCGATGATCTCCCGCGCCAGGTAAGCGGCCGTCGCGTGGGGCACGGCGTAGTGGGCGTGGATGACGTCGAGGCCCGCCATACGGTGCACCGCCACCAGCTTGTTCGCCAGGGCCAGCACGTAGGGGGGCTCGCGGAACAGCGGGTATGTCGGCGTCTCCACCTGATGGAACCAGATGCGCTCCTCAAACTGGCTCAGCCGGAAGGGCACGGCGGAGGAGATCAGGTGGACCTCGTGCCCGCGCCGGGCCAGCTGCACGGCCAGCTCCGTGCCCACGATGCCGCTGCCGCCGACGCTGGGGTAGCAGACGATGCCGATACGCATGCCACAAGCCTCCGATCGGTACTGGAGTGAGGGGCTGCAGGGTTTGACACCCGAACCGCTGAATTATGTAGACGTCCGTCTCCGCGGATTTCGTCCGGGAGGTCATGCGCATGAATCTTGAACAACTTCTCGATCAACTCCGGAGCAATCCTGCCATCGGGCCGAACATCGTGCACTGGCAGACGGTGCCGCCTGCCCCTGCCCGCTACGCGGACTGGCCGGCGGCCCTGGACGCGCGCCTGGCTGCGGTCCTGAAGGAGCGCGGGATCCACCAGCTCTACACCCACCAGGCCGAGGCCATCGACGCCGCGCTGGCCGGCCAGAACACGGTGGTGGTCACCCCCACCGCCTCGGGCAAGTCCATGTGCTACAACCTGCCCGTCCTGCACACCATCCTGCGGGAGCCGGCGGCCAGGGCGCTCTACCTCTTCCCCACCAAGGCCCTGGCCCAGGACCAGGTGGCCGAGGTGAAGTCGCTGGCAGAGCGGCTCGGGGCGGAGATCAAGTCCTACGTTTACGACGGCGACACACCGCCGCAGGTGCGGCAGGTGTGCCGGCAGGCGGGCCACATCGTCATCACCAACCCCGACATGCTGCACACGGGCGTGCTGCCCCACCACACCAAATGGGTGAAGCTCTTCGAGAACCTGCGGTACGTCGTCATCGACGAGCTGCACCAGTACCGCGGGGTCTTCGGCTCCCACCTGGCCAACGTGCTGCGCCGGCTGCGCCGCATCTGTGACTTCTACGGCAGCCGTCCGGTGTTCCTCTGCTCCTCCGCCACCATCGCCAACCCGCAGGAGCTGGCCGAGCGGCTCATCGAACAGCCGGTCCGGCTGATCGACCGGAACGGCGCGCCGCGGGGCGAGAAGCACTTCGTCTTCGTCAACCCGCCGGTGGTCACCCGCGACGGGCTCCGTGAGCCGGTGGTGAAGACCTCGGCCCGGGTGGCGGGCGAACTCCTGAAGAACGATATCCAGACCATCGTCTTCGCCCGGAGCCGCAACAACGTGGAGGTGCTCACCACCTACCTGAAGGAGCGGGTGGGCCCGGGACGGTCCGGCCGGGTGATGGGCTACCGGGGCGGCTACCGGCCGCTGGAGCGGCGGCAGATCGAGGCCGGCCTGCGGGAGGGGAAGATCCTCGGCGTCGTCTCCACGAATGCCCTGGAACTGGGCATCGACATCGGCCAGCTGGAGGCCTGCGTGATGACCGGCTACCCCGGCTCCATCGCGTCGGCCTGGCAGCAGGCCGGGCGGGCCGGACGGCGCTCCTCCACCTCCCTCACGGTGCTGGTGGGCTCGTCCTCGCCCCTGGACCAGTACATTCTGGAGCACCCGGAGTACTTCTTCGAGCGTGCCCCAGAACAGGCGCTGATCAACCCCGACAACCTGCTGATCCTGGTCAGCCACCTGAAGTGCGCCGCCTTCGAGCTGCCCTTCGTGGAGGGCGAGCGGTTCGGCGTAGAGACCACCGCCGAGATCCTGGACTACCTGGAGGAGGAGCGCATCCTCCGCAAGGTCGGCGGCAAGTACCACTGGTCGGCGGAGAACTTCCCGGCCGAGAGCATCAGCCTGCGCAGCGTGGATGCGGAGAACGTGGTCATCATCGACCAGTCGGAGCCGGGCAGGACCCGGGTGCTGGGGGAGATCGACCAGCTCGGCGCGATGACGATGGTCCACACCAACGCGATCTACCTGCACCAGGCGGAGCAGTACCACGTGGACAGGCTGGACTGGGATGAGAAGAAGGCCTACGTGCACCGGGTGGACGTAGAGTACTACACCGACGCCAACCTGGCGGTGACCATCAAGCCGCTGGACGTGCTGAAGGAAAAGGAAGAGCTGGGGCTGCGCGTCCGCTTCGGCGAGGTGATGACCACCGCCAAGGCGACGATCTTCAAGAAGATCAGGCTCCACACCCACGAGAACCTGGGCTGGGGCCCCATCCACCTGCCCGAGTACCAGATGCACACCGCGGCCTACTGGCTCTCGCTGCCGGATGCGATGTGCGAGGGCTTCTCCCAGGACGAGCTGCAGTCTGCCCTGGCCGGCCTGGGCCACCTGCTGCGGGGGCTGGCGCCGCTCTTCCTGATGTGCGATCCGGCCGACCTGCGGTCGGTCGTGCAGGTGCGCTCGCCCTTCGAGGAGGCGCCGACCATCTACCTCTACGATGCCTACCCGGCGGGAATCGGCCTGGGGGAGAAGTGCTACGACCTGCACAGCGACCTGCTGGCCACCGCCTACGAGCGGGTGCGCGCCTGCGGCTGCGAGGCGGGCTGCCCCGCCTGCGTCGGCCCGGCGGCGGAAACCGGCAACCTGACCGGCGCCAAGCCGGGGGTCGTCCGCATCCTGGAGCGGGCTCTGGCGCACCGGAATCTGCAGTAGGCTTCGCCGTGTATGGACGGCACAACATTCATGGCAGGACCGCAGCATGGGACGCAGGAGGCGAATGCACATGACGGTTGAACGGATTACCATCGAGTACTGCGTGGTCTGACGCTTTGAACAGCAGGCCGCCGGTCTGGCGGCGCAGCTCCGGGACGTGTTTCCGAATGCCGCCGTCGAACTCATCCCCTCATCGGGGGGCGTGTTCGAGGTGGTGGCCGACGGCAGGCTGGTGTTCTCCAAGAAGGCCCTGCGCCGGTTCCCCGAAGAGGGTGAGGTGGCACGGCTCATCCGGTCACGGAAACTCGGGAGTGCAGTAGAGCTCACTGTTCCGTCTCCGGACGGACAATAACCTGAGGATGATTCATTTAGGGAGGGTCCATCATGAGGATCGAAAGGGTGACCATCGAGTACTGCACGTCGTGAGGCTATGACAAGCGGGCCGCCGGTCTGGCGGAGGAGCTTCGGGCAGAGTTTGCGGACGCCACCGTCGAGCTCATCCCCTCTTCGGGCGGGGTGTTCGAGGTGGTGGCCGACGGCAGGCTGGTGTTCTCGAAGAAGAACTTGGGCCGGTTCCCCGAAAAGGGTGAGGTGCAGCAGTTGATCCGGTCGCAATAACACAGGGGGAATGCGGAGTGAACCTGCGCGAGCGGCTGCGGCTGTTGAAGGCGGCCGGGGCCGCCCGGGCCGGAGAGGAACGGGCGGCTTCACGGCCCGCGCCCGCGGTGCAGCCGCAGCCTTCCGGGCCGCTGCGACCCGCTGCGTGGCCGCTGCCACCGACTTCAGGGCTGCAGCCGCCGCCGTCAGACGCGCGGCCGGCGTCGCTCTGCGAGGGGCTGGAGGGCCACCTGGTGGCCACGGAGGCCGGGTTCACCTTCCGCCTGGAGCGCCGCTACCCCCTCGATTTCCTCCGGGGGCCGCTGCCGCTGGGGTGGCCGCTCGGACTCCCCGCCGGGGTCTGGCCCCTGGTGGGGCGCGTCTCGCCGGCTTTCGATCCGCGCCGTGCGGTCTTCATCGACACCGAGACCACCGGCCTGGCCGGCGGCACCGGCACCTACGCCTTCCTGGTGGGCCTGGGCTTCTACCAGGGCGACGAGTTCGTGGTGCGGCAGTACTTCCTCAGGGACTTCCCCGAGGAGGACGCCATGCTGAGCGCCATCGCGGCCGACCTCGCCCCCCACACGTGCCTCGTCTCCTTCAACGGAAAGTCCTTCGACCTGCCGCTGCTGGAGACCCGGTTCCGGCTGGCCCGCCGCCGGCCGCCGCTGAGCGGCGCCCCGCACCTGGACCTGCTCCATCCGGCCCGGCGCCTGTGGCGCGCCCGTCTGGAGGGGTGCAGCCTGCAGGAGCTGGAGCGGGCCATCCTCGGCGTCGTGCGGGAGGGCGACGTGCCCGGCTACCGCATTCCGGCCCTCTACTTCGACTACCTGCACTCGGGCGACGCCTCGTCCCTGGTCGCGGTGGTGGAGCACAACCGACTCGACATTTTGTCGCTGGCGGCCCTGGCCGGCTGGATGGGCCAGATGGTGGCCGACCCGCTGGGGCCCACGCCCGACGGTGAGCTGCTCTGCGGCGACGATCTCTACCATCTCGGCCGGCTCTTCGAGGCGCGCGGGCGGCTGGCCGAGGCGCTCACCTGCTACGAGGGCGCCCACGAGCGGGGCATCAGGACGGTCACCGAGACGGCGCTGCTCCGCCGCCTCTCGTTTGCCTACAAGCGGGCCCGGGCGCACCCGCAGGCCATCGCCATCTGGGAGCAGATGGTCGCGGAGGGCGGCCTGTCGCTCTTCCCCTACATCGAACTGGCGAAGTATCACGAGCACGTCACCCGCCGGTACGACCTGGCGGAGAGCCTCACCGTCAGGGCGCTGGCGGTGGTCGAGCGGCGGCGCTCGCTCGGCGGCGCCCGCGCGGTGCGGGAGTACCAGGAAGTGCAGCACCGGCTGCAGCGGCTTCGCCGGAAGCAGGGCAGCCAGTCCTCATAAGGCAGAACCCCCCGGACATACTCTTGTCCGGGGGGTTGTACCATGCTGTTCATCGACCGGGTCTGGCTGGTGCGCCGAGGCGCCGCCGTGGCGACGCTCTGCCTGGCGCTCTTCACGATCTCTTTCCTGCGAAGCCCCGCGTTCCAACCGGCGTCGGCCACCGCCTGGCAGGCCGACCGCCCGCTCACCCGGGCCGATTCGCCGGACGACCGGGTGGCGCTCACCTTCGATGTCACCTGGCAGAAGGAGGAACTGACGAAGATCCTGGATGTGCTCGACCGCGCCGGGGTAAAGGCCACCTTCTTCGTGGGCGGCACCTTCCTGCAGCTTTACCCCGACATGGTGAAAGAAATCAGCCGCAGGGGGCATGAGGTGGGCACCCTTGGGCAGCAGATCCGGGACCTGTCGGGCCTGCCGGAGACCGAAATCGTCTCGAACCTGCTGGGCAGCCAATCTGCGCTGGCCAAGATCCTGGGCGGGCCGGTGCGCTACTTCCGGCCGCCCAACGGCAAGGCCGCGCCCGAAGTGCTGCGGGCCGCGCACCAGGCCCGGCTGGTCACGGTCACCTACGCCCTGGACAGCCAGGATCACCTCGGCCTGACGGCCGATCAGATCGTGCGCCGGGTGGTGCGGAAGGCCCAGCGGGGAGACATCATCCGGCTGACGGCCTCCGACTTTGCGACCGAGACCGCGGAGGCGCTGCCGCGCATTTTGGAGGGGCTCCGGCGCCGGGGCTTCAAGGTGGTGCGGGTATCCGACCTGGTGCCGGTGGATGACACACAGCCTTAGCCCACGCTCAACCTCAGTCCCGGTCATCGATCGGGGGCAGGAACTCCTCCTCCACCCCGATCGTGCGGCCCTCCACGTCGATAAAGTCGCCCGAGGTGCGGGACGGCTCCCGCCGGTTTACGCTGCCGCCGAACCGGATGGTGCGTCCGAAGGCGTGCTCTTCCACGTGGATGCGGTCCCGGAACCAGGGCAGGCGCGCCAGCACCGGCGCGGCGAAGAACGCCACCGCTCCCAGCCCCAGGACGGCGAGCAGGGCCGCCAGCAGAAACCCGACTACCGGCAGCACCACGGTGACGAGCACGAAGATGACGACGGCCGCGCCGGCGACGGCCAGCAGATTGCGCATCCCCATCCCCCTTCCACGCGGGGCCACATCGGGAAGACGGGCTCCCCGCCCCGCAATTTCACCGTACACAAGACCGCGCCCTTCCGCAAGGGGCGCGGTCCGTGCCGTTCTTCGGTCAGAAACCGCACGTGCCCGGCTGGTACGGACAGGTGGGATCCTGCGCCATGGGAAAGCCGTAGACCTCGTAGGCCCGCGCCCGGCAGCCGCCGCACACCGCCCGGTACTCGCACTCCCCGCACTTGCCGCCCAGCAGATCGCGGTCCCGCAGTTGCTTCAGCAGGGGGGCTGATTCCCAGATCGCCGGAAAGCTGCGCTGCAGGACGTTTCCGACCGACAGGGGCAGGTTCCGGCAGGGCTGGATGTGACCGTCATGGGTGATGAAACAGCTGGACATGCCGGCCGAACAGCCCTCGCCCGGTCCGGTGAACGTCAGCTTCCGGTGCCGCTCCACAGCGGCAGCGCCGCCCTGCTGGCGCAGGACACGCTGGTACTGCGGGGCACAGGTGGCCTGCACCTCCGTCGTCGTCCGCTCGAAGCTCGCGTACAGCCAGCCCAGAAGGGACTCCATCTCCTCCGGCGTCAGCTGTTCCTGGCTCTCCAGGTGCATGCCGCAGCCCGTCGGGAACAGCGCGCACAGGTGTGCCCCCGCGGCGCCCTGCTCTTCCGCCAGCCGAACCATGGCGGGAACCTGCTGCTTGTCGTGCACGCCCACCGTGAACTTGAGGTGATACGGCACGCCGGCGGCCTTCAGGTTCGCGATTCCCCGCCACGCGTCCTTCCAGGCGCCCTCAGTGCCCCGGAAGCCATCGTGCGTCTCCTCCGTCGCGCCGTCCAAGGCCACGGCCACGGCGGCCACGCCGGCCTCCTTGATGCGCCCTGCCACCTCTGGCGTGACCAGGGTGGCGTTGGTCTCGAGCACCACGAGCGCCCCGCGCTGCCGGGCGTGTTCGGCGATGGTGAAGAAATCCGGCCGCTTCAGGGGCTCCCCGCCCGTAAAGACAAACGTCGGCCGGCAGACGTGGGTAATGTCATCGATGACCTGGAGGATCTGCGCGGTGGAGAGATCCTTCCCCGTGAGGAAAGGAAAGGTCACGGTCCTGCAGTGCCGGCATGCCAGGTTGCATTCCTGGGTCAGCTCCCAGACGATGCGGCGCGGCATGGCCCCAGACTGCTTCTTCTCCTCTACCGCCAACGGCGCTGTGCGGATGTAGGGCCCCTCGCTCCCGGGTCCAGTCATGCGGCCATCCCCCCAAACTGCCTATACAAACATTTTAATGTATGTACTGAAGCGCCGAACCCGCCAACTGTACCGACTTGGCATGGGACGAAGGGGCTATTGACGTGTGACCCGCGTCACGGCGGCGCCCGATCCATCCCCGTTAAGATGGGGCCAGTAAGGGGGCGTGTGCGATGACGTTTCACCTAGATCAGAAGGTCGGCGATATCGTCGCCGAGTGTCCGCCTGCGAGCAACCTGTTCCAGCGTTACGGCATCGACTTCTGCTGCGGGGGCAACCGCCCGCTGCGGGCGGCCCTGGAGCAGAAGGGCATCGCCGCCGATCAGTTTCTGGCTGAGCTGGAGGCCGCTTACGCCACCGCGCAGAAGCAGGCAGACCCCAGCGCCGTGGACTGGCGGAAGGCCCCGTACGGCGAGCTCATCGACCAGATCGTCGGCGTGCACCACCAGTACCTGAGGACCGAACTGCCGGTGATCAGCGCGTACGTCACGAAGATCTTCCATGTGCACGGCCCGCACCACCCGGAACTCGCCCGGCTGTACCAGCAGTTTCACCAGCTGAAGATGGAGCTGGACATGCACATCCAGGACGAGGAGGCCCGGGTGTTCCCCCGGGTGCGGACGTATGAGAAGACCGGGTCGCGTGCGGAGCTGGATGAGGCCCTCGCGTGCCTCGATGAGCTGGAGCAGGAGCACCAGGGGGCCGGCGACCTGCTGGCCGCCATGCGGGAGACCACCCGCAACTACACGCTGCCAGCCGATGCCTGCGGGACGTACGCGATGACCTTCCAGAAGCTGCAGGAGCTGGAGGCCAACATGTTCCAGCACGTGCACCTGGAGAACAACGTCCTCTTCCCCCGCCTGCGGGCGGAACCGTAGGGGATCTGTGTTGGGGATGCTTCGGAAAGGCGGTCCCGCCGGCGTGGCGGGACCGCCGTTCTTCGCCGCGCCCGGGCGCTGCCCGGCCCCCCGGGGTCAGCTCTGACCCGGTGCTGGTTCAGCAGTGAAGTTCTCAGGGTTTGCGAGTGGCCGCAGCCCTTGCGCCACAGGGATTCTGCGGGAAACCCGCGTAGGGAGCGGGTTTCGGGCAGTCTCAAAACGTGCGCGTTACGACGGTCCCCCGCCAGCCTGGAACACGCCGGGGGCCCGGGTCCCTCCTCCGGAGGATCAGCCAGGGCGCCGGAGCTGGTTGAACCCTGAAGTTCCCACGGTTTGAGAGCAGCTCCAGCCCTTGCGCCACGGGGGTTCTACGGGAAACCCGCGTAGGCAGCGGGTTTCGGGGAGTCTCAATACGTGTGCACTACGACGGCACGCGGCGTTCCAGAGCGCGCTGGGTGCCTGGACGCCCCCAGCAGGGAAGCCACCGAGAGCATGCGGAGATCCACCCCGCAGCCTCGATGGCCTGGAGCCTGTATGTTTTCCTGTCAACACCCCTCAGGGCTCACCCATTCGCACTCTGGCCCCCGCCCAGATAGGCGGCCTTCACGGCCGGGTGGTTCTGCAGGTCCTGCGCAGGGCCATCCAGCACCACCCTGCCCGTCTCCAGCACGTACGCCCGGTGGGCGATGGAGAGCGCCATGGCGGCGTTCTGCTCCACCAGGAGAATCGTCGTGCCAGACCGGTTCAGCTCCACGATGATCTCGAAGATCTCCTGCACCAGCCGGGGCGAGAGGCCCATGGAGGGCTCGTCCAGGAGCAGCAGTTTCGGCCTCAGCATAAGCGCCCGGCCCAGGGCGAGCATCTGCTGCTCGCCGCCGGAGAGGGTGGATGCGGACTGACGCCGCCGCTCCCGCAGCCGGGGGAACCGCTCGAACACGGCGTTCAGGTCCTCGTGGAACCGCTTCGGATCAGCGATGTACGCCCCCAGTTCCAGGTTCTCCTGTACCGTCATCTCCGTGAAGATCTTCCGGCCTTCGGGCACGTGGCCCACGCCCATCGCCACGATCTTGTGCGCAGGCGTCCGGGTGATGTCCTGCCCCTGGAACACGATCTTCCCCGCCCGGGGCCGCACCAGCCCCGATATCGCCCGCAAGGTGGTGGATTTGCCGGCGCCGTTGGCCCCAATCAGGGTGACGATCTCCCCCTCCGCCACCGAAAGCGAGATCCCATGCAGGGCCTGAATGTTCCCGTAGGCAACCCGCAGGTCCTGTACCTGGAGCATCACACCACCCCCTTGCCCAGGTAGGCTTCCAGCACGCGGGGATTCCGCTGAATCTCGCCCGGCGTGCCCTTCGCGATGACCTCGCCGAAGTCCAGCACCACCAGCCGCTCGCACAGGTTCATCACGAGCCCCATCTGGTGCTCGATCAGCAGCACGGTCAGCCCGAAGTCCCCTGCGATGCCGCGGATCAGCTCCACCAGCTCATCCACCTCCGCGGGGTTCATGCCCGCGGCGGGCTCGTCCAGGAGCAGCACCTTGGGATGCGTGGCCAGCGCCCGGGCGATCTCCAGACGGCGCTGGTCGCCGTAGGGAAGAGATCCGGCCTTGTCGTGCGCCCGGTCGGCCAGGTTCATGCGCTCCAGCAGCGCGAGCGCCTCGTCCCGCATCTCCCGCTCCCGCCGCCCGAACCGGGCCGTGCGGAGCAGGGCGTCCACGAGGCCGTACCCGCAGCGGGGGTGCATGGCGGCCATCACGTTGTGCAGCACCGACATCTCCCGGAAGAGCCGGATGTTCTGGAAGGTGCGGGCGATGCCCAGCTGGGTGATGCGGTAGGGCTTCAGCCCGTTCAGCACACGCCCCTCCAGCAGCACCTCCCCCTCGGTGGGCGGAAACACGCCGGTGATCACGTTGAACACCGTGGTCTTGCCGGCGCCGTTCGGGCCGATCAGGCCCACCACCTCACCCTGCTCCAGGGACAGATCCAGCCCGCTCAGGGCCCGCAGGCCCCCGAAGTGGCGGGAGACGTTCCGACACTCAAGCAGCGCCATGGTCCGCACCTCCTCGCGCCGCCCTGCGCCTGAGCAGCATGTCCAGGCTCAGCTCCTTGCCGCCCATGAGCCCCTGAGGGCGGGCGATCATCACCGCGATCAGGATGAGGGCGTAGACGACCCACCGCCAGTCCAGGAACTGCTGGCCCAGCACATCGCGCAGCCCCTCCAGCAGAAAGACCCAGCCGATCGACGTGACCACGGTGCCCGTCAGCGAACCCAGCCCGCCCAGCACCACCACCAGCAGCACGTCGAAGGACTTCAGAAAGTCGAAGCTGCTGGGGTGCAGGAAGCTGTACAGGTGGGCGTAGAGGCCGCCGGCCAGGCCGGCCATGGCGCAGCCCATCACGAAGGCCAGCGTCTTGAACTGGGTGGTGTCGATCCCCATGATGTCTGCGGCCACCTCGTCCTCCCGCACGGCGATGCAGCTGCGGCCGTGGCTGGAATTGACCAGGTTGCGCGCGATCAGAATGGTAAGCACGGCCAGCCAGAAGACCCAGTGGAACGTGGTGAGCCGCGGAATGCCCGCCATCCCCCGGGCCCCGCCCAGCACGGGCGACAGCTTGTCGGCGTTGTCGAGCATCACCTTGACGATGATGCCGAAGCCCAGCGTCGCGATGCCCAGGTAGTCCGAGCGCAGGCGCAGGATCGGCAGGCCGATGATGAGGGCGACGATTCCGGCCACCGCAGCGCCCGCCAGCAGGGCCAGCGCAAAAGTGAGCGGTGTGCCCCCCTGCGTCCGGGTGATGAAGGCCGCGACGTAGGCGCCGAGGCCGTAGAACGCGGCGTGGCCCAGGGAGAACTGGCCGGCGAAGCCGTAGATGAGGCTCAGCCCCACCGCCTGGATCGTGGTGATCAGGGCGAGATCCACGATCTGTCCCCAGTAGATGCCGATGACTCCCGCCTGCCGCAGCAGGGCCAGCACGAGGTAGAGGAGCGCCACCGCCGCGGCCGGGAGCAGCATCTCTTTCCGCACAGGCAGCACCTCCTATACCTTTTCCGGTGCGGTCTTGCCCAGCAGGCCGGTGGGCCGGAAGAGCAGGACCAGGATCAGCAGCGCGAAGGCGATGGCATCCCGGAAGTCGGTGGTGAGGTAGGCCGCGGTGAGCACCTCGACCTGACCCATCACCAGCGCCCCCAGCAGCGCGCCGGGAATGGAGCCGATGCCGCCGAGGACGGCGGCGGTGAACGCCTTCAGACCCGGCATGATGCCCATGAACGGGTGGATCTGCGGGTAGGCCATGGCGAAGAGGGCGCCGGCCGCCGCCGCGAGGGCAGACCCCAGCGCGAAGGTGAAGCCGATGATCCGGTCGACGTCAATGCCCATCAGCCGGGCGGCGTCCATGTCCTGTGAAACCGCCCGCATGGCCTTGCCCACCTTGGTGCGGTAGACCACCAGCTGCAGGAAGACCACCAGCACCAGCACGGTGACCAGCACCAGCACCTGAACGTTGTTGATGCTGACGCCGAAGATCTCCCAGCGCCGCTCAGGCAGCACCCGGGGCACATTCCGGTAATCGGAGCCGAAGACGAAATCGAGACTGGTGAAGTATTCAATGAACAGGGAGACGCCGATGGCGGTGATGAGCGCTGCGATGCGCGGGGCGCCCTTGATCCGCAGCGGCCGGTAGGCCAGCCGCTCGATGCCCATGCCCAGCACCGCGCAGGCGAGCATGGCCACGAGGATGGCCAAGGGCCAGGGCAGCCCCCAGGACGTGAACCCGAAGACCGCCACGAACGCGCCGATCATGAAGACGTCCCCGTGCGCAAAGTTGATCAGCTTGATGATGCCGTAAACCATCGTGTAGCCGACGGCGATGAGGGCGTAGACAAAGCCCAGTTGCAGCCCGTTCAGCGTTTGTTCCAACAGGTGTTCCATCTGCTCGCCCCCTTCCAGGAAAACAGGTCCAGGGCCAGCCTGCAGAGACTGGCCCTGGACCGACGTAGGCTAGTCCACGTTGGTGATGTACTTGTAGGTCCCGTCGGCCTGAACCTGCAGCAGCACGGCAGACTTGATCGGATTGCCCCACTCGTCGAAGGTGAGCTGGCCGCCCACGGCGGGGAAGTCGTGGGTGGATTGCAGCGCGGCCCGAATCGCCTCGCCGTCGGTGCTGCCGGCACGTTCGATGGCGCCCATCAGCAGCTTGGCCGCGTCGTAGCCCAGCGCGGCGAAGGAATCGGGCCTCTCACCATAGCGTTCCTGGAACTTGGTGGCGAAACTCTGCACGGCCTCACGCTCGTCCTGATCGGAGTAGTGTGCGGTGAAGTAGCCGCCGGCCAGGGTCTCGAAATCGAGGTCGGGCGAGTCCCAGCCGTCGCCGCCGAGCATCGGCACGTCGATGCCCTTGTCCTTCGCCGCCTTGGCGATCAGCGAAACGCGGCCGTAGTAGTCCGGGAGGTAGAGCACATCGGGCTTCAGCGCGGAGACGTTGGTCATGATGGCCGAGAAGTCCGTGTCGTCACCGCCGTAGGACTGCCAGGCGATCACCTCGCCGCCGTTGGCCTCGAAGGTCGCCCGGAAGGCCTCGGCCAGCCCGATGGTGTAGTCGTTGCCCTTGTCGTAGAGCACCGCGGCCCGCTTGGCGCCCAGCTCCTCGCTGGCAAAGTTCGCGGCCGCCTGCCCCTGGAACGGGTTGATGAAGCAGGCACGGAACACAAAGGGCTTCCGGGCGCCGTCGTCGTTCACCGTCACCTTGGGCGCTGTGGCGGTGGCCGTGATCATCGGGACCTTGTAGGTCTCGGTCATCGCGCTCACTGCGATGGCCGGGCCGGACGTCACCGGGCCGATGATGGCCGCCACGCCGTCCTGCGTCATCATCTTCGTGGCCAGGTTCACCGCCTCGGTGGAGTCGCTGCGGTCGTCGCCGGCGATGAGCTCGACGGTCTTGTCGCCGATCTTGTAGCCCATCTCCTCCAGCGCGAGCTCCACACCCCGCTTCGTCGACTCGCCGTAGGTCTTGTTCTCACCGGAGAGCGGCCCGATCCACCCGATCTTGATCGTGTCCGCACCGCCCCCGGAGCCCCCGGCAGGGGCACCACCACCGCAAGCCGCAAGCGCAAACAGAGAGACCGCCAGGAAACCCGTCAGGATCCTTTTCACGTGTGCTGCCCCTCCCTCAATCCTGCAGGGTTGGCGATTGTTAATATTCTACGTCTTTCGCCACCCTGACGTTTAGGTATTGAGGAACCCATATTCTCCGACCAAAGGCGAACTCCTTTCGACTGGCCAAAAATATGTGGAACTGAAGCATTTTCCTCCGTCCGGAGGAGCCCAGAAGAAATACCCGCGCGCCGAAAGGCCGGCGCAGGGGCCCGTGACTACGCCGGAATGTGCGGCCAGGCGGTGCAAGGGCGCCCGACAGGCCGCGCACTGGCGCGAAAAGGCGGTACGCCCTCGCACGTGCGAGGCGTACCGCCCGGATGCAAACGGCTACTGGCCGGTCTGCACACCCGCCGGCTCGACCAGTTCGGCGACCATCGGGGGCAACTCGAACGCGGCCCGGTGAATGGCCGGCGTGTACCAGCGGGTGGGCCAGGACGGCTTGCCGATGCCCTCCCGCAGCGGGCTGTGCTTCTTGGAGCCCAGCATGAAGCAGTGCAGGCCGCTGGGATACGTGGGAACCACCGTCAGATAGGGCATGGTGATGGGAAAGATCGTGGAGACCACGCCGTACACATCGCGGATGAGATCCTGATGGAAGAACGGCGACAGCACCTGGGCCACGAACAGCCCCTCCGCCTTCAGCGCCCGGTAAACGTTTTCATAGAACGCCCTGTTGAACAGCCCCGTCGCGGGCCCGACGGGGTCGGACGAATCGACGATGATGACGTCGTACTCGTCGGTGTGGTCCGCGACCCACTTCAGGCCGTCGCCCACCACCAGGTTGACCTTGGGGTGATCCATGCCGCAGGCGGTCTCGGGCAGGTACTTCTTGCAGGCTTCGATGACCGCCCGGTCGATCTCCACCATGTCCACCTTCGTCACCGACTCGTGCCGGCAGACCTCCCGCGCCGTGCCGCCGTCGCCACCGCCGATGATCAGGACGCGCTCCGGATTCGGGTGGGTGAACAGCGGAACGTGCGCGATCATCTCGTGGTAGATATGTTCATCGCCCACGGTGGTCTGCACCGCATCGTCCAGCACCAGGGCGCGGCCGAAGTCCTCCATTTCGACCAGGCGAAGCAGCTGGTAAGGCGTCTGCTCCACATGGAGCACGTCCTTCACCCGCCACCGGGTCTGATAACTGGGGGTCTGTTCCTCGATCAGCCAATCTCCACGCTTCATTCCCATCCTCCTCGTGTGCCACCAACCCGCGGGGTCGGTTCCCGATTCACGTGTTGTGCTTCCATGCACCAATATATTCTACCCAAACAAATCGTGTCTGTCACGTTTCCTGCAAGCTCACGCCATCGGTAGGGTTGGCGCCACGGGCACGGGCCGCTTCCGCCTATCCCTTGCGAATATGGCTCACCAGGTGCTTGATCTCGGGCAGGATCAGCCGCTCCGTCGCCAGTCGCACCGCGGCCTTCGATCCGGGCACGCAGAAGAGCATTGTGCGGCCCATGGCGCCCGCGGCGGCCCGCGACATCAGCGCCGCCGAGCCGATCTCCTCAAAGGAGAGTATGCGGAACAGCTCGCCGAAGCCCTCCACCTCCTTGGAGAAGAGGGGGCGGCAGGCCTCGATGGTGACGTCGCGCGGGGTCATGCCCGTTCCGCCGTTGACGACGATGAAGTCCACGCGCTCCGCGAAGTTCAGCACGGTGCGCCGGATGGCCGCCATCTCATCCTTGACGATGGCGTACGCCTCCACACTGTGGCCGGCGCCCGTCAGCAGCTCGCGCAGCAGCCGGCCCGACTCGTCGGTCTCCTCGGTGCGCGTGTCGCTCACCGTTATGATTCCCGCGGATAGCTGCCCGATCTCCCTGGCCGCCTCTTCCTTGTGGTCGTGCACACCCACTGCCTGTCAGCTCCTTCACGCCGACGGGGCTTTCCCCGTGCGACTTCTTTTGCTAAAGTGATAATATCAACCTCTTAATCTGCCCACCAAGCTACGGGAGGTATGCGCCGATGGCATCGCTCGTCCGCAAGGTCCTGGACGCAGCACGGCTTACCGGATCCAGCCCCAGGGGCCTCTACTGGGCCTTCCGCCACCCGAACCCGGATGCCCCGCCCCAGACGTACCGCCTGTGCCGCCGCTCCGGCAACGGCTGGGTTCTCCTGCTGGCCGCCAGCAGGGAGACCGGCGAGGTCCTCGCCTTCTACGTCGAAACGCCGGAAGACCGGAAGGCCGTGGAGGAAGCGCTGCGCTGGCTGGGAATCCGGGGCGAGGTGCTGCCCGGCGAGCCGGCCGTGCTGCGGCTGGCCACCGGGGCGCAGATTCCCTCCACGCTCGTCGGCGGAGAGAAGCCCAAGAAGCGCGGCGCCTGAGACACAGGGCTCAGGCCTGCGCTGTCGGCAGGGCCTCTTCTTCCGCCCAGCGGCGCACCAGGTGGAGCCCCACCTCGACGGCCTTTTCCATCCACTGCGCCGACGCCCACTCCGTGCGGCTGTGGTAGTTCACGCCGCCGGTGAACAGGTTCGGGCACGGCAGGCCCATCTCGGTCAGCACGGCGCCGTCCGTCCCGCCGCGAATGGGCTTCTGCACCGGCTCCAGGCCGGCGTCCCGCACGGCCTGCAGGGCCAGTTCCAGCACACGGGGGTCCCTGGCGACCCCCGTCTTCATGTTCCGGTAGCCGCCGGTCTGCTTCAGGGCGGTACGGGCCCCGGGGTACCGCTGCTCCAGCCCGGCCAGCAGCCCTTCCACGATGGCCTGCTTCTGCTCCAGCCCCTCATCGGTGAAGTCGCGCAGCAGGATCTTCACGGTGACCTCTTCCACGGAACCGCTGATGTTGTTTACGTGGATGAACCCCTCGTACCCCTGGGTGGTCTCGGGGCGCATCGTCGGCGGAATGGCCATGCAGAACTCCGCGGCCAGGCTGACGGCGTTGATCATCTGCCCCTTTGCCGTGCCGGTGTGCGCATTCCGCCCGGTGATCGTGATCTCCAGGTTCCGGGCGTTGAAGTTCTCGCTCTCCACCTCGCCCAGCGCGCTGCCGTCGAAGGTGTACGCGGCAGCGGCGTTGAAGGCGGCCACGTCGAAGCGCCGTATGCCCTTTCCGGTCTCCTCATCGGGCGTGAAGCCGATGCGGATGGGCCCGTGCGGGATGTCCGGCTGCCGGAGCAGGCGGCTCACGATCTCCATGATGATCGCCACCCCGGCCTTGTCGTCCGCGCCCAGGAGCGTAGACCCGTCCGAGGTGATGATGTCGTGGCCGATGCAGCGCCGCAGGTCGGGGTGCTCCTCCGGCCGGATCACCGGCCCGGCGGGCAGGCGGATCTCGCCGCCGTCGTAGTTGCGGTGCACCAGCGGCTTCACGCCGCGGCCCGGGGTGCCGGGGTAGGTGTCGAAGTGGGCCAGCAGCCCGATGGCCGGGGCGCCGGGCCTGTTCCCGGGCAGCGTGGCCGTGACGATGGCGTGCTCGTCGACCTTCACGTCGCTCAGGCCCAGGGCCCGCAGTTCAGCTTCCAGGAGCCGGGCCATGTCCCACTGCTCCGGGGTGCTGGGCACCCCCTCGCCCTCGCCCGAGGGCGAGTCGACCTGCACGTACCTGAGGAACTTGGCGACGACACCTTCGGTGAGCAGTTGACCCTGATCGGGGCGGTCCATGTTGGGAACCTCCTTCATTCGGTTCGTATGGTTCATGATTCGCCCTCGCTGCCATTCCATCCCTGCCAGCGCGGCCATCCGTCAAACGGGAGAGGGTGCGACCGGGCTATGCCGGCTGCTCCAACACCTTCTTCAGGGCCTTCAGCACACGGTTGGGAAGCACCCGGGTGATGAGGTTCGTGCCCTCGCGCACCAGCTCCAGCACATCGCCCTCGCCCGGCCACGCCTCCTGCACCACGTGGTGCGGCACGATCTTGGCGATCTGCTCCACCGCCAGCAGCGCGAGCCCCAGGTCGTCGATCTCGCCGATGAGCGGGATGGGATCGGGAATCAGGTCGATGGGCGACACGAAGTAGGCCACCGTGGCCCCGGCGATGATCTTGGCCGAGGCCGGCACCCGCGGGTCCCGCGTCAGCCGCACCAGCATCACGAAGAAGTCGGGCACCGCCAGCAGCCAGGGGATGAGGGGCTGCGCCCATTGGGGGGCCCTGGCGGCGGCGTACCGCCGCACCTGCTCACGCAGCTTCTGGTAGAAGCCCTGGTGCTCGGGGATCGTCTGCTCCTCGCTGCTGGGAACCGGCACCAGGGCGCCGGGCTGCACGGCCCCCAGGCCCGAGGTGTCGATGGGAAACAGCATCACGTCGGCCAGGTCCACCACGATGCCGTCCCGGTCCACGTGCACCCCCTTCAGCCGGAAGCTGACCGGCACGTGCTCCAGCGCCTCACCCAGGTCCAGCCGGTAGATGCCGTCCCGGTACTCCCCGGGCAGGGCCTCGAAGGCCTTCTGCAGGGCCTTCTCCTTGACGAAGGCGGGCAGTAGGCCCATGTTGGTCCACGTGACGCCCAATTTCACCAGGCTTCCGGCGGCGGCCAGCACGCTGAAACGCAGGTCGATGGGCACCGCCATGCGCACGGCGTCCACCGGCACCCGCAGCCGCACCACGACGGCGCCGCTCTCCAGTTCCACCCGCAGATCGTGAACGGCCCCGGCGGCGAATCCGGCCAGGGCTTCCTCCAGATCGGTCACGCTCAGGGTCAGGGTCACCCCAGTCGCCCGCAGCACGTCAATCCCTCCACTCCCCCAGGCCGTCTCTGGTCGTCAGGGCCCAGGAGGTCCGTTCCCCCCCTGCGTCCCGCCACTCCACCTTCCAGGCCCACCAGCCCCGCCCGGTGTCGGGGAAGGGGCTGCCCCGCCGCACCCGGGTAAGCTGCACCACCTCGCCGCCCCGGCGGCGCACCTCGTCGGTGAGGAGCTGCCTGTCGTGGCGGGTGCGGATGAGGGTCACGGCGGTGATCGCCGCTACGGCCAGCAGAATCACGACCAGGTAGTTCATTATGCGTCACTCCAAACCGATAGATTCGCCCGCGCCCAGAAAGGTTCGGCAGGCCAGGAAACACCGGCCAGCGAAATGGGCAATCATAAGCTTCGTCAGGAGAGAGGAACATGCCCATGCAGCCTTCACCGCTCGACGGGGTCACGCTGGTGCTCTACCAGCCGCAGGACGTGGTCAACGTGGCGGCCATCATCCGCGTTATGTCCAACTTCGGCCTCTCCGACCTGCGGCTCGTGGAGCCCGCCGCGTTCGACCCCTACCGCATCGCGGGCATCGCCCACCACACCGAACCGCTCATCCGGCGCACCCGGCGCTTTCCCACGCTGGACGACGCCCTCGCGGACTGCGGGCTCACGCTGGGGACCACCGGCCGCCCCCGGGAGACCGAGCGGCGGGTGTACCTCCCCCGCGAGGCCGCGCCCGAGGTGCTGGCCCATGCCCGGGCACAGCGGGTCGCCATCCTCTTCGGACCGGAGCAGGACGGGCTGCCCAACCACGCCCTGGACCGGTGCCACGGCGTCATCACGATACCGACGCACCCCTTCAACCGCTCCCTCAACCTGGCGCAGGCCGCCCTGGTGATCGCCTACGAGCTGTGGACGGCCGCCATGCTGTTGGACGCTTCCCAGCCCGACGCCCCCGTCACGCCCGGCACGGCCGCCCGGCGGGCCCCGGGCCCCGCCGCCACGGCTGTCCCCGGCGGCGCTGCCCCGCCGGCCACCGGCGCCATCGCCCCGCTGGCCACCGGCGAGGAGCGGGAGGCGCTGTTTGCGGCGGTGGAGGGCCTGCTCCAGGCCCTCTACCCCGGCAGCGGTCCGGCCCGCCGCGCGCAGGCGGCCGCGCGCCTGCGGGCCCTCCTGATGCGCGCCCAGCCCCGCAGCGAGGAGGCACGGGCCCTCACCAACCTGCTGCGCCACGCCGCGCGGGCTGGCGGGCGTTCCTAAATGATGTTCCCGTTCCCTCCCCGATCCCCCTGCTGAGCGGCCGGTGGCATCTGGAGGGCACAAATGGACATACCCTCCTACCAGGGGAGGGTTTTTTCATGTCCACGCTGTCGGTCAGGGTCAGGAACCCGTTCGTGCTCAGGGGATCCCTGGAGGTGGTCCTGGAGGTGGCCCGCATGGACCTGGCCAACGCCGAGATCGAGGAGATCCGTGGCCTCCTGGGCGCCATACCCAATTCGGTGCGCCCCGCCGAGCTGCAGATCCCCCTGCCCGCGGCGCAGGCCGCGCTGCTGGCCGTGCGCTACTTCCACCACTCCCGCACCCGGCACTGGCTGCGGGAGGAGATGGTCGGCGCCCTGCTGGACCTGGAGCGGGCCCTGGAGCGCCACCTGCGGGATGCTGCCCCGGGCGGGTAGCGCAAGGAAGGATGGCGCAGCCTTACGCAAACTTCCCTGGCGGCCGGGGGCTGCGCCCGGCCGCCAGGGAAGCCGCTCACTCCAACTCGCTGCGCACGCGGCGTGGCGCAGCTACGCGCCTCGCTCGGCGATCAGCGCCAGGATCCGCTCCAGGGTCTCCTTCTGCACCCGCTCCATCGCCGCGAAATCCATGTGCGGGATGTAGCAGCGCTCCAGCTCGTCGTGCCAGGCCTTGGCCTGGCCCAGGTGGTGCATCTCGCGCTCCACGGCCGCGCGGAAGGCCGCCTCCGCGCCCGCGATGGCCTCCGCGTAGTCCGCCAGCCTGGCCCTGTCCACGAACTCACCCGTGTCGATCACCTGGTCGCCGGGCTGCGGGGCGTATTCGTGGGGCCAGAACGAGGTGATCACCCCCGTGCCCAGGCCCCTGAGCCGCACGTGCTCCGCCCGCTCGGGGTACATGGTGCAGTAGAAGACGTCCAGATCAAACCCCCGGGCCAGGGCAGTGTCTGCCAGCCGCTCCACGATCGTCTTCTTCCCGGTGCCCGGCGGGCCCTGGAGGACGATGCGCCGCTGCAGGTGGTCGAAAATCGGACCGAGCCAGCTCTTCGCCCCGCCGTGCGTAATGGCCGAGGCGAAGAGCCGGCGGGCTCGGCCGGCACGGGCCTCGGCGCCGCGGGGTGCGGGATCTCCGGGCTCGGCTGCGCCGGACGCGGCGCTGCGCCCTCCATCGGAAGCGGTCCCCTGGAGCACCTGCGCGATGATCGCCTCGCTGGCGGCGTACACCCGCCCCATGTCCAGGCACTCCCGGTGGTAGGCCGCCCACTCCTCCAGCCAGGCCAGCGCGGCCCGGCGGGCGTCGCGGGCCCGCTGGAACCAGAATTTGTAGCCCCGGGTCAGGCGGATGATCTCCGCCTTCACAGCGGGCGAGCGCAGCGCCGCCTCGTTCCAGAACTGCCCCAGGTTGATGATCTCCTCCACGGCGCCGGGGAACTGGGGGTCCATCACGTGCGGGGCGGTCCCGTCCATCACCGCTGCATCGGCTGCCGGGATGTAAATGGCGTCGATGCCCTCATTGTCTGCGGAGCAGTGGAAGTACTCCACGTCGTGCCCCCTGGCCAGGAGCTCCTCGGCGATGCGCCGCATGAACGTGGACTTGCCCGTGCCGGGCCCGCCCTTCAGGATGATGACCTTCGCGGCGTCGGGCGGAGCGATCTGCTCGTACCGGGAGTAGAACCCGCGCGGGGTGTTGGCCCCGGCGAAGTAATGGCTGATGGCGCCAGGCTGCGTCATGAACTCCACACTCCTCTCAGCCTCAGGCTGATTCATGGCGGCCTAGCCTATGCGGAAAATGCGACCGCCAGACCTGCCGCTGCAGATCTGGCGGTTGGTTTTCCACGCCGCTACCGGACGGCCGCTGCGACCTCCTCGATCATCTGGGAGACCGAGACGAGCCCGCCGCCGGAGAGGTACCAGTAGTTGGGGTCGAGGTAGATGATCCTCCCGTTCTGGGCGGCGTTGGTCTGCCGGATCAGGTCGTTGTCCAGCGTGTCCTTGGCCGACTGGCCGCCGCCGGAGACGACCGCCGCCCGGTCGATGACGAAGATGTAGTCGGGGTTCTTCTCCTTCACGTACTCAAAGGAGACCTGCTGGCCGTGCGTGCTCACCTCGATGGTCGGGTCGGCGGCGGGAAAGCCCAGCACGTCGTGGATCAGGGCGTAGCGGGAACCCGGGCCGTAGGCGCTGATGGACTTGTCGTTGGACAGCAGGATCAGCGCCTTCTCGCTGCCGCCGGCGACCTTGGCGCGGACCGCGGCGATCTGGTCTTCGATCTTCTTCAGCTCGGCCGCCACCTGCTCCTCCTTCTGGAAGATGGCGCCGATGTGCTCCATGTTCTGCTTGAAGGACTCCATGTACTGGCTCGTGTCCACGGCCAGGTAGATGGTGGGCGCCAGCTCCGACAGCGCCTCGTAGTGGGTGGAGGTACGGGCCGAGATGATGATCAGGTCGGGGTCGAGGGCGCTCAGGGCCTCGAAGTCGGGCTCCTGGAGCGTGCCGACGTTGGTGTACCGGCTGTGGGTGTACTGGCTGAGATAAGGAGGAACGTTCCCCTGGGGCAGGCCCGCGACTTCGACGCCCAACAGGTCCAGCGTGTCCAGGATGCCGAAGTCGAAGACGACGACCTTCTCGGGGTTCACCGGAACGACGGTCTCACCCAGCTGGTGGGTGATCAAGATCGTGTCCTGGGTCTCGGGGCGCGGCTCGGCCGTCTGGACGGGGCTGGTGCTGCCGCCGGCACTGCCGTTGGCATCCGTGCTTGCGACGCCGGCGCATCCGGCCACAGCAAGGGTCAGGGCGAGCAGCGTGCTGACCAGGGAAACCGTGCGCTTCATCAGAAACCACCTCGTGCGTTGTTGTAGGGATTTCGGTTCTGCGTTCTGGTGCCTAGAGCCCCGCGGCCTGCTCCCCGGTGAAGTAGATGCACACCCGGCAGCCACCCACGGTCTCGATGGGGATCTCCATCTCGTAGATCTCGCCCAGCACGTCGGAACGGATCAGTTCGTCGGGCGTGCCCGCGGCCGCCACCCGGCCGTCCTTCAGGGCGACGATCTGGTCGGAGTACGCCGAGGCGAAGTTGACGTCGTGCAGCACCAGCACGACCGTCTTGCCCAGGTCGTCCGCCATCCCGCGCATGATGCGCATGATCTGCACCGCGTGCTTCATGTCCAGGTTGTTCAGGGGCTCATCCAGCAGGACGTACTCCGTGTCCTGTGCGAGCACCATGGCGATGAACGCCCGCTGCCGCTGGCCGCCGCTCAGCTGATCCAGGTACTTTCCGGCGATGTCGTGAAGCTCCAGGTAATTCAGCGCTTCGTCGACGATCTCCCGGTCCTCCCGGGTCAGCCGCCCGTGGCTGTACGGGAACCGGCCGAACTCCACCAACTCGCGCACCGTCAGCCGGATGTTCAGGTGGTGGGTCTGCTTCAGGATCGCCAGCCGGCGGGCCAGCTCGTCGGAGCGCCACTGGCCGATCTCCCGCCCGTCGATCAGGATCTGCCCGCTGTCCTTGGGCAGCAGCCGCGACATCAGCGAAAGCAGGGTGCTCTTGCCCGCGCCGTTGGGGCCGATGAGCGTGGTCACCTGGCCCTTGGCGATGTCCAGCGAGACGTCCCGGAGAACCTGCTTGGGCCCGAAGGACTTGGAAACGCCACGCACCTTTACCATGCCGTTCTCTCCTTCAATACCAGGTAGAGGAAATAGATGCCGCCGATGAAGTTCACGATCACGCTGACCGGTGTGGTGTAGACGAACACCCGCTCCATGATGAGCTGGGCGCCGACCAGAAACACCACGCTCACCGAAACCGCCGCGGCGATCAGCGGGCCGCGCCGGTAGGTGTCGAGCATGTGGTAGCTCACGTTGGCCACCAGCAGCCCCAGGAAGGTGATCGGGCCTACCAGCGCCGTGGATGCCGCCACCAGGACGGCCACCAGCACCAGCATCCGCCTGATCACGGGCCCGTAGTCCACACCCAGGTTGACGGCGTGATCGCGGCCCAGCGCGATGGCGTCCAGCGTGCGCACGTACCGCAGACCGTAGAGCATCGCCGGGATCATCAGCCCGCCGCCCAGGAAGAGCAGGTTCGTGTTGACCCGGCTCACGCTGGCGAACAGGCGGGCCTGCAGGCCGCTGTACTCGTTGGGGTCGATGAGCACCTGCAGGAAGGTCGTGAGGCTCCCAAACAGCGTGCCCATCACGATCCCCATCAGCAGCAGGAAGTGGAGGTTGGTGCCATCCTTCCGGAAGAGCACCTGGTAGAGCAGGAGGGCGAAGCCGATCATCAGGACCACGGTCAGGATGAAATTGATCTGCTGGTCGACGAACTGCAGCGTCGTGGACCCCCAGAAGAAGACCATGGCCGTCTGGAAGAGCTGGTAGACCGAATCCATCCCGATGATGGACGGGGTTAGGATCCGGTTGTTGGTGATGGTCTGGAAGATGACCGTCGAGTAGGCGATCGCCGCTCCGGTGAGGGCGATGGCCAGCACCTTGTTGGTGCGCAGCTTCAGGATGTACTGGATGTTCCCGCGCAGCGGGACGAACAGGTAGAGGCAGACCACCAAGAGCGCCAGCAGGAGGAGAATGCCCAGGATGATGAGGTTCCGCTTATGCTTCACTGGTTCGCTGTCCCTTCCATAGCAAGTACAGGAACATCCCGCTTCCGATCACCCCGACGGTCAGGCCGATCGGCACCTCGTACGGGTAGATGATCAGCCTCCCCACGATGTCGCAGGCCAGCAGGAAGACGGCGCCCACCAAAGCCGTGAGCGGCAGGTTGCGCCGCAGGTGGTCGCCCTGGAAGATGGAGACGAGATTGGGGATGATGAGGCCCAGGAAGGGCAGCATCCCTACGGTGAGAATGACCAGCGCGGACACCAGGGAGACGAGGGCCAGGCCGATGTTGACCACCTGCCGGTAGTTCACCCCGAGGTTGGTGGCGAAGTCCTCCCCCAT